>SIBH01000059.1 GCA_009695285.1 Pedosphaera sp.
GCTTGGAACCCGAATATCAATAATTACAGGGTAAAGACGATCCGCTCCAGGTTCCGGAACCGACACCGTTATAAGATCGGCCGTTTTCCAACCATCAAACCGAAATCCAATTTTTACGACGTCTTCACCTGAACCAGGGTATCTGGAAATAAATGGAAATTCAGCCGGGTGGTTCTCGGCCTGGATGCTACCCACTATAAACCGTGAAGAGCCAAAAACCGATTCAGTCGGGAGATGTATTTCATCGCAAGTTCGGAATTCCTTTTTTCACTGGCCATGCCAAGTCCGAGCGAGCGGCTCACCGGGCGCGCAAATCATCAGGTCTTCGGCCACAAATCCCAGCTTGCTTTGCCGGTCTCGCTCCTTAGTTTCCCCGCATGTCAGAAACGACCGCACGCTCGTCCGCCCAAAAAAATATGATGCCCGCCCCGCCTTCCGCTCCCGCCCCGCTGGCTTCGACCGACCAATTCGTCCGCCGCCACATCGGCCCGGACGCCGCCGAAACAAACGCCATGCTCGCGCTCCTCGGCCACAAAATTTTGGACGAACTGATTGATGCCGCCGTCCCGAAAAAAATTCGGCTCGCCAATAAATTAAATTTGCCCGCCGCGCGCAGCGAGGTTGACGCGCTCGCCGAACTCCGCCGCATCGCCAGCGAAACGAAAGTTTTCCGCTCCTTCATTGGCATGGGCTATTACGACACCATCACGCCGCCGGTCATCCAGCGCAACGTCCTCGAAAATCCCGGCTGGTATACGCAATACACGCCTTACCAAGCGGAGATTTCCCAAGGCCGTCTCGAAGCGCTGCTGAATTTCCAAACGATGGCCAGCGAACTCACCGGTCTCGACCTCGCCAACGCTTCGATGCTCGACGAAGCCACCGCCGCCGCCGAAGCGATGACCATGTCTTCGCGTTTGAAGGACGGTCGCAATGTGTTCTTCATTTCCGAGACGTGTCATCCGCAGACCATTGAAGTTGTCCGCGCGCGCGCCGGAGCGTTGAAGATTAAAATCGTCATCGGCAACCATGAAAGTTTTTCGTTCTCTGACCAAGTCTTTGGCGCGCTGGTGCAATACCCCGATACGTTTGGCGCGATTCACGATTTCTCCGGCTTTACCGCCAAAGCCCACGCCGCCGGTGCGATGGTCACGGTCGCGACGGATTTGCTCGCGCTCACGCTCATCAAGCCGCCCGGCGAATTCGGCGCGGACATCGCCGTCGGCAGCGCGCAACGCTTCGGCGTGCCGCTCGGCTACGGCGGCCCGCACGCGGCGTTCTTCGCCACGCGCGATGAATTCAAGCGTCAGATGCCCGGCCGCATCGTCGGCGTGTCCAAAGATTCACGAGGCAAACCCGCGCTGCGCCTCGCGCTCGGCACGCGCGAGCAACACATCCGCCGCGAGAAGGCCACGAGCAACATCTGCACGGCGCAGGCGTTGCTCGCGAACATGGCGTCGCTTTACGCCTGCTATCACGGACCGGAAGGTTTGAAGCAAATTGCAGAGCGAGTTGCAAAGCTGGCAGGATTGCTTTACTGCGAACTCCACGATTTAGGCGTCCTAAACAAAAAACACCTTGGCTTCGGTTCTGTGCAAGTGGACTTGCAAGGTGAAGCAAATCGGCAGTTCCGGGATGCGATTACCCAAGTGAGCGTTGAGCGTAAGTTCAACTTTCGTTGGTATCCTGATGCCGTCGGGATTTTTTTTGACGAGACGACAACGCGACACGACGTTGCAGAGATTATCAATATTTTCGAGGAGGCGGCAAAGCGTGCAGGCACTAAACTAATTGATCAAGCTGTTGACTGCTCCGTCTTTGGTTGGAATGGCTGTGAGCGCACCAGCAAATTCCTCCAACACCCCGTCTTCAATCGCTACCACTCCGAGACCGAGATGCTGCGCTACATCAAGCGGCTCGAATCGCGCGACCTCTCGCTCACGGCTTCGATGATTCCGCTTGGCTCCTGCACGATGAAGCTCAACGCCGCGGCGGAAATGTTTCCCGTGTCGTGGCCCGAGTTTAGCAAGATTCATCCCTTCGCGCCGATCAAACAGACGCGCGGCTACCAGAAACTTTTTGAGCAACTCGAAACCTGGCTTGCGGAGATCACCGGGTTTGCCGGCATTTCGCTCCAGCCCAACGCCGGTTCGCAGGGCGAATACGCCGGGTTGCTCGTCATCCGCGCGTATCACGAATCGCGCGGCGACACGCATCGCAATGTCTGTTTGATTCCGACTTCTGCGCACGGCACGAATCCGGCGAGCGCCATCATGGCCGGAATGCGCGTCGTCGCCATCGCGTGCGACACCAACGGCAACATTGATGTCGCGGATTTGAAATCCAAAGTCGAGGCGCACAAAAATGAATTGTCCGCGCTCATGATCACCTATCCCAGCACGCACGGCGTGTTCGAGGACAGCATCCAAGAAATCTGCCAAATTATCCACGCGAACGGCGGCCAGGTTTACATGGACGGCGCGAACATGAACGCGCAAGTTGGTCTCACTTCGCCCGGTTTCATCGGCGCGGATGTTTGCCATTTAAATTTGCACAAGACGTTTTGCATTCCGCACGGCGGCGGCGGGCCGGGCGTCGGGCCGATTGGCGTGGCGGAACATCTGGTGGAATTTCTGCCCGGCCACAACGTCATCAATCTCGGCGGCGAAAGCCCTATCGGCGCAGTGAGCGCCGCCCCGTGGGGCAGCGCGAGCATTCTCACCATCTCGTGGATGTATATCGCGATGATGGGCCCGGATGGACTCACTGACGCGACGAAGTTTGCCATCCTCAACGCAAACTACATCGCCGCGCGCTTGGAGAAATTTTTTCCGACGCTCTACCGCAGCAACGGTCTCGTGGCGCACGAATGCATTCTGGATTTACGGGCCTTCCACAAAACCACCGCCGAGGACGTAGCGAAGCGCCTCATGGATTACAGCTTTCACGCGCCGACGCTTTCGTGGCCAGTCGCTGGCACGCTCATGGTCGAACCGACCGAAAGCGAATCGAAATACGAACTCGACCGTTTCTGCGACGCGATGATTTCCATCCATGCCGAAATGACCGCCGTGGAAACTGGCGCGGCCGACGCGAAGAGCAATCTCCTCAAGAACGCCCCGCACACGGCGGATCAGATCGCCAGCGACAATTGGAATCGCCCCTACACGCGCGAAGCGGCGGCGTTCCCGGCCCAGAGCCTGCACGACTACAAATTCTGGCCGCATGTCGGCCGCGTGGACAACGTCTTCGGGGACCGCAACCCGGTCTGCTCCTGCGTGGGGATGGAGGATTACGCGAGTTGAGAACTGTTGACGCTTGCCTGGCGGGCGGAGCAGGGGCAGGGCGAGGAGCGTGGCGCGTCCGGCGAATTTCTCAAAATTCTGGCGGGAGAGGATGGCTGGCATGGGGATGGTTGGACCATTTGGCGTGCACGGCGCAATTTTCGAATTCCAATCTTGCAATCAAGCGGCGCTTGGCTAGCTTCGGCTTCCCCCGCAGTAACCCGGGGGAGGAAATTGAATTGATTTATGGCAACCGCAAACGACATCCGCAAGGGCATGGCGATCATTTACAACGGCGACGTGGCCGTGGTGCTCGACAGCCAGCACCGCACGCCCGGCAACCTCCGCGCCTTCGTCCAAGCCTCCATCCGCAGCCTCAAGACCGGCAAATCCTCTGATGTCCGCTTCAGTTCCACCGAGAAGATCGACGTGGTGCCGATGCAAACCCGCAAGATGGAATTCAGCTACAAGGACGGCCAGGACTTTGTCTTCTCCGACCCGGAAACCTACGAGACCGTCACGCTCACCCCCGAACTCGTCGGCGATGCGAAGAATTTTCTCGTGGAAAACGCCAGCGTCACCATGACCTTCGTCGATGACAAGGCCGTCTCCATCGAAATGCCCTCAAGCGTCATCCTCACCGTGACCGACGCGCCGGAAGGCATCCGGGGCGATTCCGCCAACAACGTGCAAAAGACGATCACCATCGAGACGGGCATCACCGTGCAGGCCCCGCTCTTCATCAAGACCGGCGAGAAGATCAAGATCGACACGCGCACCGGAAAATACATGGAACGCGCGTAAGTCTGCCGCGAAAACTCACCTTCACCAGGCCCGCCTCGCGCGGGCCTTTTTCTTGGTCGCGCAGCCGTCCCGGCGACGCCTGGTCGCATTTTTCTGCCCGCTGCCCGGTTGATCGCACCCGGGCCGGTAAGAAATGTCCCGAAACTTCGGGTGGATCGGGAATCTTGTGGTATGGTGGCGGCGTGAAAACTACGAAACAAAAAAGTCGGCTCACCCTCCCTGATTTTCAAACCGGCCAAGTCTGGCGCATGGAGAACTCGAATCTCCAGATCGGCCAGATCGGCAAAGCGCTGGTGCATTACAAGCACTACAAGGGGGTCGCCCAGCGCGCCCCCATTTCGCTGGCCGAGAAGGGGGAACTGGAGAAGTTCCTCATTAAGCACGAGGCGGTTCTGGTCCAATCATAGATCTGTCCGCCCCCGCCCGTTTCCTAAAACTCCCGCCTACTCCGTCGCTTCGAGCGCCGGACGGAACCTGAATTTCTTCGCTAGCGCGATCGTGGCGCTCAACGGCTTCATCCCGCCCGTGCAGGTCGGGTCGGAGAGCGACGCGGCGGCGGCGCAGGCCCCGGTTTCCAGACAGCGCTTCAAATCCCAGCCTTCGTGCAGGCCCAGGAGCACGCCGGCGCAAAAGGCGTCGCCCGCGCCCGCCGTGCCCGCGATGTATTTCTCCGGGAGCCGCAGGCTGGGCTGCCACACGTCGTCCCCTTTGCGCGTGCGGGCAAAGCCGCCTTCGGGAAAATGAACGACCACCAGTTCCTTCACGCCGCATTGCAGCAGCGAGCCGGCGGCGTGGCGCAACGCCACCGTGTCCAGCGTGCCGTCGGCGTGGCGGATTTTGAACCCGGTCGTCTTGCCGGCCTCGATCTCGTTGAGGATGCAGTAATCGACAAACTTCAACGCCGGCGTAACGACCTTCGCGAAGCGGTCGCTGTCCTCGCTCACCGTGTCCACGCTGGTCTTCAAGCCGGCGGCCTGGGCGGCGGCGAGCAGGCGCGCGGCCTTGGTGCCGAATTTCGTGTCCGCCTCGTCCAGCGCGTCGAGCAGCAGCAGGTAGCCGAGATGGAAAATTTTCGCCTTCGTTTTCTGAAAATCCAGATCCTCGCCCTTCCAGAGCGCATTCGCCCCGCGATAATGGAAGAAGGTGCGATGCCCGCCATTCTGCTCGGTCATCACGTCGGTGTAGGAGGTGGCGGCGGTCGCGATGGCCCGCAGCCATTTCGTTTCGATTTGGTGGGCCTTGCAGTCGGCTAGGATGTCTTCGCCCAGCGCGTCTTTGCCGACGAATCCGGCGGCCTGGAGCGGAAAATCCACGCCGAGCTTGGCGAGATTGATCAGGACGTTGTAGGGCGCGCCGCCGGTGCCTTGCGAGGCTTGGGCGCGGATGTTGGCGAGTTGCTCGCGCCGGGGAAACACGTCAATGAGTTTGACCTGATCGATGATCCAGTTGCCGCCGGCCAGAAACCCGCGACGGTTTGAAGAAAATTTACCTTTCATGATGGGAGCAAATCAACCGCGCCGACGCCACGGCGCCGGTCTCTGCAAATGGATTATCCGATGAACAGAAGCAGCATTGACAAGATTGAATGAAATTGCGCCCTTGTCCGCAAGCCAATTCCCGGAAATGTGCGGCGGCCTCTTGGAGAGGGGACCGCTCCCAGCCGTCTTGCCTCCCAATTCGCCCGGCTCGACCGGCGCCCTCAGACGAACTCGTGCTCCTTGTCGCGCACCGTCAGCACGGGGCAGGGGGCGTGGCGCACGCCGCGTTCCGCCGTGCTGCCGAGGAGCGCGTGCTTCAAGCCGGTGTAGCCGTGGGTCGAGATGATGATGAGGTCCATCTTCAAGGTGCGCGCGGCCTCGGTGATTTCATGGAAGGGATTGCCGGTGCGGACGTGAATTTTTTCAATGTGTTCCTCGCCGATTTCCTTGGCACCGAGTGCGGCCAGCCGGGTCTGCGCGATCTTGGCCACCTGTTCGTTCTCCATCGCCAGCGGGTAGTAGGCGAAATCGGGATACATGACCGACTCGTTGACATAGAGCTGCGTGATCTTCGCGCCAAATAGTTCGGCGAAGCGCGCCGCGTATTTGAGGACCTTGCGCGACGGGTCCGAGAAATCGCTCGGCACGAGGATGTGCCCGATGTTCAGCAGCGCCGGGGTAAGTTCGATGATGGAATCTGCCGCGGGCTGGCGGCGACTGCGGGCGGGGGATTTGGTTTTCATGGAGGCAGCCTACTGGCGGACCGGCTGGCCAGCACCCCGGATTTTGCTCAATGCCGCGCAAATCTTGTCCGGTCTGCCGTAGCTGCGACGTCCTCGTCGCCGTGAGGTGGGGGAGTCTCCTGTCCACGCGGCGGGGCGCCGCGCTCACCTTCTGCGATGAGGCGTCGCCGCCACGTTGCCGAAGAGCAGTCGCAGGCTGTTCATCACCACGATGACCGTGCTGCCTTCGTGTCCGACCACGCCGACGGTGAGCGGGATGCCGCCCGCTAGCGCGAAGCCCACCAGCACCACGACTGTGCCAAGCGAGATCACCTGGTTCTGCCGGATGATGGCCCGCGCGCGCTGGCTCAGGCGGAAGGCGGTGAGAAAATTTTCCAGCCGGTCGTGCATCAACACCACCTCCGCCTGTTCCAGTGCCGCGTCGGAACCGCGTGCGCCCATCGCCACACCGACATGCGCCGCCGCCAGGCTCGGCGCGTCGTTCACGCCGTCGCCAACCATCGCCACGCGGCGGCCTTCGCGCGCGAACGCCTGGATGGCCGCGACCTTTTGCTCCGGCTTCAATCCGGCGCGGATGTCGTCGAGCGGCAGTTGGGTCTTCAAGAAGTCCGCCGCGGACTGACGGTCGCCGGTGAGGACGAGCGTCTGCAAACCCGCCGCGCGCATTCCCTCCAGCGCCGCGCGCGCTTGGGGACGAATGTCATCGCGCAAAATAATTCGGCCCAGCAATTCTCCTTCGCTCACCCAGACTTCGGAAAGCCCGACCTCGATGGCCGGCACGCGGGCCAGTTGGTCGGAATGAGGATTGAACGCCACCGCCTCGCGGCGTCCGAGAAAACAGGTCGCGTTGCCGCGCCGTCCGAGCAACCCCTGACCGGTGATCGACTCGAAGTGGTCGAACCCGACCGGTTGGAGACTCTGCTGTTTGCCGTGGCGCGTGATGGCCCGGGCCAGCGGATGCGTGGAGAGGCGCTCGAGCGAAAAGGCCAGGACCGCGACCTCGTGCTCGCGGCCCGGCGGAAAACTTTCCACGCGCTCCACCTTCAGTTCGCCGGTGGTGAGCGTGCCGGTTTTGTCGAGCGCCACGATCTGAATTTCCGCGAGCTTTTCCACCGCCGCGCCGCCCCGGAACAGAATGCCGTGCCGCGCGCCCCACGCGATGGCCGCGAGCACCGCGCTCGGAATCGACAGCACCAGCGCGCAGGGCGAGGCCACGACCAGCAGCGTCATCGCGCGATAAAACGCGCTCTGGTCCGGCCCGGCTGCGGAGAACGGTGGCAGTTGGAACCCGAGCCACCAGACGAAGAACATCACCAGCGACAGCGCGAGCACGACGTAAGTATAGACGCTGCTGAACTGGTCGGTGAAGCGTTGCGCAGGGGCCTTCTGCTGCTGCGCGTCCTGGATGAGCCGGATGATTTTTTGCAGCGCGCTCTCGGCGGCGGGCCGCAGCACCACGGTCTCGACGGCGCCCCAGAGGTTGAGCGTGCCGGCCAGCACGGTGTCGCCGACGGCCTTCTCCACCGGCGTCGCCTCGCCGGTGAGGTTTGATTCGTCGCCGGCCGTCGCGCCTTTGACGATTTCCGCGTCCACTGGAAATTGCCCGCCCGGTTTGACGAGCAGCCGCGCGCCGGGGCGCAACTGGCCGACGGGCACTTCGCGTTCGTGGCCGTCGGCGTCGAGCAGCGTCGCGGTTTTCGGCGCACTCTTGAACAGCGAATCGATCTCGCGCCGCGTGCGCGCCATCGCGAAATGTTCCAGCCCGCTGGAGAGTGAAAACAGGAACAGGAGCGTCGCGCCCTCGGCCCAGTTGCCGATGGCCGCGCTGCCGGCGGCGACTGTGAGCATGAGGAAATGCACGTCAATGGCGGCCTTGCGGAGCCGCTCCCAGACTTCCTGCGCGTTGAACCAACTGCCCGCCAGATAGGCCAGCATGAACAGGCCCAGCCGCGCCGGGCCGGGCGAAAGAAAAGCGGCCGTGAGCGCCAGCGCACCGCACAGGCCCGCCGCCAGCAACTGCCACTTCCATTCGTGCGGATGTTCCTCTTCCTCGAAAAATTCCACGTCGCGCTGCAGGACTTTTGGGAGGGGGAAATTTTTCCAGCGCCAGAACTTCGGCGCGGTCGGGCAGGTGACGCGGGCGATGGTCGTGGCGCCGGCTTCCTGTTTAATCGTGATCGCGTTGCGGATTTCCGTCGGCAGCGCCAGGTCGCAGGTGTCGCAATCGTTCCGGCCGGAGAGCAGGCCGCAACGCTGTGCCGGGTCGGCGGCGCGCGTCTGTTCGATCTGCGCCACCACGCGCCCGGCCAGCTCGGGGTCGGCGGTTGCGCCCAGCGTGGCCACGTCGATGGACTGGCGGGCGCGGTCAATGGTCACGGCTTCGAGCGACGGCTCGGCGCGCAACGCGGCGGCGACCGACTGCACGAGGCAGCCGGTGACGCTCGGTTCGTTGGGGTGGGGGCGGTTCATGCCGTGCGCTTCACGCAAAGACAGTATAGCCACAGGCTGCGCCGACTTCACCAGTTTTGAAAATAGCTGTGCCAAAATTGCCCGGGCCAGCCCGCGTCGCGACCCGCACTTGGTGGCCGACCGTTCTCACCTTGAAAGTCAGCCGCCGCTGCACAGCGGCCGCTCCGAAGACAAGATTTCGGACGCTCCGTCTGATGAGAGCCAGGCTGCTCCGGATAATTTTCCACGCCTGCGGGCTTGCACAAATTTCCCTCGTCACTAACCTGTCAACCATGCGCGAACAAACGCTTGACGTAAGCAATCACCAACGGCTCGCCGGACTTGGCCAGCGGGTCCTCGCCGGCGGCCGGTTGGACCGGGACGAGGCCCTGTTTCTTTTCCACCTCGAAAACTCCGCCGACATTTTTGACCTGATCGGCTGGGCCAACCGCGTGCGCGAACATTTCAAGGGGAACAAGATTCACCTCTGCTCCATCGTCAACGCCAAGGCCGGCGCGTGCTCGGAGAACTGCAGCTTTTGCGCGCAGTCGTCTGCTTACCAGACCGGCTCGCCCAAGTACGGCTTCGTGGATCCGGAGCCAGTGCTGGCCGCCGCCGAGGAGGCGAAAAAAAACGGCGTTACCGCCGTCGGCCTCGTCGCCGCCTGGAAAGGTTTGAAGGAAGGCCCGATGCTCGATGAAGTGTGCGACCGCATCCGTGAGTTGAAGGCCGGCGGCCAGACGCGGCCTGACGCCTCGCTCGGAATCATCAAGAGCCAGGCCGTGGCCGACCGGCTCAAGGAGGCCGGCCTCGAATGTTACGGGCACAACCTCGAAAGCTCGCGCCGCTTCTTCCCGCAGACCTGCTCGACCCACAGCTACGAGGATCGCGTCGAGACCATCGGCTACTTGAAAAAGGCCGGCCTGAAAATCTGCTCCGGCGGCATCATCGGCATGGGCGAGACGCGCGAGGACCGCTGCGATCTCGCGCTGTCGTTGCGCGAACTGGGCGCGAGCGTGGTGCCGATCAACATCCTCAATCCCATTCCCGGCACGCCCTTCGAGAAGAACCCGCCGCTGGCGCCGCTGGAAATTCTGAAGACCATCGCCTGTTTCCGGCTGCTGCTGCCGCGCCAGGAAATCATGATCGCCGGGGGGCGCACCGTGAACCTGCGCGACCTGCAAAGCATGGTCTTCACCGCCGGCGCGAGCGCGCTGATGGTGGGCAATTACCTGACCACGCTGAATCAGTCCGTGGAAAAGGATCTGCAAATGCTCAAGGACCTGGGCCTTGATCCGAACTGGGAGAACCACGACTTCGCCGATCAGCAGGAAGACAGCTGTGGCTGCGAAAAAGAGCATTGCGAGACAGAAGCGGCGCCCGTTTGACACTCCGGGGCGATCCTGCACAACATCGCCCATGCAAATTCTCCATCGTTCCTCGCGGCGCGCGGTCACGGCCGTTTACCTGCTCGCTTCCATCGTCCCCCTGTCCGCCGGCCCGTTTCCGCTGAAGGACGGCGACATCTGGGTGATGGCCGGCGACAGCATCACAGCGCAGCATCTCCACTCGAACTACTACGAGGCGTTCTGCTTCGCGCGCTACCCGAAGCTGAAGTTCGCCTTCCGCAACTCGGGCGTCGGCGGACACACGATTCCCAGCACGATGGCGCGATTCGATTATGACATCGGCGCGTGGAAGCCGACGGTGGTCTCGGTGGAACTGGGGATGAATGACCAGGGCGGCACCCCCGTGGAAAAATATATTGAGAACATGGGCCAGATGGACGGGAAGATCCGGGCGGCGGGCGCGCGGCCGGTTTATTTCACCGCCAGCCCGATCAACAACGGCGACACCTCGGCCAAATACGGCGGCAACACCAAGCTCCACCTGTATGCCGAGGCGCTGAAAAAATTCTCCGCCGAAATGAACGCGCCGTTCGCCGACCAGTTTCACGCCGTCCTCGACATCTGGGGAAAGAACAAGCCGCGCGAAAACCTGGTCGGGCTGCTCGACTCGTCCACGAAGTTCGCGAAGGATGACGAACTCGCGGGGGTCGAGCATCTGCGGGCGTTTCTCGCCGCGCAGGCGAAGGGGCCGCGGCCCGTCTCGATGCAGGGCGACCCGGTGCATCCGGGACCGCCCGGCCAGCTCACCATGGCCGCGGCGCTGCTCAAGGAACTCGGCGCGGAAGGCTTCGTCAGCAGCGCCACGGTGGCGATGAACGGCAAGGTGGAAGCAAAAGGCTGCGTCGTGGAGGGCGTGAAGTCGGAAGGCGGCAAGCTGTCGTTCGACCGGCTCGACGAGTGCCTGCCGTTTCCCATTCCCGACGACGCGCGCGCCGTGCTGCCGTTGTTCCCGACCATTTTGGAACTGAGCCAGTACACCTTGAAAGTCACCGGGCTGACCGGCGAACGCTACGTGCTGCACGCGAATGACACGCCGCTGGGCACGTTGACCGCGAAGGAGCTTGAAGCCGGCGTGAACCTGACGGGCTTCGCCACGGGTCCGATCGCCGCGCAGGGCAAGGCCGTGCTGGCCGCCGTCAACGCGAAAGAGGGACTGGTCGGCCAATGGCGCGGCCAGTCCCGGGCCGCGATCGCCGCCGAGGCCGCGCCGGAGTTGAAGGAGAAATTTGCCGCGCTGACCAAAAAAGTGGAGGAAGCCGACGGCAAGATCCGCGAAGCCGCGAAGCCGCAGAAGCTGCACTTCGAACTGGTCCCGGCGAACTGATCCTGATCCCCGGGTTTTATCCGGAAGACGGAATCGAACCCTTCACCTGCGCCCATCCGGATGACGCTGCGCGCCTGCCCGTGCTCATCCGCGATGAAATTCAGGCCGGGACTGGATTGACCCTCCGCTCTTCATTCCCCCGAACATCTCAGCCCGCGCCCAACCGGAACGCCCGCCGCGCCAGGAACAGCGCGGCGAACATCAGCAGCGCGGCGACGAAAAATGAAATGCCCGGCAGAGGAAACGGCGCGCGCGGGCCGATGAACCAGCCGAAGAGGTTCGTCGCGATGAGCGGGCCGATGATGCCGGCGACGCTGGTCAGGCTCGTCAGCGCGCCCTGCACCGCGCCTTGCTCGTTGGCCGGGACGTGGCGCGAGATGAGGCTTTGGCCGGCCGGCTGCGCGATGCCGCCGAGGCAGCCAATGGTCAGCGCCGGGTAGAGCATCCAACCGCGCGGCGCGAAGCCGTAGCCGATCTGCGCGAGGGTGCCGAGCGTGAGGCCGGTGGTCATGGAACGCTGCTCGCCGAGCTTGGGAATAATTTTCCGCGCGAGTCCGCCCTGCACCAGCGCGGCCATCAGGCCGACGAAGGCGAGCGAGAGGCCAACTTGTTTGGGCGACCATTCGTAGCGGAAATCGGTGTAGAGCGCCCACGTGCTTTGGAGCATCATCTGCGCGATGGTAATCAGAAAAATTGCGACGGCCAGGCGCAGGACGAGCGGATACTGGCGCAGGGCGGTGATCGAGCCGGCGGGATGCGCGCGGCTCCAGGAGAAGGCGCGGCGGTTTTCGGGCGCGAGCGATTCGGGCAGAACGAAGAAACCGTAGAGCCAGTTAGCCAGCGTCAGGCCGCTCGCGACGTAGAAAGGCAGGCGCAGGTCGTGATCGCCCAGCCAGCCGCCGAGGGCCGGGCCGGCGATGAAGCCGAGGCCGAAAGCCGCGCCGATGATCCCGAAATTGGCCGCACGCTTTTCCGGCGGGCTGATGTCCGCGATGTAGGCGGTGGCGGCGGTGATGTTCGCGCCGCTGATGCCGTTGAGAATCCGGCCAACGAAAAACCACGGCAGGCTGGGCGCAAACGCGAGCAGCAGGTAATCGCACGCCGAGCCGAACAGGGAGATGAGGATGATCGGGCGGCGTCCGTATCGGTCCGAGAGGCTGCCCAAGATCGGCGCGAAGATGAACTGCATGAGCGCGTACAGCCCGGCGAGAATGCCCACGGTGGTGGCCGCCGCCGAGACGTTGTTGTTGGAAAAACTTTCGATCAGCTTCGGCAGAATTGGAATGATCAGCCCCAGCCCGAGCACGTCGAGAAACAACGTGATGAAGATGAAGGCGAGGGCGGGCGGGCGGGGTTTCATTCGTGGCACAAAAAAACGGCGACCTGTTGGCAGATCGCCGTTCGTGACTGTTTCGCGCGAGGCTTACAGTCCTTTGGAGATCATGTAGCGCAGCAGGTCCGCGACGCGGTTGCTGTAACCCCACTCGTTGTCATACCAACTGATGAGCTTGAAGAAGCGCTTGTTCAATTCGATGCCGGAACCGGCGTCGTAGATCGAGGAGGACTTCGAGTGGATGAAGTCGCTGCTCACCACTTCGTCGGCGGTGTATTCGAGGATGCCCTTGAGATAGGTCTCGCTCGCCTTTTTCATCGCGGCGGAAATCTCCGCGTAGCTCGTGTCCTTCACGGTCTTCACCGTGAGATCGACGCAGGAGACGGTTGGCGTCGGCACGCGGAAGGCCATGCCGGTGATCTTGCCCTTCACTTCGGGGCAGACAAGGCCGACGGCTTTCGCCGCGCCGGTGGCGGACGGGATGATGTTGATGGCCGCGCTGCGGCCGCCCTTCCAGTCTTTCTTCGACGGGCCGTCCACGACTTTTTGCGTGGCGGTGTAGGAATGGATCGTGGTCATCAAACCTTCCTCGATGCCGAAACCTTCTTTGAGCAGAACGTGGACGAGGGGCGCGAGGCAGTTCGTGGTGCAGCTCGCGTTGGAGATGACGTGGTGCTGGGCCGGGTCGTATTTCTCGTGGTTCACTCCCATGACGATGGTGATGTCCTCGTTCTTGCCGGGGGCGGAGATGATAACCTTCTTCGCGCCGGCGGTGATGTGGCCCTGGGCTTTTTCCTTGTCCACGAAGAGGCCGGTGGATTCGATGACGACATCGACGCCGAGGGCCTTCCACGGAAGTTCGGCGGGAGACCTGGCGCTGACCACCAGAATGTCCTGGCCGTTGACGATGAGCACGTCGTCCTCGGCCTTGTCGGCGGAGGATTTCTTGGAGCCGACGGTGCCGTTGAAGCGGCCCTGGGTGGAATCGTATTTGAGGAGATAGGCGAGGTTGTCGGCGGGGACGATGTCACCGACAGCGACGACCTGCACATCCTTGCCCAGCAGGCCCTGCTCCGCGATGGCGCGGAAAACCAAACGGCCGATGCGCCCGAATCCATTAATGCCAACTTTGATTGCCATAGTAGTAGTTTAATTTTTCCTGACGGGATTTGTCAGAGCGCGGCATCGTAGCGATGACGCACTGACCGTCAACGAAGAATTCGGAAATATTGGCGGAATGAAACCGCGCTCAAGGCCGGCTGCGATGCGCCACACCGACCTCAAGGTCGCAGCCGGTAGAATTGACTGCCGACCGGGTTGTTGGTTTGGAAGGGGCCGGTCGTGACCGGGCCGGGCACGTCCGCCCACGGGGTGTTGGTGCCAAGCAACGCCACACTCTGCTGCAACGTGAAACCGGCCTCCGTCCAGTTCAGGGTCACGGTGCCGGCCACCGACTGCGTGATGCTCAGT
This sequence comes from Pedosphaera sp., assembly GCA_009695285.1. Taxonomy (GTDB): domain Bacteria; phylum Verrucomicrobiota; class Verrucomicrobiia; order Limisphaerales; family SIBH01; genus SIBH01. The sequence goes on from SIBH01000059.1 coordinate 14,294, forward strand.
GCCGGCTGCACCAACGGCACGACGTTGCTGACTGCAAAATTATCGATCGTGTAGGCGCCTTCGCTTCCGGAGGCGTTGTCATCACCCCAAAGCAACCAGAGGGCGCCGCCGGCGGGCCAGTTGGTCACGTTGAGGGTCGCCGTCAACGGACCGTTCGTTGCGGAGTTCAAGGCCGGCACGGCCACCCAACTGTCCGAGGCTCCGGTCAAACTGTAGAAGGCCCGCAGTCCGGGCACTTCCTCGCCCACTTTGCCGAGCACCTCGGCAAAATCATAGGCCACCTCGAACGAGGTCACCGGACCGCCGGTGTTGTTTCTCAGCTTCGCCAGCAGGAGGTTTAGTCTGGTGCCGGTCGGACGTGACTGGATGAACTGTCCGTCCGTGTTCCATTGGAAGACCGGACTGATCGGCGGCGGCAAGGTTGCATCCGCCGGCAATGATTGAGTCACATTCGTCGCCGTCACCTTCCGGATCTCGGCATCGACGGCGGCCGGCGTGGCACGTCCTCTTTTAATCCCGGAATATTGCCCGTGGTCCAACCGTCCACCGCCGTCGGGGGTGTTTCAAAAGGGTTGAACTCGGTGCCCGCCAGGCCGCCTAGCATGCCGGACACGACCACGGAGACGTTGAGCAGCACGGTCATCATCGTCAAAATTCTCTACGACAAGCGCGAGTTCGACACGTTCGCCGGCCGGCTGACCCTGGGCGTGCTTGTCTTGCAGGATTTGTTCGCCATCATTTTTCTCGTGCTCCAGCCGAGTCTGGCCCATACGAAGACCAGCGTGCTGCTTCAGGCGCTGTGCAGCGTGGTGGTGCTGATCGGGGCGGCTTTCGCGGTGAGCCGGTTTGTGCTGCCGCAAATTTTCAAGGCCGTGCCGCGGCTGCCGGAGCTGGTGCTGGTCGGGGCGCTGGCCTGGTGCTTTCTCGTGGCGGGCCTGGCCGGCTGGCTGGGGCTGTCC
>SIBH01000060.1 GCA_009695285.1 Pedosphaera sp.
CCGGGGTTGAGTTTTCCCTCCGGCGGCGGTATCAAAAGGCATCCACATGAACAAAGCGCCCGACGACTCTCCGCCCGCACCCCGCCCGCGCCGCCGTCTGCGTCGATCCTTCAAGGAATTGACCCCCAGCAACCACTTCAACCCGCGCACGTTTTTTCATGAAATGGTCTGGAAGGCCCTGCTCACCAAACGCACCGGACAACATCGGCGGCCGGTTTTTCCGCAGTTGAACCACGGCAAGGTGGCCCTGACCTGGATCGGTCACGCCTCGTTCCTCGTCCAGTTCAGCGACCTGAACGTGCTGATCGACCCCAATTTCGCCAACTGGCTGTTCCTGTTGAAGCGCATCCGGCACGCCGGCCTGAAGATAGCCGACCTCCCGCCCATCGATCTCATCCTGCTCACCCACGCGCACTTCGACCACTTCCACAAGCCGACCCTCCGCAAGTTGCCCGCGCCCAAGATCGGCGTCATGCCTTGGGGGGTGGGCGACCTAGCCAAGGGCCTGGGTTTTGAACGCATCATCGAACTGCAGACGTGGGAAAGCTTTTCCCACGGGGACTGGAAGGTGACCCTCACGCCCTGCAAGCACTGGGGGGCGCGCACCCTGCGCGATTCGCACCGGGGCTACGGCGGATTCATTTTGGAGCATCAGGGGCGGCGGATCTATCACGCCGGCGACAGCGCCTACTTCGAGGGCTTCAAGGAAATTGGCCGGCGCTGCCCGCCTGAGATTGCCCTCCTGCCCATCGGCGCCTACTACCCGGATTCATTCCGCAACGTCCACATGAACCCCGCCGAGGCGATGATGGTCTTCCGCGACCTGGGCGCGCGCTGGCTGGTGCCGATGCACTTCGGCAGCTTCAAGCTTTCCTTCGAAGCCATGGACGAGCCACCCCGCTGGCTCCAGGAGATCGCCCACCGCGACGGCGTGAGCCACCACCTTAAAATTCTCGAAGAGGGCGTGCCGCAAGTCTTCTGAGCGCCGCCTCCGCCCGACTGGCAGCCTCAGGCTAGCCGTTCCGCCGGCGCCACCTGAATTTGTTCCGCGAGGGACGCCGGAATCGGCACCGCCTTCATCTGGCCGCCGGGCGCGTGGGTGACGCAGACCACAGTCAACGAGCCGCGCGCCACTTCCTCGCCCGCCGCGCCGGTGGCGGGGTCAAGTTTGCGAAAGCGGAAGAGGTAGCTGAGGGTGCGCGTTTTTTTCTCCTTCACCAGCAGATGGATTTCCACCGTGTCCTCAAAGCGCAACGGCTTCAGGTAGTCGCATTCGGCATGGACGCGCGGCCAACCCATCGGCGGGTCGATGTCGGGCATCACCACCGAATGGCCGAGGGCCCGGTAGAAGCTGTGCTCAGCCGTCTCCATGAACCGGAAAAAGTTCGAGTAGTGCATGATGCCGGCCATGTCGGTGTCGGAAAATTCCACGCGGCGGGTGGCTTTGAATTCGCAGGGCATCAGGGGTGAGGGGCTGGGGGTTGGGCCGGGCGGGCGGTCACTGTTTGCAAGGCTTGCACGATGTCCCTAGCCATACCCGCGACGCTGAAATCTTGCAAGACCGCTTTGCGCCCCGCCTCGCCGAGCGCGCGGGCGCGGGCGGGTTCCAGCAGCAACGACTCGAGGGCGTCGGCCAGTCCGCGCGCGGTCGGCTCGGCAATCACGCCGCCGCCGGTGGCCGCGATCAATTCGGGAAACGACGCGACGCGCGGCTGCACCACCGGCACCCCGGCGGCCAGCGCCTCGATCACATAAAGCCCGAACGCCTCGCCATAGAGCGCGGGTGTGCAGAACACGTCGAGCGACTCGAGAAATTTCACCTTGTCCGCGTGGCTGAGGTTCGGATGGAACATGACGTCATCCAGCACCCCGGCTTCGCGGAGGCGGGCGCGCTGGGCCTCGACAAACGCCTCATCACCCGGCCCGCAGCCGCCCCCGATTTTCAGTTGTAAGCCGGGAACACGACTACGTTTCCGCAGTTCCAGATAGGCTGCGACGAGCAGATCGAGTCCTTTCTCCGGGCACATACGTGCGAAGAAGCCGAGTGTTGGGGGATTTTGAATTTTGAATTTTGAATTTTGAATTTCCCCGTATCCCTCCAGGTTGATGCCGTTGTAAACGACCTGGACCTTTTCCGCCGGCAGACCGAGCCGCCCGCGCATCAGGTCACCGAAGTAATGGCTCGGCGCGATGAACAAATCCACGTCGCGGGCGCGTTCGGCGAGGGTCTGCCAAGCACGCGTGCGATGCGGCTCGGTCATGCCGTCGAGAAAGGAGTCCTCGCCTTGCAACATGCAGACGACCGGCGCGCACAGCCCGGCCTTCAACCGGCGCGCGAGGCCGACGAGCAGGGCGTTTGAGAGACAGATCACCCCGGGCGGCGGCTGGGTCTTGAGCCAGGCAATCAGCTCCTCCAGTTCGCGCGCCTGATAGCCTTCCTCGCCGCGCAACATCGAGAGCATCAGCTCACCGACATCGGCGGCGCGGGTCCGGGCAGCGCGGCCGGCGGCCCATTTCAGCACGGCGGGCGAGGCGAGGAAACGGTGCAGCCAGTCCGGGGCGTTGCGGAAGAAGGCGGATTTCTGCTGGAGGTAAACATTCACCCCGCTGAAAAAAGTCGGTGTGCCGGCGCTTTGGTCCACCTCGTCGAGCGTGAGCGGGAGGTAGAGCGGGATCATCAGCGTCGGATGGCCGAGCGCCCGGAGCGCGGCAACGAGCGCGTTGTCGCGGAAACAATTTCCGCAATACATGCCGCCTGCGCCGGGAGTGATCTGAACGATGTTCACGCGGAAAATAATTTACCGGGGAACGGGGCGGGTTGGAACATAGAATTTTTTCCAGGTCGCGGAGTTCAGGGGCGGCGTCCTCCACTGATTGAAGTTTGCATTTGCCATTCCAAGGCTCATCGTCCGCATGGTCCCCGTCGAATTCCATGAGCCGGCCACTCGTCAGGTTAGACGGTTGACTGGCAGTTGATGGTGGCGTCTGTGCGCCACGCAGCCTACGTTTCGACAGCGCCCGACATATGCAAAAATCCGTTTTGAAAATCGTCGTCTCGACCTCGTGCAGCCTCCTTGCTGCCGGGGTCTGGGCTTTCGCGGCCGAACCCGTCACGGCGTCGTCGCCGGACATCACCCGGCCCTCGCCCACCCCCGAGGTCGTGCAGGGGATTCCCATCCCGGCGCTGCGGCCGAGGAAAGAGGTGGAGAAAATTCTCACGGCGGTGAAGCCCATGAGCGATGCGGAGCAGAAGCGGCCGTTCCATATCGTCCTCTGCGCCGCCGTGAAGGACGCCGGCCACGGCGGGGCGGGCTTTCATGATTATCCCATCTGGCGCGGGCGCTGGACGAAAATTCTCGCCCAGGTGCCCGGCGTCACCACCGAGCCGGCCGACCAATGGCCCACCGAGGAGCAGTTCAAGAAGGCGGATGTCATCGCCTTCTTCCACGACAATCCCGTCTGGGCCGCCGACAAGTTGCCGGCCATGGACGCCTTCCTTGAACGCGGCGGCGGAATGGCCTTCCTCCATTTTTCCATGAACGGCGGGCGCGATCCCAAGCCGCTCACCGCCCGCCTCGGCCGCGCCTGGACCGGCAACAAATGGCGGCGCGGCGACATCACCCTGCAGTACAGCCCGCACGCGATCACCGCCGGCTTTCCCAAATCCGATGTCCGCCCCGAGGAACCGTATTGGAAACTCCACGGCGACGGCGCGGGCACCACGACGCTGGCCGCCACAGTCGAGGATGGCGCCCCGCAGCCGCAGGTCTGGACCGTCGAGCGCGGGGCCGGCCGGATTTTTGTCTGCATCCCGGGACACTTTACCTGGACGCACGATGACCCGCTCTACCGCGTGCTGGTTTATCGCGGGCTATGCTGGGCCGGGCAACGTCCGCTCGACCGGCTGGACTCCGCCGTCTTCATCGGAGCGCGGGTGACTGATCCTTAAATTTATCAACTCATGCCCATGCCCATGCCCACCCTCCGCCCGTTCTTGGCCTTGATCTTGCCCGGCCTGCTCGCGACCACCGCCGCCGCGCGCGACCTCAGCTTCAACCGCGACATCCGCCCGATCTTGTCGGAAAATTGTTTTGCCTGTCACGGAACGGACGCCAAGAAACGCAAGGCCGACCTGCGTCTCGATGACGAAAACAGCGCGAAGGCGGCGCGGGAAGGCCGGTTCGCCATCAAGCCCGGCGATCTCAAGGTCAGCGAATTGTGGCAGCGGATCAACAGCCCGGACGAGGACGAGGTGATGCCGCCGCCCAAATCGCACAAGACTTTGTCCCCGGCGCAAAAGGAAACGCTGCGGCTCTGGATCGTCCAGGGCGCGAAATATCAGAGGCACTGGTCGTTCGAGCCGCCGGTCAAACCCGCGCCGCCGGCGGACCTCAAGGCCGGACCGCTGGATGCCTTTCTGCTGGCCCGGCTGAAACAGGAGGGGTTGGCCTTCTCGCCCCCGGCGGACCAGGCCACGCTCATCCGGCGCGTCACGCTGGACCTCACCGGTCTTCCGCCACACCCCGGGGAAGTCGCCGCGTTCCTGGCCGACAAATCGCCCGACGCCTATGCCAAACTGGTCAAACGCCTGCTCGCGTCGCCGCGCTTCGGCGAGCACATGGCGCATTGGTGGCTGGACCTCGCGCGCTACGGCGACACACACGGGCTGCACCTGGACAACGAGCGGCAGATGTGGCTTTACCGGGACTGGGTGGTCGAGGCGTTCAATCGCAACCTGCCCTTCGACCAGTTCACCATCGAGCAGATCGCGGGCGACCTCATTCCCGGCGCCGCCGATGCGCAGAAAGTCGCCAGCGGGTTCAACCGCTGCAACGTGACCACCGGCGAAGGCGGGTCGATCGATGCCGAACAACTCTTCCGCTACGCCTCGGAACGCGCCGCCACCACCATGCAAAACTGGCTGGGCCTGACCGGCCAGTGCGCCGCGTGTCACGATCACAAGTTCGATCCGATCACGCAGAAGGATTATTATTCGATGTACGCCTTCTTCTACAGCTCGGCTGATCCCGCGAGTGACAAGAACACCTTGCTCGTGAATCCCGTCATGAAATTCGCGCCGCCCGACAAGCTGCGGCAGTTGGAAACTCTCAAGAGCGGGCTGACCACGAACCAGCAGCGGTTCGCCGCGGCTTTGAAAACTCTGGCCTACCAGGATCCCGCGGAGGCCGTCCCGCCGCCCAAGCTGGAACGCGCGGACGCCGTCTGGATGGACGACGCCTTTCCCGCCAAGGCCAAAGTGAAGAGCAAGGGGAAAGCCCCCGTCGCGCTGGTGGGCGATCCGGAAATAAAACCAGCCAGCGGCGGGCGGGCCTTGAAGCGTCTCGCCGAGGGTTTCGGCGAGGATGCGTATCAGGGCGACGCCGCCCCCATCGTCGTACCCCGGAATGCGATCATCCAGGTGATGGTGCGGTTGAGCGATACCAACCTACCGAAATCCGTGATGCTGAAATTTTACTCCGACGGCTGGAAACACCGCGCGGTGTGGGGTGACGCCGCCGCCATCAGCGAAGGCGCCGCCGGCGGGCCGGAACCATTCTCCGCCGGCCCGCTGCCCAAGCCCGGCGAGTGGGTGAAGCTGGAAGTGCCCGCCGGGAAAATCGGCCTCAAGGCGGGCGATCAGATCACGGGATTTTCCTTCGCGCAGTTTGGCGGGCTGGTCTATTGGGACCGGTTGGCCGTGGCCGGTGAAACCAGCGCGGCCGACGATCCCAAGCTCTCCTTCCAGGCGTGGCAGCAGGTGAAAGGTAAAAGTCAGACCGGCGTGCCCAAGGACATCATCCCCTTGCTCAATGCTTCTCCTGAAAAATTAACCGCCGAGCAGACCGCCAAGCTGCGCGAGTATTTCCTCGTCAACGTCTGCAAGACGACCCAGCCCACGATGCAGCCGTTGATCGGTGCCATCGCCGCCGTGGAAAAAGAAGTGAAAGATTTCGACGGCACGCTGCCCTCCACCTACATCATGGGCGAGGTCCCGAAACCGCGTCAGGCGCACATCATGCAACGCGGCGCCTATGACAAACCCGGCCAACCCGTGGAACCGCAAACCCCCGCCTTCCTGCCGCCGCTGCCGGCGACCGTCACCAACCGCGCCACCCGACTGGACCTGGCCAAGTGGATCGTCAGCCCGGAGAATCCCCTCGCCGCCCGCGTCGCGGTGAATCGTTTCTGGCAACACTTCTTCGGCCTCGGCCTCGTCAAGACTTCGAGCGACTTCGGTTCCCAGGGTGAATCGCCCAGCCACGCCGAGGCCCTGGATTTTCTAGCGGTCACTTTTCGTGAAAGCGGCTGGGACATGAAACAGTTGATCACCACCCTCGTCACCTCCCAAGCCTACCACCAGTCCTCGGACACCAGAGACGCGCTGCTCAACCAGGACCCCGAGAACCGCCTGCTGGCCCGTTCCCCCCGGCTGCGCCTGAACGCCGAGGCCATCCGCGACCAGGCCCTCTACGTTTCTGATCTGCTCGTCGAGAAAATGGGCGGCAAGGCGGTGCGCACCTATCAGCCCCCGAACATCTGGGAGCCAGTCGGCTACATCGACAGCAACACGCGCAAATACAAACAGGACTCCGGGGAAAGCCTCTACCGGCGGAGCCTCTACGTCTTCATCAAGCGCACCGCCCCCGCCCCGTTCCTCGTCAATTTCGACGCCCCGTCCCGCGAGGCCTTCTGCTCGCGCCGCGACCGCGGCAACACCCCGCTGCAAGCCCTCCAACTGCTCAATGACGTCCAGTATTTCGAAGCCGCCCGCGCCTTCGCCCAGCGCCTCCTGACCAGGGGCGGCGCCACGCCGCAAGAACGCATCGCCTTCGGCTTTCAATGCGCCGTCAACCGCGCGCCCGACGCCCAGGAAGCCGCGCGCGTCCTCGCCATGCTCAAGGGCTTCGAGGAAAAATATCGCGCCCAGCCCGACCTCGCCAAAAAAGTCATCGCCGTCGGTGAATCCAAGCCCGACGCCGCGCTGCCTCCGGCGGAACTTGCCGCCTGGACGCAGGTCGCCAACCTCCTGCTCAACCTGGATGAAACCATTGTCCGTCCCTGACCGCCCATTTTTTATGCACTCAATTTTTGATTCCGAATTTCAGCGCCAGATGACGCGCCGGAATTTCTTCGGCGGACTCGGCCTGAAGCTGGGCGGCATCGCCCTCGCGCAACTGGGCCTCTCCCGCCTGACGACCGCCCAGGCCGCGACGACCGGCGCTCATCCTCCGCTGCCCGGCCTGCCCCATTTCAAGCCCCGGGCCAAAGCCCTCATTTACCTGCACATGAACGGCGGCCCCTCGCAGCTCGACACCTTTGACTACAAGCCCGGCCTCACCGATCTGTTTGGAAAGGATCTTCCGCCCAGCGTCCAGGGCGGCCAGCGCCTCAGCACCATGACTTCCGGCCAGAAAAATTTTCCCGTGGCCCCCTCGAAATTTTCCTTCCAGCAGCACGGGCAATGCGGACGCTGGGTCAGCAGCCTCCTGCCCCACACCGCGCGGATCGTGGATGACATCGCCGTCATCAAGACCGTTCACACCAACGCCATCAACCACGATCCCGCCTGCACTTTCCTTTTCTCCGGCTCGGAAATTCCCGGCCGGCCCAGCCTCGGCTCCTGGGTCTCCTACGGCCTCGGCAGCGGTTCGGAAAACCTCCCGTCCTTCGTCGTCTTCACTCCCAAATGGCCAGACGGCAGCAACGGCCAGGCGATCTATTCGCGGCTCTGGAACTCCGGCTTCCTCCCCGGCAAGTACAGCGGGGTCGCCTTCCGCAGCGAGGCAGACCCGGTGCTCTACCTGCCCAATCCTTCCGGCGTGGATCAGGGCGACCGTCGCGCGCTGCTCGACACGCTCGGAGATTTGAACCGCCACCGGCTGGAACGGCATCACGATCCCGACACGCAAAACCGGATCGACCAGTATGAAATGGCCTTCCGCCTGCAAAGCAGCGTGCCCGAACTCACCGACCTTTCCAAAGAATCCAAGGCGACTCTCGACCTCTACGGGTCGGATGTGAACCGCCCCGGCTCCTTCGCCCAAAGTTGTCTCCAGGCCCGCCGCCTCGTCGAACGCGGCGTCCGCACCGTGCAGTTGTTCCATCGCGGCTGGGACTCACACAGCGACCTGCCCAAGCAGCTCGGCAACCAGTGCAAGGACACCGATCAAGGATGCGCCGCCCTCGTCCAGGATTTGAAACAGCGCGGCCTGCTCGATCAAACGCTCGTCGTCTGGGGCGGTGAATTCGGCCGCACCGTTTATTCGCAGGGTGGACTCAAGCGGGACAACTACGGCCGCGATCATCATCCGCGCAACTTCTGCATGTGGATGGCCGGCGGCGGCGTGAAAGGCGGCGTCAGCTACGGTGAAACCGACGACTACAGCTACAACGTCGTGGAAAAACCCGTCCATCTGAACGACCTCAACGCCACGATTCTCCACTGCCTCGGTATCAATCACGAACGGTTCGGCTTCAAGTTTCAGGGCCTCGACCAGCGCCTCACCGGCGTCGAGCCCTGCGAGATCATCAAAGGAATTCTGGCCTGACCGGGTCGGAGCCTGGTCGGCGTAGCGGCTCCTCGGCAGAGAGCCGCCATCTTCCTCTTCCGAAGTTCTCACGCGGCTGCGCCCGGTGACGGGCGCACTCCGCCGGCGAATTTTCAAACCGAACTCCGAAGCAGCGACGGTAGTCGCGGCGGGTAGCACAGGCCACTGGCCTGTGCCGAGCGGCGACTCGCCGCTGGGAATGGGGAGGGTGCGCGAACTTTTCCAAACGTCCGTGGCAGGACGAAGCTCCTGCCCGTTCCGGCCGGCCAGTGGCCGGACGGCACAGGCGGGTCGCCTGTGCTACCCATCCCAACTTCGGAGTTCGGGCTCAAACCATCTCAGCGGATGCGCGTCAGCCGCAGCGATTCCGCGTCGAACCACGCCTCGCCCGCGCTGGCACGTAGTTCGCAAATCAACTCCGCCCCGTCCGCCCCGGCGTCGAATTCCACCGCGAGTTTCGTCCAGGGCGAGTCCCCCGTTAGTGGCTGCGGCTTCGCCACCGCCACGCCCGCCACCCGCAGGCCCGCGCCGGAGTTTTTTCCAAACTTCAACGCGCGCACTCCGGCGCTGCTCGCCCGCCCCTCGAACCGGTAGCGCCCCGGCTCCAGCAGCACCGTCGCGCGCCACGACGCGGACGTGACCGGCCCGGCGCGAATGTGCAGCGCCGTGCGACCATCCGGCGACTTCGCCTGATCGAGTTTCCCTCCGGCCGGCGCGTCCACCAGCCGCCAGCCGGTCACGCCCGCCACCCCGTTCGTGAACGCGGGCGGCGCGGGTTCCGGCTCGGCCAGTTGCCGCGCGAGATCCAGCACCCGCCGCGCGATCCGCTCCTTGACCAGCGCCGCCTGTGCCGCGAGCTCCCGCGCCGCGCCGCGATCCAGCGCGGGACGCAGTCGCGCGACTCGTTCGTTGACGCGATTGGTCAGCGTCGCGACGTGAAACAAATTCGTGAACAGCTCCTGCGTCCGAGCGCGCTGGAGCCGGCGGCCTTCTGGCGTTTCCAGCACCGCGCGCGCGACCAGCCCGGCCATGCGCGGACGCAGCGTCGCGTCCGCCTTGCCAAACAGATTGTCCATGCCGTGCGGAAGAAAAACCATCCGGTCGGCGGCGGGATCGTGGTAGATGCGGAAATTATTTCTCGCCAGGCAATAGCCGTCGCGATGCCCCGCCATCACTTCCATCGCCATGAACGAAACAAACCGCTCCACGTCGAGCGTCTGGCCGAGCCGCTGCCAGCGCCGCCCGAGGTCCGGCTCCTGCGCCGCGGCGGCCAGCGCCTGCAAATCCGTATGGTTGTCCGGGGCGGCGCCGGAGTTGCGCTCCATCGCGTCCGTCACTTCATGGCCTCCGCCGGTGTCGTACAGATTCCCGTCCGTCCGCCGGAAATGGAGCGCGAGAAAATCCTCGGTGAACCCCTCCTTCAACACGTAGAGGCCGAGCTTGCGCCCGTTCAGTTCGACCAGCGCGTGGGCCACGCGCGGCGCGGGCACGCCGGCGGCGCGGAACAGTTCCCCGCCCAGCCACTCGTTGAGATAGCTCGGATCCTCCACCGAGTTGTTCAAATGAATCTTGCCCAGCCCGTGAAATTTTTTGCCCGGCCCGAACCGCTCGAAGTTCAACGTGAGGGCCGGCTTGGTGTCCAGCGAGCGAAAGCTCCCCGTCGATCCCTTCAAATGCACGCCCACTTTCTGAAATACTTTTCCATCCTCGCTCACCGCCGCCGTGACATACGTCCGGCTGGACGCGCGCAACGACTCCATCTCGGACGGCGCGATGACAATGCGAATCTGCCGGACGCCGCCGGAAAACAAATCCGCCCCCGCGACCTCCGCCGCGCCGCCACTTGCGGCCAGCCAAAAAAACACCGCGAGCGCGGCGAGTTTTTGGCATCGGCGGGTCGTGATCATGCCGGGAGTCTGCCCTGCCCGCCGAGCCGCCGCAACTGAACAGCGGGGACCGTGGCGGCGGGCGTCCCGCCGGCCAGTGACGCAGCCGTCCCGGCTGTGTCCCCGGGCGTCTCGCCCTGGACGGCACGCGAGACGCCCGCCGCCACCAACCCGCCACGGGCGGCCACGCTAAGGCTTCATCGCCGCGAGCAGTTCCTGATGGCGCTGCTCGTTGGAAAGACGCCGGAGCCGGCACACCGCCTCGTAGAAGCGCGGCAGGTCGCCGTGGTTCTGCGCGAGCAACCGCTCGAACGCGGGCACGAGGTCGAAATACGTGGCCACGGTATTCAGCCGCGCGTTGTTCAGCGGCTCCGCAAACCAATCATCGTATGGCGAGCGCCCGCCCCATTGCTCCTTCAGCTTCGCGTGCTCCTGGCGCAACTGCTCCAGCACGGCTGCCTTCCGCCGCCGCTTCTCCTCGTCCGATCCAGGCGCGGCGGCCATGCGCTCCGCCGCTTCGCCATAAACCGCCGCGAGCTGCCGCCGCGCGGCGATGACCAGGTCGACGAACTGTTTTTTTTGCGCCTGTCGCGCTTGATATTTTTCGAAGTCAGCCGTGTTGCCGCGTGCCAGCAGCCAGCGCCGCAGGCCTTCCTTCTCGACCGTTACGGCAAAGGCCTCGTTGAAATCCGTGTCGCCCGCGATGTAAAACCGCTGATGGCCCAGCTCGTGAAAAATGGTTCGCGCCAGATCCTTCTCCGGGTAACTGAGAAACGTGTTCAACGCCGGGTCTTGAAACCAGCCCAGCGTCGAGTAGGCATCCACCTCCTCCACCACCACGTCGAAATGTTCCCGCGCCAACTCCGCCGCGTAACGCCGCGCCGCCGCCTCGGAGAAATAGCCGCGATACGTGGCGCTGCCGACGACCGGATACCACCACGACTTCGGCCGGATCGAAAATTCCGGCGCGGCCTGCACCGTCCAGACCGCATGCGGCCGCTTCAGGTCGGTGTAGGAAAGGTAATGGCCGTCGGTCGGCAGGCAAAGTTCCTTGGCGGCGAAAGCGCGCAGGTCGAGCAGGAGCCGTAGCTTGGATTGCAACTCCGGCGGCGTCTGCGGATCGGCGAGCAGGCTCTTGACCGAGCGTGCGCCGGTCAGGATTTGGAACTGGCCCGCCGCCGCCTGCCGGTAATAGCTGGACGACTCGCAGCCGGTGCCGGCCCACGCGAGCAGGAGCAGCAGGCCGGGGAAAAGAATTTCCCGGAGCAACTTCGCCAAGAGCCGGACGCGCCGGGTGGATGACATCGAGTTCAAGGCGGTGAGCGAATCAGGTATTTTTCCAAATGCCAATTTCTTCCTCCGCCCGTGGCGGTTCAAAGGTTCGGAGTTCCGTCCCGCCCGTCGCGGGACGGCTCAGCGCCCGAACCGCCTGAACGGGTGACGATGGAGTTAAAAAACCGGTGTCTGACGCCAGTCAACTTCGCTGCCATCACCGCCGGCGCGCCGGGGCGATTGCAGACTCGACTTCGCAGCGGGAGTGGGATTTCCTCGGCGCGTGAGCGGTCATCTACTCATCAGGGAAATGCCGGCCAGCGAGCGGCCACGCGAGCGGTTGGCGGCGCACGGCCCGGGCGTGTTGTCCCACGCCGAACTCATCGCCATCCTGCTGCGCACCGGCACGAAGGGTGTCTCGGCCCTCGCCATCGCGCAGCAACTGCTGGTCAAATTTGGCACGCTGCAAACTCTCGCGGGCGCGTCGCTCGACGAACTGCGCGCGATCAAGGGCATCGGGCGCGACAAGGCGGTGACGTTGCAAGCCGCGTTCACGCTGGCGGTGAGAATGGCGCGGGAACTCCACAGCGAATCGCCCGTGCTCGAAACCCCCGACCGCATCGCCGACCTGCTGCGCGAGGAATTTCGCACGAGCGCGGTGGAGACGTTTCACATCGTGCTGCTGAACACGCGGCGCAAGCTGATCCGCGTGGAAAAAATTTCGCAAGGCACGCTCGACACGCTGCTGGTGACGCCGCGCGAAGTTTTCCGGCACGCCATCGCCGCGAACGCCGCCGCGCTGGTGCTGGCGCACAATCATCCCAGCGGCGATCCGACGCCGAGCGATTCGGACGTGAAGGTGACGCGCGATCTGATCCGCGCCGGGCAGTTGCTCAAGATCGAGGTGCTCGACCACGTCATCCTCGGCCGGGCCACGCCGGAGCGGGCGCGGGACTACGTTTCGCTACGCGAGCTGGGGCACATGTATTCCTGAGTTCGGGGGGCCTGGCAGTTTTCAGAGAGTGAAACGCCCGCCTCCCCACGACCTCCTTTTCGTAGCGCCCGCTGTGAAGCGGCGGCTGAGGTTCGCGGTGTGCGGGGCAAAAGTCAGCCGCGCCATCACAGGCGCGGCTACGAGGTGCGTGGGGCGACACGGCACTCCAATCATCGCCGGTCCAGGAAATGAAGAAGCACGCCGCTATCCCGCGCGCAGGAAAACCAGTTTTCAAGCCGCTCCATCTGTGTAAACTCGCCGCACATGATTCATCCGACCGCCGTCATTCATCCCGGAGCGCAGATCGATCCCACGGCCACGATCGGGCCGCACGCCGTGATTGACGGGGCGGTGACGCTCGGCGCGGGCTGCGTGGTGGGGCCGTTCGTGCATCTAACCGGGCACACGAGCATCGGGGCGCGCAACCATTTTCACGCCGGCTGCGTGATGGGCGACGCGCCGCAGGATTTGAAATACCAGGGCGGGCCGACGCGGTTGGTGATTGGCGACGACAATGTTTTTCGCGAGCACGTCACCATTCATCGCTCCAGCAAAATGGAGGAGGACACCGTGATCGGCTCGAATAATTTTCTGATGGCGCACGGCCATGTGGGCCACAACTCGCGCCTGGGCAATCACGTCCTGATCGCCAACGGCGCGATGCTCGGCGGGCACGTGACGGTCGAGGATCGGGCGTTCATTTCCGGCAACTGCTTGGTCCACCAGTTCGTGCGCATCGGCACGCTGGCGTTGATGCAGGGCGGAGCGGCGATCAGCAAGGATTTGCCGCCGTACACCATTGCGCGGGGGGGGGTCAACAGCCTGTGCGGGTTGAACGTGATGGGGTTGCGCCGGGCGGGCTATGACGCCGCGCAACGACTGGAATTGCGCCGGCTGTATCAGGCGCTCTTTCGCTATCGCGGCCGGATGAACGACGCGCTGGCCCGGGCGCGGCTGGAGTTCACGAGTCCGGCCGCGCGCGTGCTGCTGGATTTTTTTGCCGGCAACAAGCGCGGCGTCTGCACCTCAGGCCGCAACAAGCCGGGCCTGGAGGAGTGACCCCGGCTCCGGTTGGCCGGCCGGGTTTATTTGGCCGGGCCGGTGTATTCGAGGCGGACGATCTGGGTGTCCTTGTTGTTGCCCCAGCCGCTGCCGTATTCGACGACGTAGAGGCAGCCGTCCGGACCCAGTTCCAGATCCATCGGGCGCTTAAAGGTCATCTTGGGGCAGAAGCGTTCCATCTTGAGCGAGCCGTCCGCGTTCTTCGCGATGTCCTCGTTCTCGTCGAGGTGCACGGCGACGATCCAGTTGCGGGACCATTCGTAAATGAAAAGGGTGTGGTCATATTCCTTCGGCAGCTTCGTGGGTGAAGGATTCTTCGGGTCGAAGTAGTAAACGGGGCCGGCCATGGCGGTGCGACCGCCGCCGCCGTTGACGGCAGGGAATTTCGTGGAGGCGCTGCCGGGATACCAGATGAAAGCCGGTTGCGTGGGCGGCAGTTTTTTGGTGCCCGTGTTGTTGGGGGAATTGTTGACAGGACTTTCCGGGTTAAAGAACACCGGTTCGGCGGCCACGAAGGGGGCGGGCGGCTTGGGGGCGGCAAGAGTCGGCGCCGTTCCATCCTTGGCTTCCTTCACAGCTTTGTCGTAGGCCGCCTTGGCCTTGGTGTAGGCGGCCTTTTCTTTCGCATAAGCCTCCTGGGCGGCGAAATCATATTTGGCGTAGGCCTTGTTGTCGCCGCGCGAATAGGGCCAGCCGAAAAAGCCGGGCTTCTTCACTTGAACAACGGCGTCAAAGCCCGCCGGCCCGCGTTTCGGATCCGGCCCGCCGGCATCGGGGCCGACGTCGCCCCAGTATAAAACTCCGCTGCGCTGATCCACGGAAATCCGAAAAACATTGCGGCCACCCTTGCCATAGACTTCCGGACGCGTGCCGGGGGTGCCGGGAGGAAAGAGGTTGCCCTTGGGGATGGTGTAGGTGCCGTCCGGTTCCGGGTGGATGCGGCTGACACCGCCGCGGAGGTCGTTCATGTTCGAGGAGGATTTTTGCGCGTCCCAAGGTGCGCGGCCGGGGCGTTCATCACTCGGCGAACGGCCGTCGGATTCAAACGGGTTCGTGTTGTCGCCGATGGCAATGTAGAGATTGCCCTGGGCATCGAAGGCCAGCGATCCGCCGACGTGGCAGCAGGCTTTCCCGCGCAGTTCGGGGATGTCGATCAGGCCCTTGGCCGAGGCCAGGTCCAACTGTTCGCCGACGAGCGTGAAGCGGGAGACGCGGATGATGCCAACCTCCTGGCCGCTGGCGTCCTTGGTGGTTTCCACGAGGGAGTGGGTCAGAAATACCCAGCCGTTCTTGAGAAAGTTCGGGTCGAGGGCGATGCCGAGCATACCGTCTTCGTTTCCTTCCCAGACTTTGATTTTCGCAATCTCCACCGTGGTCTTCGTGTCCGGCTTCCACATTTTGATGATGCCGTTGCGCTGGGCGTAGAAGACGCGGCCATCCTTG
>SIBH01000061.1 GCA_009695285.1 Pedosphaera sp.
CCCTCGATGATGACGCCCGCCGCCTGGGACTGCGTCGCCGAGTCCGCCAAGTGGGCGCACGCGCAGGCCGACGTTTTGCGCGACGCCCATTGGGTCGGCGGCGATCCGCTCAAGCTGGAACCTTACGGCTACGCCGCCTGGAGCCGCCGCCAGGGCACGCTCATGCTCCGCAATCCCGACGACCAACCGCGCAGCATCGCGCTCGACGCGGCGACCTTCTTCGAACTGCCCGCCCATGCCGCCCAGTCCTACACGTTGCGGTCGCCCTACCCAGACCAGCGCATCCAGACCCTCAAGCTCTCTGGCGGCTCCAGTTCATCGGTGAAGCTCGAACCCTTTGAAGTGCTCGTCTTCGACGCCATCCCCGGGCGTTAAAGCAAATGAACGGGCAATCCGTCTTCGACGGGTTCGGCTGGCGGCGGGGGAGCGGCTGCAATCACCCGCGTCGGTGGCCTGGCCACGGCCTTTGGTGCCCGGCGTTTCGGACGAACCTTTTCCGGCGGGAGTTTCGAGGCGGTCCGGGGCGTTGCGGCCGTCCTTCCTTCCAGCAATTGACGGAGGCGCGCCAGGAGTTCGCCCGCGGCCAGCACCTCTTTTTCGCCCGTGTGTTGCAACAGGCCGGCGAGAAACACCGCGTCACGCTTCAGGACTGACCCCAGCAGCTTTTCGCCGGATGACGTCAACT
The DNA here is from genome assembly GCA_009695285.1 of Pedosphaera sp. Taxonomy (GTDB): domain Bacteria; phylum Verrucomicrobiota; class Verrucomicrobiia; order Limisphaerales; family SIBH01; genus SIBH01. Next base: position 686 of record SIBH01000061.1, read on the forward strand.
GGATCAAGGCCGAACTCCGGTGCGCCGGGTTGTCCACAAACTCCACCAAACCGTCAGACTCCAGCCGATTGACCAGCACTTGAATGTTCTGCCGCGACGAGCCGCGCCCGCGCGCCAGTTGCGGCACCGTTTGCGAACCGGATCGGGCCAGCGTCTGGAGCACCATCTTCCCGCCCATGGGCAGACGGTCGCCGGCGTGGATGGTGCGCGTGGAGGTCTTCAACCGGTTGGCCAGCGCGCCGGCCTCGGCCAGGAGGAATTCCAGTTCATCCTGCAATCCGTTTCCGCTGCTGATGGGGCTGGTCATTTGTTTTCGTTCTTTGACTTGGATGTCGCTTAATAGACAATATAATGTCAAAATGACATGTTATTGTCAAAATGAATTTCCAGGCCGGGCGACGCTGGCTGGACGGCCCGCTCGCGGATTTTCTCCATCTCCCGGCTTGCCGCGCCGGTCTTTTCCGGCAGGATGCCCGTCAAATATCCATCGGAAGATTTCAAATGAAACGAACCACCCTGACCCTTGTCTCTCTGCTGCTCATTTCGCTGCCGGCCGTTCCCGCCGCCGAACCGAAGGACTCGCCCGGCGTCACCATCAACCAGGAACGCCTCGTCCGCCTCAAGGCCGCGAAGATGCCGAAGATCGAGCAGTCGCTGCCTTTCAACACGCCGGAAGCCGACGAAATTCTTTCGGCCTTGGAAGTTTTTCCGCCGGACAATCCGTGGAACATCCCGGTTGATGCGTGGCCGGTCGCCCCAAAATCGGCGGCCATGATCACCGCGATTGGCGGGAACAAGCCGCTGCGCTGCAACCCGGACATGAATTTTGTGCTCGTGCCGCCAGGACAGAAGAAAGTGGACGTGAAGTTGTCGGCCTACTCGGGCGAGTCGGACCCGGGGCCGTATCCGGTGCCCGCCAACGCCGTGATCGAGGGATGGCCGGCGGACTTCAAACGGGGCGATGCGGCTCGACGGGCGTTGACGCTGGATGATGTGCAGCGTGGCAAGTCGACGCTCGACGCCGACCGGCATGGCATTGTCGTCGATCCGGTGAACCGGATGCTCTACGAATTTTATCGCCTCACGAAAACAGACTCCGGCTGGATCGCCGAGCAGGCGTCCGTCTTCAACCTCGCGTCGAACAAGCAGCGCCCGGACGGCTGGACCAGTTCGGATGCGGCCGGCCTGCCGATCTTTCCGTCGATTGTGCGGTATGACGAGCTCAAGCGCGGCAAGATTGAGCACGCCTTGCGGGCGACGTTCAAGAATACGCGCCGGGCCTACGTTTACCCGGCGACCCATTTCGCGAGCCGCAAGATCGATCCGAATCTCCCGTGCATGGGCCAGCGGTTCCGGCTGCGGAAGGATTTCGACACGTCAACATTTTCTCCCGAGGCGAGGACGATTCTGGAGGCGCTCAAGCGCTATGGCATGATGAACGCGGACAACGGCATTGACTGGGCGGTGTCCGTGGCCCCGGACGAGCGCATCCCGGTGCTGCACGATGAACTGCGCCGGGTGAAAGGCTCGGACTTCGAGGTGGTGACGCCGCCGAAAGGTTACGTTCCGCCTAGATGATCGATCAGAATTGCGATCCATGAACGAGAACCGCGAATTAAAATCATCGGCCCCGAGAGCAACCCATCACCGCTCTGCTGATGGCGAATCTCTTTTGGCCACGACCGCCCCACCCGCATGAGACTTGCATTGACCCTTCTCACCACGCTCCTGCTCTCTCCGCTGGCCTTGCTCCGCGCGGCTGATGCGCCAACGCCGGCCCGACCGAACATTGTCATCATCTTCATTGACGACATGGGCTATGGCGACATCGGGCCGTTTGGCGCGACGAAACAAAAGACGCCGCACCTCGACCGCATGGCGCGCGAGGGGATGAAGCTCACCTCCTTTTACGCCGCGCCGGTCTGCTCGGTGTCGCGGGCGCAGTTGTTGACCGGTTGCTACGGTGCGCGCGTGTCTGTGCCGGGGGTGTTTTTTCCCGGCGAGAAGAACGGGATGAATCCGAAGGAGTTCACCATCGCGGAGCGGTTGAAGGAACGCGGCTACGCCACGGCGATGATCGGGAAATGGCACCTCGGCGATCAGCCGGAGTTCCTGCCCACACGCCAGGGCTTCGACCACTACTTCGGTTTTCCCTACTCGAACGACATGCTGAAGAAGTCGAAGGAGACCGGCCAACGCGTGGTGCCGCTGCTGCGCGATGACAAGGTCGCCGAGTTGCTCACCGAGGAACAGCAGACCCGCCTCGTCGAGCGTTACACCGATGAGGCGGTGAAGTTCATGCGCGCGAGCAAGGACCAGCCGTTCCTCCTCTACCTCGCGCACAATGCGGTGCACACACCCATTCATCCGGGCGCGGCGTTTCAAGGCAGGTCCGCCAACGGCCGCTTCGGCGACTGGGTCGAGGAAACCGACTGGAGCGTGGGCCGGGTGCTCGACACGTTGCGTGAACTCAAGCTCGATGAGCGCACGCTGGTCGTCTTCACGAGCGACAACGGGCCCTGGCTGATCCGGGGCGCCGATGGTGGCAGTGCCGGGCCGTTGCGCGGCGGCAAGGGGAGCACCTGGGAGGGCGGCGTGCGCGAACCGACACTGGCGTGGTGGCCGGGTAAGATCGCCGCCGGCAGTGTGTGTGACGCCGTCGCCGGAACGATTGACCTCCTGCCCACCGCCGTCTCGCTCGCGGGCGGCGCGGGGCCCGCCGAACCGGTCATTGATGGGCGCGACATCTCGCCGCTTTTGTTCGGCAAGACCAGCGAATCGCCGCGCGAGGCGCATTACTACTTTGGCGGCTACGAACTCCAGGCCGTGCGCCAGGGCCCATGGAAACTCGCCATCGCGCCGCAGAGCGAATCGATGGGCAAAGTCGTGCCCGCCGACGCGGGTGGCAGGACCCCGCGTCTCTACAATCTCGACGAGGAAATTGGTGAGCGAACGAATCTCGCCGAGAAGCATCCCGAAGTCGTCGCTCACCTCAAGGCGCTCGCGGCGAAAATGAATGCCGAGATCGGTGGCAACAAGCCGCGCGCGCGCCGTCCCGCCGGTGTCGTTGCCAAACCGCGAACCCTGTATCTCACTGAGGCCGACGAACCAACCCCGAAGCCCGGTCAGCTCGCGAAACCCGCCGCGCTCGAAACGTTGAAATCCGGCGATGCCATCAAGTCGTCCGCCGCGCCGCAGGTTGCCGGCCACACTTTCTCGATCTCCTGCACCATCGAGACCGCGCAGCGCGATGCCATCGTACTGGCCCATGGCGGCCTCGGCGCCGGCTACGCGCTGCATTTGAAAGCCGGCCGCCTCGCCTTCCTCGTCCGCACCGGGGCCGGGGATTCCTTCGCCGAAATTCTTTCCCCCGTGGAAATCAAGGGGCCTGCGCGCATCACGGCTGCTCTCGCCGCCGATGGCACCATGACACTCACCGTGAACGCTCAGCCTGCCGTCACCGGCAAGGCCGCCTCGCTCATTCCACATCAGCCCGTGGAAGATTTCTGTCTCGGCCACGACAACGGCCAACCCGTCGCCGCCTACACCGGCAAGGAACCGTTCAAGGGAACCATCACGCAGTTGAAGATCACCATCCCATGAGATTCGCGCCACTCCTGCTTGCTCTCCTCTGCGTTTCGTTCACCACCCTGCGCGCGGCCGAACGTAAACCCAACGTCCTCTTCATCCTCGCCGATGATCTCGGGCAGATGGACGTCGGCGCGTTCAACCCGAAGACTTTTTACGAGACGCCGAACATCGATTCGCTCGCGCGGCGCGGGATGAAGTTCCCGCAGGGCTATGCCGCGTGCAGCGTCTGCTCGCCCACGCGCGCCAGCATCCTGACCGGAAAATATCCGCCCCGCCTCGGGATCACGGATTTCATCGGCGGCACGCGTGCGGGCCAGCTCAGGCCGGCGCCGAATCAAAACCATCTTGCGCTGCAGGAAGTGACCCTGGCCGAGACGTTGCGCGATGCGGGCTATGCGACGTTCTTCGCCGGCAAGTGGCATCTCGGCGGTGGAGAATTTTATCCCGGTGCGCAGGGTTTTCCGAAGGAGCTGGACAGTGGCGAAGGCAGGAAGGTCAACGCTCAATTCTGGTACCCTGCGTCGGAGCTGCCCGTGCCCGATCACAAAGACGATCCCAAGACGACGGAGCGCATCGTGAACGAGGCGGTGAAGTTCATCGACGGGCACAAGGATCGCCCCTTCTTTGCCTTCCTGCCATTTCTCGCCCCGCATACGCCCATTGGTGCGCGCGCGGAACTGGTGGAGAAATACAAAAAGAAATCCGCGAGCGCGCCGCCTGACGCGTGGGGCCGGGAACGCGCGAACAAGGTCCGGCTCGTGCAAAACAATCCTGTCTATGCGGCGATGCTGGAACAGCTCGACACCGCCATCGGTCGCGTGCTCGCGGCGCTGGGAAAAAACGGCCTCACCGAAAAGACGATCGTCGTCTTCATGTCCGACAACGGCGGGCTTTCCACTTCTGAAGGTCATCCCACCTCGAACCTCCCGCTGCGCGCCGGCAAAGGCTGGCCTTACGAGGGCGGCGTGCGCGAACCCTTGATCGTGGTCGCGCCCGGTGTGACAAAGCCCGGCACGACCTGCGATTCGCCTGTGATCAGCGCGGATTTTTTCCCCACGCTGCTCCAACTCGTGGGCCTGCCGTTGCAGTCGGAGCGGCATCTCGATGGCGTGAGTTTCCTGCCGCTGCTCAAAGGCGAAACGATGTCGCGTGGCCGGCCGCTGTTCTGGCACTATCCGCATTACAGCAATCAGGGCGGGCCGCCGAACGGGGCGATTCGGGACGGCGACTGGAAGCTGATCGAGTGGTATGAAGAGGGGTCGCTGGAGCTTTACGACCTCGGGCAGGACGCCAGTGAAAAGAACAACCTCGCCGTGCAGCAGCCCGACAAGGTCAAAGAACTCCACGCGAAACTGGTCGCCTGGCGGAAAGAAGTCGGCGCGCTGATGCCGGTCCCGAATCCAGGCTTTGTTCCGGACGCGAAGCCGGCGGCGAAAGCATCCGCGGCCGGAAGGAAAGTGCAGGATTTATGAGACTGTTATTTACTGTCCTGTTCGCCATCACCTGGCTCACCGGCGCCCGGGCGGCGACGAAACCCAACATTGTTTACATCCTCGCCGACGACCTCGGCTACGGCGATGTGCAGTGCCTCAATCCGCAGCGCGGCAAGATCAAGACGCCGCACCTGGACCGGCTGGCCGGGCAGGGGATGATCTTCACCGACGCGCACAGCGGCTCGTCTGTCTGCACGCCCACGCGCTACGGATTGCTCACCGGCCGCTACGCGTGGCGCACTCGGTTGCAGCGTGGCGTGCTGGACGGCACGGAAGATCCGCCACTCATCGCCGCTGGCCGGCTCACGGTGCCGGCCTTCCTCAAGCAGCATGGCTACACCACCGCCGCGCTCGGTAAGTGGCATCTGGGTTTCACCTCCACACCGCCAGCCGGGGCCGCGAAACCCGACACTGCGAAAACGGGCAAAAAGAAAATGGGCGAGGCCGGACTGCCGGTTGGCTCACGCATCATCGGCGGACCGGTCACGCGCGGCTTCGATTATTTTTGGGGCTGCTCGAATGCCCGCACGATGTCGGGCCTCATTGAAAATGACCGGGTGATCGAGAGCATCGCGCCGATATCCGTGCTGCCCCGGCTCGGTCAACGCGCGGTGAGCTACCTCGCCGAGCACGCCGCCGACGCGAAGGCGGGCCAGCCCTTCTTCCTCTATCTGCCGCTCACCTCGCCCCACACGCCCATCCTGCCCACGCCCGAATGGCAGGGCAAAAGCGGCCTTGGAGCCTACGGGGATTTCGTGATGCAGACCGATGCCGTCGTCGGAGATGTGCTCGCGGCATTGGAGAAACACGGCCTCGCGGAGAACACGCTCGTCATTTTCACCGCCGACAACGGCTGCTCACCGCAGGCCGGCACCGGCAAACTAGAAAAGCTCGGCCACTTCGCCAGCGCGGAATTTCGAGGCTACAAATCCGACATCTGGGATGGCGGTCATCGCGTGCCGTTCTTCGTGCGCTGGCCGGCGAAGGTGAAGGCCGGCGCGCAGAATGCGCAGCTCATCTGCCACGCCGATCTCATGGCGACCTGCGCGGAAATTCTCGGTGCGAAACTTCCCGACACCGCCGCGCCCGACAGCATGAGCATCCTCCCCGCACTGCTGGGCACGGACAAAACCCCGTTGCGCGAAGCAGTCGTCCACCATAGCATCCACGGCGTGTTCGCCATCCGCCAGAACCAGTGGAAGCTCGAACTCGGCCCCGGCAGCGGCGGCTGGAGCGGGGGAGGTGGCGGCGCATCACCGCAGCTTTACGACATGAGCAAAGACTCCGGCGAAACAAACAACGTCGCCAGTTCCAATCCCGAAGTCGTCGCCCGGCTGACGAAACTGCTGGACCAATATGTCGCCGCAGGCCGCAGCACTCCGGGCGCGAAACAGACGAACGACGTGACCGTGAATATTTTCAAAGCCAAAAAATGACGCGGCGTCGAACGTTCATCACCGTGCTCGTGGCGACCATTGCGTTTGCCTCAGGAAGAGGCGATGCCCTGGCTCAACCGGTGGCCCTGTTCCGTTTCGAGGACGGCGCGGCCACGAACGGAGCGCCGGCGCGCAATTCATCGAAGGAGAAATCCCCGGCACCGGACGGGGTTTATTCCGGGACGGTGAAGCTGTTGGCCGGGCCGGCTGGAACCGGCGGGCGCGCGGCTTCGTTTGCCGGCGCGGGCGTCGTCGAGATTCCACACCACGCGGTCTTTGATGCACCGGAGTTGGCCGTGGAATTTTGGTTTCGCAGCACGCAGCTGTTTGACCGGACGTTCTGGCCGGCGAGCGCGACGCTCGTCAGCAAGGCGACGGCGGGCGCGGGATCCGGCGACTGGTGCATTTTGGGCGGCAGCCTGCAGGGGGGTGTGAACGAGGGACGCATTCTCGTCGGGTCCGGACCGAAGGGCGGGGGAGATGTCGTGCTCGCGTCCGGAAAGGGACTCAACGACGGCCGCTTTCATCATGTTGCCTGGACGCGCACGGCTGCCGGAAAAAATGCGTTGCTGGTCGATGGTGTTGCCTGCGCCACGGCGCAGGACAACGGCGCGAAGATCAGCAACGGCCGGGCGATTCACGTCGGCGGAGAGAAGATGGAGCCGGGCGGGAGTTTCTTCAAAGGCGAGATCGCCGCGCTGGCGATTTACACCAACGCTCCGTCGGAGGAAACGATCCGGGCGCACTTCGCGGCGGGCAGTGTCGATCCGCGCCTGCCGCCGCCGGCGAAACAGCCGGTGGATTTTGCGCGGGACATCCGGCCCATTTTTCAGAAGCACTGCCATGAGTGCCACGGGTTGACCAAGGACAAGGGCGGTCTTTCGCTGGCCACACGCGCCCGGGCGATGGACGGCGGCGATGATGGCCGGATCATCGTTCCCGGCCAGAGTGGAATCAGTTCCATCGTCCCGCGCATCGCGGCGCTTGATGAGGACACGGCCATGCCGCCGAAAGGCGAACGGTTGAGCGCGGCGCAAGTCGGGTTGATTCGCGCGTGGATCGATCAAGGCGCGGTGTGGCCCGCCAGCGCGGATGAAGTTGACCCGCGCGCCGCCCAGGCCGCCGGGCACTGGTCTTTCAAGCCGCTGCAACGCCCCCCGCTGCCCAAGCCCAAAGACGTCGCATGGATCAAGTCGCCCATTGACGCGTTCATCCTCGCGAAGCTCGACGCGGCCAAACTCCGCCCCGCGCCGCCCGCGACCAGGGAAGCGTTGTTGCGCCGCGTGTCCTTCGACCTGACCGGGTTGCCGCCCACGCCCGACGAGATCAAAAACTTTCTCGGCGACCGGCGCCCGGATGCCTACGAGCAGGTCGTGGAGCGGTTGCTGGCGTCGTCCGCCCACGGCGAACGCTGGGCGCGGCACTGGCTGGACGTGGTGCGCTACGCGGACTCGGGCGGCTACGAGACGGATATTTTCTACGAGCAGGCGTGGCGTTACCGCGACTATGTCATCCGCAGTTTCAACGACGATAAACCCGCCGACCGTTTCCTGATGGAGCAGGTGGCCGGCGATGAACTCTGGCCGGAGCAGGCCGGGGTGATGCAGGATGCCACCGCCCTCTGGACGCTGGGCGAGTGGCCCAACTCGCTCGATGCGATTCCCGAGGCGCTCGAATATCTGCGCCGGACCGATCAGGTCGCGACCTTCAGCGAAGCGATGCTCGGCCTCACCGTGGGCTGCGCGAACTGTCACAATCACAAGTACGACCCGATCAGCCAGCGCGATTACTTCGGACTCGAAGCCGTCTTTGCCGCGAGCGAAACGTTTAACAAGAACACCAAAAAGAAAGCCTGGGGCAAGGGTGAGCGGAATGCTTTCCGCGTTCTGCGCCACGCGCCGACACCGACGCCGATTCACCTGCTGACGCGCGGCGAACTGGGCAAGCCGCGCGGGCTGATCTCCCCGGGGTTGCCTGCGTTCCTGCCCGGCGGCGGGGCTTTGCCAGCCGGGCCGGATGAAAACAAACAACGCCGCGCCCAACTTGCGCGCTGGGTCGTGTCTCCTCAAAATCCGCTGACCCCGCGCGTGCTGGCGAACCGCGTCTGGCAATGGCATTTCGGCCGCGCGCTCGCGGCCACGCCCAACGATCTCGGCACGCAGGGCCTGCCGCCGTCGCACCCGGAGCTGCTCGACTGGCTGGCGTCCGAACTGGTGGCCAACGGCTGGAGCCTGAAGAAGCTGCATCGTGTGCTGGTGCTTTCGTCCGCCTACCGGCAGTCCGCCGTGCGCGATCCCCGGGCCATCGCGGCCGATCCGCAGGACGTGCTGCTCGCGGGTTTTCCCCGGCGCCGGCTGGAGGCGGAGGAGGTCTGGGATCATCTGCACGCGGCCGCCGGAACGATCGATCCGAAAAGTTTTGGCGCGCCCTTTGTGCCGAAACTTTCACCGGAAGAGCTGGCCGGGATGTACGACATCGAAGGAACGAAGGACAAGAAGTGGCCCGTGACGACCGAGCAGACGCGCCGGGCGATTTACATTTTGAACCGCCGCTCGTTTCGCTTTCCGTTCTTCGAGGCCTTTGATCCGGCGAACAACGGCGTGAGCTGTCCGATCCGGCAGACGACGACGGTGCCCGCCCAGGCGCTGACGCTGCTGAACAACGGCCGCGTCGGTGAACAGGCCCGGGCCATGGCCGGACGGCTCGCGCGCGACGCGGGCGACGATCTGGAAAAATGCGTGCGCCAGGCCTGGTGGCTGGCCTACAGCCGCGGCGCGAACGACACCGAACTGAAGCTCGCGGTGAAATTCATTTCCGCATCGGAAGCGGAGCAGCAAAAGCGCGGGACCGCGGACCCGCGCCAGGCCGCGCTGACCCAGTTCTGCCTCGGTCTCATGAATACCACGGAATTTATTTATGCGAACTGAGCCGGCGCTGAAACCACGAATGCACACGAATCGACACGAATGGGACAGGTGGTGGAAGGTGTCTGGCAGAACCTGGCCGGTATTTATTCGTGCCCCTTGGTGTCCATTCGTGGTTGAATTCGGCCATCACACTTCGGGCGTGCACCGATGAATCACGTTCCAAAATTTTCGCGAAGAGAAATGCTGTGCCGGACGGGCATGGGCATCGGCGCACTCGCGCTTCTCGATCTGCTCGGGCGCGAGGCCGGCGCGGCGGACAACCCGCTGGCGCCGAAACTCACGCATCACCAGCCCCGGGCTAGGGCGGTCATTTCGCTCTTCATGCACGGCGGCCCCAGCCAGGTGGACACATTCGATCCGAAACCGATGCTCGCAAAGTATGCGGGCCAGACGCTGCCCCCGAGCTTCGCCGGTTTCAACCTAGAATTCACTAAGACCAGCACCGCAAAAATCCTGGCCAGTAAACGGACCTTCACGAAGTGCGGGAAATCCGGCTTGGAGATTTCGAATGTCTTCCAGCATCTGCACCGCGTCGCCGACGAAATGGCGGTGGTCCGCAGTTGTCACCACACCGAATTCGCCCACGCGCCCGCGCTTTACATGACGAACACGGGCACCCGGATGATGGGACGTCCGAGTCTCGGCGCGTGGGCCGCCTACGGGCTTGGCTCAGAGTCGCAAAATCTGCCGGGCTACGTGGTTTTGCGCGATGGACCGTTGAAGGGCGGGCCGGTCACGTATGGGAGCGGTTTTCTGCCCGCCGTCTATTCGGCCACCGAACTGCGTTCCAGCGGCCCGCCGATTCTTTATTTGAACAAACCCGCGTCGATGGGCGGGGATGATCAGCGGAGCATCCTCGACTTTTCGCAGCAGCTCAACCGCGAGTATCTCGCCGCGCAGAACGAGGACGGCAATCTCTCGGCCCGGATCGCGGCCTACGAGCTGGCCTATCGGATGCAGACTTCCGCTCCGGAAGCCGTGGATCTCGGCAAGGAGTCGGGCCAGACGAAGGCGCTCTATGGTCTCGACAACGACGTGACGCGCCCGTTCGGCACGCAATGCCTGACCGCGCGGCGGCTGGTCGAGCGCGGCGTGCGTTTCGTCCAGCTTTACCACGGCGGCGGTGGGGACGGCTGGGACACGCATGGCGGAAACGATTCCAAGCATCTCCGCAACGGCCGGCAGATCGACAAGCCCGTCGCCGGATTGATCACCGATTTGAAAGCGCGCGGCCTGCTCGATTCGACCCTGGTGATCTGGGGCGGCGAGTTTGGACGGACGCCGACCTCGGAAGGCGCGGACGGTCGTGACCACAGTCCCTACGGCTATTCCGTCTGGATGGCCGGTGGCGGGATCAAGGGCGGGACGGTGTTCGGTGCCACGGATGAATTTGGTTTCAAGGCGCAGCAAGATCCCGTGCAAGTGCGCGATCTGCACGCGACGATATTGCATCTGCTCGGACTGAAGCACGACAAGCTGACGTTTTACTTTCAGGGCGTTCAACAGCGCCTCACGCAGATCGATGGCGACAGCCGCGTCATCAAGGAGATTTTGGTGTGAGCAAGATTCCTCGCGGATTTCGGTGGAATGGATTTTGCGGAGACCAGAGCCGGGAGAAACACGCCCGCACTCACCCCGGCCCTCTCCCCCGGGGAGAGGGAGAATCGCTCGCCGCTCTTTGGCGATTCGGTCGCGCAGAGGTGTCGCGCAGTTTTCTGGCGGGGCGTGAAGAGGCGGAGACAACACGAGAAATCTTCGTACTCTCCAACCCCGCCACGTTGCATCTCCCTCTCCCCGGGGGTGAGGGTCGGGGTGAGGGTGGTTCTTTTTTCAACTCACTCTCCAACCCTCCAAGGCCCATCCACCTGAAACAGGAAAAACTATGAACCAACTGTCCCCAAAATATCCGTCCCTGCTCCGCCTCGCCAGCCTCTGCGCTTTAATCTTCTTCACCGGCCTCGCGCACGCCGAGAAGTGGAACAACCCGCCCGCCAAGCTTCCTTCCGGCGTGGAGCACAAGACCTTCACCAGCGCTTCCATGAAGTGCGAGGTCGGCTACAACATTTATCTGCCGCCCGAATACGCCGCCGATCCGAAGCGGCACTTCCCGGTGATCTATTATCTACACGGCCGGGGTGGCAACGAAAGTTCCCACCTCGTGGCCTTCGGACTTTTAGACGAGGCCATCAAAGCCGGCAAGGTGCAGCCGGTCATCTACGTTCACGCGATGGCCGGCCGCCATTCCGGCTACGTGGATTCGCCCGACGGTTCGGTCATGGGCGAGACGGTGGTGATCAAGGAACTCATCCCGCACATCGACGCCATCTATCGCACCGTCGCCAAAAAAGAAGGGCGCGCGGTGGAAGGCTTTTCCAAGGGCGGACAGGGCGCGTTGCTTTACGCCTTCAAGTTTCCCGAGCTTTTCAGCTCGGTGATCGGCTACGGCGCCGGGCTGGCCAACGGCACCGAGTTGAAGAAGGAATTGCCTGGAGTCTTCAAGCAGATGCACGGCGACGACATTCAACAGTTCGACGACAACTCCGCCTGGGCGGGGGTGCGTCGCAACGCCGCCAAGCTCCGCACCGGCCTGGCGATCAGCCTCGTGATCGGCGACAAGGACCAGCATCTTGACCGCAACCGCCGCATGCACGCGCTGCTCGATGAACTGAAGATTCCACATCACTACCAGGAACTGCCCGGCGTGGGCCACGACACCGGCCGCGTCTATCGGGACATGGGGGTGAAGGGATTCAGCGCCCACAGCCAGAGCTTCGTGGTTCCCGCGAAATGAGACCGCACCGGCCGCTCTGATGAAACCGATCCTCCTCATCCCGCTGCTGATCGCGCTTGTTCCCGGCACGCAAGCCGCCATGCCGGAGGCCCGGCCGCTCGTCCTCAAGGCCGGTGATTTTCAGCATTACGTCGAGGACTTCAACCAGCAGGATCACGAACTCTACAAGGGGGCGGTCGCCAACGCGGCCGCGTGGGATTTTCTGAAGGGCAACATCCCGCTGCTCGACTGCCCCGACCAGGAGATCGCGACGACCTATTATTTCCGCTGGTGGACCTACCGGAAGCACATCAAGCAAACGCCCTCCGGGTTCATCGTGGACGAGTTCCTGCCGAACGTGAGCTGGGCGGGAAAATTCAACTCGATCAGTTGCGCCGCGGGCCACCACCTTTACGAAGGCCGCTGGCTGCGCGATCCCAAAATTCTCGATGACTACTCGCGCTTCTGGTTCGGCAAGGGCGGCAATCCCCGCAGCTATTCCTTCTGGGCCGCGGATTCCATCTGGGCGCGCGCCAGCGTGACCGGCGACAAGTCCCTCGCCGTGGATCTGCTGCCCGCCCTCATCACCAATTACGTTGCCTGGGAAAAGGCGAAGCGCGACACGAACGGCCTCTACTGGCAGATCGATGATCGCGACGGCATGGAGGTTTCCATCGGCGGCAGCGGCCACCGCGCGACGATCAACAGTTATCAATTCGGCGATGCCACTGCCATTGCGCGGATCGCGGAACTCGCGGGCCAGGCGGAGGTGGCCGGCGAATACCGGGCGAAGGCGGCGGCCATCAAGAAGCTCGTGCAGGAAAAACTGTGGGACGCGGACGCGCAGTTTTTCAAGGTGCTGCCGCGCGGCGAGAACAAGACGCTGGCGACGGTGCGCGAACTGCACGGTTTCACGCCGTGGTATTTCAACCTGCCCGATCCGCCGTTCGCCGTGGCGTGGAAACAGGCGATGGATCCGCAGGGATTCTTCGCGCCCTTCGGACTGACCACGGCCGAGCAGCGGCATCCGAAATTCGTACTCCGCTACACCGGCCACGAGTGCCAGTGGAACGGCCCGAGCTGGCCCTACTCGACGGCGGTCACGCTGACCGGCCTGGCCAATCTGCTGAACGGTCCGCCGCAGGCTGCCATCAGCGCGAAGGATTATTTCGAGTTGCTGAAAATTTACGCTTGGTCCCACCGGCTCAAACTCAACGATGGCCGGGTTGTGCCGTGGATCGATGAGAATTTGAATCCGACGAACGGCGACTGGATTTCGCGCACACGCTTGAAAGCCTGGAAGAATGGCGCGTGGGATGCCGGCAAGGGCGGAGAGGAGCGGGGCAAGGACTACAACCACTCGACCTTTTGCGACCTCGTGATCAGCGGACTCGTCGGCTTGCGTCCGCGCGCGGACAACACCGTCGAGGTGAATCCGCTCGCGCCGCCGGCGTGGGACTATTTCTGTCTCGACCAAATTCCTTATCACGGCCGGAACCTCACGATTCTTTTCGACAAGACTGGAGCGCGTTACGGCCAGGGCAGGGGACTGCGGGTCTTTGCCGACGGCCAGGAGGTGGCCCGGAGCGGGACGTTGGAACGCGTGACAGGAAAGTTGCGGTAAGGCAGAATCCAAGGCACGTCATGAACAAATTCCTCATCACCCTCCTGTCGTTGCTTCCGGCCGCCCTCCACGCCGCCGATGCGCCAAAAAAAAATTTACCCCTTCCGGGCGAGGTCTTCCGGGTCGAGGGCCGGACTGCTTTTGTGATTTATCCGCAGTTGAAAACCACGAACGCTCCCATCCCGTGGGTCTGGTACGCGCCGACGCTGCCGGGCCTGCCTGGCCTCGAGGAGAAATGGATGTTCGAGCGCTTCACCAATGCGGGCATTGCCATCGTGGGCATCGACGTCGGAGAATCCTACGGCAGCCCGGACGGACGCGCGCTTTACTCGGCCTTTTATAAGGAACTGACCGGCCACCGCGGTCTCGCCTCCAAGGCCGTGATGCTCGGACGCAGCCGCGGCGGCTTGATGACGCTCTCGTGGGCGGCGGACAACGCGGACAAGGTCGCCGGGTTCGCGGGCATTTATCCCGTCTGCAACATCGCCAGCTATCCGGGTGTCGCCAGCGCCAGCGGCGCGTATCATTTCAAGGCGGCGGAATTTTCCGAGAAGCTCAAGGAGCACAATCCCATTGACCGCCTGGCCGCGCTGGCCAAAGCCGGAGTGCCGCTCTTCGCCATTCATGGCGACGTGGACAAGGTCGTTCCGCTCGAAG
>SIBH01000062.1 GCA_009695285.1 Pedosphaera sp.
AATCCTGCGTTTACCTGGTCCACGCCAGCCAACGTTGGAATAGTTTTTTCACGGTGGGTGTGAGGCGCGTGCGGTTGTAGGCGTCGCCGCAGTGGCGGATCGCTTCCGCCTGCGTGGGGTAGGGGTGGATGACGGAAGCGAGACGGCCCAGGCCCATCCCGGCGGCCATGGCCACGCTGATCTCGGAAATCATCTCGCCCGCGTGCCGGGCCACGATGGTGGCCCCGAGAATTTTATCCGTGCCGCGCAGGGTGTGAATTTTCACAAAGCCTTCCTCCTCGCCCTCGGCGATGGCGCGGTCCACTTGTTTGAACTCCTTCACGTAAGTGTCCAGTTCGAGGCCGCGTTCCTGCGCGTCGCGTTCGTAAAGGCCGACGTGCGCGATTTCTGGATCGGTGTAGGTGGCCCAGGGCATGGTGAGCGCGCTAAGTTTTTTGCGTCCGAAAAACAGCGCGTTCTGAATGACGATGCGCGCGGCGAAATCGGCGGCGTGAGTGAACTTCCATTTCATGCAGACGTCGCCGGCGGCGTAGATGCGCGGGTTGGTGGTCTGCAATTGATCGTTCACCTGCACGCCGTCGCGCCGGTCGTATTGCACGCCGACGGTTTCGAGATTCAAGCCCTCGCCGTTCGGCGCGCGCCCCGCGCAGGCGAGAATTTCATCAACGGTCACGGATGCGCTTTTCCCGTTTGCTTCGTAATAAATCACCTTCGCCCCGTCGCGTTTTTCGACGCGTGTCAGCCGGGCGTTCAGCACGAGCTGAATTTTTTCACGGACGAACGCGCCCTGCACAATGGCGGCCGCCTCGGCGTCCTCGCGGTCGAGGAGGTGGGCGTGCTTGTGGAGGAGCGTGACCTGCGAGCCGAGCCGCTGAAACGCCTGCGCGAGTTCGCAGCCGATCGGCCCGCCGCCGATCACCGCGAGGCGGCGCGGAAGTTCGGTGAGATTGAAAACAGTTTCGTTGGTGAGGTGGCCGGCCTCGGTGAGACCAGGAATTTCCGGCTGCACCGCGCGCGCGCCGCTGGCGATGACGGCGCGTTTGAAACGCAGCGTCTGTCCGCCGACTTCAATCGTGTCCGGCCCGGAAAAACTCGCCTGACCAATGAACACGTCCACGCCGAGTTCGGCGAAACGCTTCGCGGAATCGTGTTTGCTCATGCCGGCGCGCAACCGGCGCAGGCGTTCCATCACGGCGGGGAAATCCACTTCCACGCTGGGCGGCACGCGCACGCCGAAGCGTTCGCCGGCGCGGGCATCGGCGGCGGCGCGCGCGGAGCGGAGGAGGCATTTGCTCGGCACGCAGCCGACGTTCAGGCAGTCGCCACCCATGAGATGGCGTTCGACGAGCGCGACCTTCGCGCCGAGTCCGGCGGCTCCGGCGGCGGTGACGAGGCCCGCCGTGCCCGCGCCGATGACGACGAGATTGTAGCGCGGCGCGGGCGTGGGATTTTTCCAGTCGGACGGGTGGACGTTGGCGAGAAGCCTCTGGTTGTGCGCGTCCATCGGCGCGACCGGGAAGTGATGAGTCATGGCCGGTGTGGTTCCTGGGAAATTTTTCTCGCCAGCGCCTGCCGGGCGAGGCGGGTGATGAAGATCGTGACGATGATGGTGGCGAGCAGGCCGACGCCATAGAGCGTCCATTCCAGCGGAGATTTTTTGTCGCCGGCCGCGCGGGCGAGCGAGCCGAGATACACATACATCACCGTCCCGGGCATCATGCCGATCCACGAGGCGAAGAAATAATCGCGCAGCGAAACGCGCGTCAGGCCGTAGCCGTAGTTGAGCAGCGAGAACGGAAACACGGGCGACAGCCGCGTCAGGCCGACGATTTTCCATCCTTCGCGACCGACGGCCTCGTCGATGGCCTGGAACTTTGCATTACCTTCGATTCGTTTCGCCACCCAGTCGCGCGCCGCGTAGCGCCCGACCAGAAACGCCGCCGTCGCTCCGAGCGTTGCGCTAATGGAGGTGTAAACCGAACCCCACGCCACGCCGAAGAGCGCACCGGCGGCGAGCGTCAGCACCGAGCCAGGCAGAAAAAGAACGCACGCCAGAATGTAGAGCAGGATGAACATCACGGGACCCCACGGACCAAGGCCTGCGATCCAGTCCTTCGATTTTGTGAACAGCCCGGCCACGTTGAAATATTTGAAGGCGACGACGAGCGCGGCGAGGACGACGAGCCAGACCAGCCATTTCAGGCGGGGCGGCTTGGACTTGAGGTCGGTGGACATGTGGAGTGGTTAATTCAAAACTCCGAAATTGGAATGACGCCCGGCGCGGGTTTCTCCGGAGCCGCAACACATCAGCACAACGCTCGCCCTCACCCCGGGCCTCTCCCCCGGGGAGAGGGAGATACGCACTCCGCCGTGTGGCTTGCTCCACGCTCTCGATTTCAGGTAGCTGGAGGATAAACGCGGAGAGATTTTCGAGCGCGTTCGTTCGTGGTCACACGTCCGGCACTTTCTCCCCGGGGGAGAGGGCCGGGGAGAGGGCAGGCCCTTCTCCAAGCCGTGCTCTGGGCACGCCTCGACTTCGGCGTTCGGGTTCATTCGTTCGTTCATGGGGCAGTGGTGATGGAGACTGGTGGAACTCGTCCCTCCTGATTGGGATTATTTTTTCTCGTTCAAAGACCAGTCGTAATCGGTGTAGAAAATTTTGTAGCCGCCCTTGGCTATTTCGGCCTGCGCGTCGGCGGGAAAAAACGGCGCGACGAATTTCAGCACCGTGCCGGACTTCTTTTCAAAATCACAACTGAACCATTTGAAGATGGGCGAGAGGTTGACGACGCGATTCCTGGCGTCCACGGAATTCTTGCGTGCGTTGCCGAGAAATTTTTCCCCCTGATCGTCGAGTTGCGTGTTGAGCTTATCGGCCAAGTAGGCCTCGCTCCGCAACGGCGGGCACCCGAGCGCGGCGCAGACGATTGCGAAATGGACGCGCGGCTCGGTGTATTTTTTGCGGAGAATCTTGTGCTCGACATAGCCGAGTGTGACCGTGCCGCCGAAGAGCCGCACCACCGGCTGATCCCACGGGCCGCTGAGGAAGCCGCCGATTTTCTTGATGCTCTTGATGGGGTAATGGTCGAGGATGAGCCGGAGAGTGGTGGCGTTGTAGAGGTTCATCAGGAAGGCGAGTTGCTGCGGCTGCGTCCATTTCTGGAAATCGGCTTCGCGCACGGCAGCCATTTCGTCGAGACAGGCGTCAAGTTTTTCCGAGTCGGCCTTGAGGGCGGGATAATCGACGAGCGCGTCGGTGACGTGCTTTTTGAGCAACTGGTCGAGCGCCCCGTGGGTATGATCGAACTCGGCGACGGACGCGCTGGCGGCGAGAAGCCAGGTCAGTGCGAGCAGGGAGGCGAGATGTTTCATGGTTTAGTCCGGGTGATGTTGGCTCTCTAGACGGTCAAAGCATGGAGGCGGCTGCTGCTGGTATCAAGTGCGTTTCCAATGTCGGGGAAATAAGAATTTGAGTTTTCCAAAGCCGCGCCTTCGCGATAACTTTCCCCGCCCATTGGATGGGCCACCGAAACATGCGACCGCTGATTCAAGAAATTTCCACCGCGCACACGCCGGAGTCGCTCGTCGGGCGGCTCCAGGGCGAGGCGGGTGTGGTGCTGCTGCGGAGCGCGCTGTTTGACTCGCCGCAGGCGCGTTATTCGTTCGTCACGGCGCGGCCCTTTCTCACGCTCCGCTCGTCCGGTTCGCGCTGCGAACTGGCGGCGGACGGTGCGGCGCACGTCCAGTTCGGCAATCCGTGGCACGTCCTCGACGGCCTGATGTCGCGCTACGAACTGCTCGACGAGGTGGACCTGCCGTTCCCGCTCGGCGGCTGCTTCGGCTACTGGGGCTATGACCTGAAAAATTTCGTCGAGCCGAAGCTCCAGCGCAACGCGGTGAACGATCTCGAACTGCCCGAGTGCCTCGTCGGTTTTCACGACAGCCTCGTGGTGTTCGATCATCATCTCGGCAAGACTTGGATCGTCTCGACCGGTTTGGGTGTGGATGGTTCGCGCAGTGAGGCGCAGGCGCAGCGGCAGATGGAGTTTTGGGTGAAGAAACTTTTGCCGGAAGAGAGTTGGGACTCGGCGGACGAAGGGAATGGTGGTGAACACGGATTCCGGAAAAGATTTACGGGCGAGACGCCCGGGAACACAGCCGGGACGGCTGCGCCACCAGCCAGGGGCGAACCTGACCGGCAAATTTCCTCGAACCTTTCGCGTGCTGAATTTCTCCTCCTCGTCGAGCAGGCGCAGCGTTACATCCGCGCCGGGGACATTTATCAGGTGAACCTCGCGCAGCGGCTCACGGCGGCCTGCGATTTGACCGGCTGGAAATTTTTCCAGCGGCTCGCGGCGGTTTCGCCCGCGCCGTTCTCGGCGTTTCTCGACGGCGGCGAATTTCAAATCGCCTCGTCGTCGCCGGAGCTTTTTCTGCGCTTGAGCGGGTCGCACATTCTGACGCGGCCGATCAAGGGCACGCGCCCGCGCTCGTCCGACGCGACGCGCGACGCGCAGTTGACCTACGAACTGCAGACCAGCGCGAAGGAAATCTCCGAGCTGGTGATGATCACCGACCTGCTCCGCAACGATCTGGGCAAAGTCTGCGAATACGGCTCGGTGCAGGTGCCGGAACTGCTGCGGCTGGAGCGTTACCCGCAGGTGCAGCATCTGGTTTCAACGGTTGAAGGCCACCTGCGCTCCGGCGTGACGCACTTCGGCGCGTTCGCCTCGTGCTTTCCCGGCGGCAGCATTACCGGCGCGCCGAAAATTCGTGCGATGGAAATCATCGACGAACTGGAGCCGGTGACGCGCGGGCCGTACACGGGCGCGCTCGGCTATCTCGGCTTCAACCGCGAGAGCCAGTTGAGCATTTTGATCCGAGCGGCGGTCTGCCGGAAAGGGTGCGTCCATTTTCACGTCGGCGCGGGCATCGTGGCCGATTCGCAGCCGGCGGCGGAATACGACGAGACGCTGGCCAAGGCTGGTGGTTTTCTGGCCGCGCTGCAACTCCAGCCGCGCGCGGAATACGCGCCGATGCGATGAAGTTGAATCTGAAATCTGAAAGTGGGACGGCGGAAAAATAGTGGGGCGGGCGTCCCGCCTGTCTCCTGGGGCGTCTCGCCCCTGAGATGTTTCACCGAGGTGTTGACAGGCGAGACGTCCGTTCACAAAGCCGGACGGCTGCGCCACTAGCAGCCTGTCGGACTTGGAAAAGTTCGGATTTATGAAAACTAGGCCCTCCTCACCGAGAGGTTCGTGAAGGTTTTGCAACTGGCCCAGCAACTCAAAGTGCTCAAGGTCGTCCAGTTCACCGTTGCCGCCGACGGCACCAAAGTGCTAGCCAGTGCCAGCAAACACAGCGCCGTCAGTTACGCCCACGCCGGGGAGAAGATCGCGCAACTCGAACTAGAAGTGCAGCAACTCCTGACCAAGGCGGGACAGGTCGACACGAACCCGTTGCAGGACGGGCTGACGATCCCTGCGGAAATCACCCGCCGTCAGGAACGCCAAGCTGCACTGGAGCAGGCGCGGGTCGAGATCGAAGCCCGCGCTCAGGCGCGTTACGCCGTGCAACTGGCTCGACACGAAGCGAAGCTTGCCGTCCGCGCGGCGAAAAAGGAACGCGGTGAAACCGTGAGAGCAAGCCCCCGGCAGCGCCGACGCCCGAATCCAAGGACCAATACAACTTCACCGACCCGGAAAGCCGGATCATGAAAGCGGGCAACGGGCAGCACTTCGAGCAATGCTACAACGCGCAAGCGGCGGTGGAAGTGGCGAGCCGACTGATCGTGGGCCAATGCGTGAGCTAGGCTCCCAACGACAAACAGGAATTAGTGTCAAACGTTCCCGCGTGAACCGCTGCCCTCCGGCCTGCAGGCTGAAGGGCAGTCTCATCTTCCCGTTTGGCTGTCGCCAAGCAAGGAAGATGGAAATCAAGATGCAAGTGTCCAGATGCGCCCCCTGCCGCGCCGCCCGCATTGGGAAATTGCTGTTCGCGGCGGGGAGTGCTTGCTACGGTAATTGGCGATTTTGAACGACATGACAACTCCAAACGCTGACACCCACGCCGCCCCGCCGGCTCCTTCTGATTTCATCCGCGACATCGTAGCCGCCGATTTGCAGGGCGAGAAATACGTGAAGATCATCACGCGTTTTCCGCCTGAGCCGAACGGCTACTTGCACATCGGCCACGCCAAAAGCATCTGCCTCAACTTCGGCATCGCGCGCGAATTCAACGGCATCTGCAACCTCCGCATGGACGACACCAACCCGACCAAGGAGGAGGTTGAGTACGTGGATTCCATTCAGGAGGACGTGAAGTGGCTCATCGAAGGCTGGGCCGACGACAGGCTTGGCTTGAAGCCGAAAGGCAAAACACCGGAAGCGCAAACGGTGAATGGCAAACAAGATTTTCATCTTCCCGCCGTCACGCACCACGCACCACGCACCACGCCGCTGGAGCCTTTCTACGCCTCCGACTATTTCGACCAGATTTACGAGTTCGCCGTGCAACTCATCAAACTCGGTCGCGCCTACATCTGCGACCTCTCGCCCAAGGACACCGAGGAGTTTCGCGGCTCGCCCGATCGCCCCGGCAAGGACAGCCCCTTTCGCAACCGCAGCGTGGAGGAAAGCCTCGATCTCTTCGCGCGCATGAAGGCCGGCGAATTCCCAGACGCCACGCGCACCCTGCGCGCGAAGCTCGACATGGCCTCGCCCAACATCTGGCTGCGCGATCCGGTGCTCTACCGCATCCGCCACGCCGAACATCATCACACCGGCGGCCAATGGTGCATCTATCCGCTGTATGATTTCGCGCATTGCCTGAGCGATTACATCGAAGGCATCACGCACTCCATCTGCACCCTGGAGTTTGAAGTCCACCGCCCGCTCTACGATTGGATTCTCGAATCCCTCAGCCTGCCGCGCGCGTTGCCGCATCAGTTTGAATTTGCGCGCCTCAATCTCGGCTACACCGTGATGAGCAAGCGCAAGCTCATGCAGCTCGTCACCGAGAAACTCGTCACCGGCTGGGACGATCCAAGGATGCCGACGATTTCCGGCATCCGCCGCCGTGGTGTGACCGCCGGCGCGCTCCGCCATTTCGCCTACCACATCGGCGTGACCAAATACAACGGCCTCACCGACGTGGCCGTGCTCGAACACGCCATCCGCGAAGATCTCAACAAGCGCGCCCTCCGCCGACTCGGCGTGCTGCGTCCCATCAAGGTCGTCATCACGAATTATCCCGAAGGCCAAGTCGAGGAACTCGACGCCATCAACAATCCCGAAGACCCGTCCGCCGGCACGCGCAAGCTGCCCTGCAGCCGCGAACTCTACATCGAGCAGGACGATTTCAAGGAAGTGCCGCCGCCGAAATATTTCCGCCTGCGTCCCGGCGGCGAAGTGCGTTTGAAATACGCCTACATCATCAAGTGCGAGCAGGTCGTGAAAGATTCCGCCGGCCAGATCACGGAACTTCATTGCACCGCCGACCTCGACAGCAAGACCGGCGGCGCGACATCGGGCCGCAAGGTGAAAGGCACCATCCACTGGGTCAGCGCCGCGCACTGTGTCGATGCCGAAGTGCGCCTCTACGACCGACTCTTCACCGTCCCGGAGCCGGACGCCGCCGGTGACTTCAAACAATTCCTCAACCCGCACTCGCTCGAAGTCGTCACCGCCAAACTGGAGCCGTCCATGAATGATGCGAAGCCGGAACTGCGCTACCAGTTCGAGCGCCTCGCCTACTTCGCGCTCGATAAAGACAGCGCGCCCGGCCGGCTTGTGCTGAACCGCACGATCACGTTGAAAGATGCGTGGGCGAAGGAAGCGCAGAAGAGTTAAATGCCCGCGACGCAGCCAACGATTTATTTGATTGCCGGCTGCAACGGCGCGGGCAAGACCACGTTTGCGAAACAGTTTCTTCCATACGAAGCCAAGTGCCTCAACTTCCTGAATGCCGATTTGATCCCGCAGGGACTTTCTCCGCTCAACACCTAGGCTGCCGCCATCAAAGCGGGGAGAATATTGCTCTCCGAGTTTCAAGCCTTTGTGGATCGACGCGAAACCTTTGCCTTTGAAAGCATCTTGAGCGGCAGTTCTCACATCCGACCATTGCGAGCGGCCAGGCAAGAAGGCTTTCAAATTATTCTTCACTACCTTTGGCTGCCAAACCCGGCCATCGCACTGGCCCGTGTCCGCGAGCGCGTGAAGAAGGGCGGACACAACGTGTCGGCGATTGATGTCCGCCGACGGTTTGTCCGAAGCCTGCAACATTTTGTCCGCGACTACGCGCCGTTGGCCGACCGCTGAGCGGTGTGGGGCAATCACGTCAGTCCGCCCCGCCTCATGGCTCAATCTGAAACTTGCTCGCCAGATCAACTCAAAGCTATACTGGGAGTGTCATGAAAAACGGAAAGACGCAGCACAAGAAAGATGACTTCATCGCCCCGGCTCGCCGGGCCTTTCGCCGCGTCGCCCGCCAACTGCCCGCGGAGAACGCCCGACTTGGATTGCCGTTAATCGTGGGAGTCAAAGCTGCCGCGCAACTTATTCGCGCTCGATAAAGACAGTGTGTTGAACTGAGAGCCATGTTCATCAACGGCATTCACCATCAGGAATACGGCAAGCTCGAATACGGGCGACTGCTCTGGCGCGTGCCCGAATACCGCGTGCGCCTGCTCCGGCATTGGAACGACCCGCGCCATCCGCACGCTGAACGCTTTGCCGAGCATGAGGCCGGCGTGCGCCACATTTTGGAAAGCCCCGAAGGTTCGGACCTCGAACTGGACGCCGAACTGCGCCGGCGCAACTTGAGCCTGCGCGTCGTCGTCAAAGAAATCTCGTCTGTGTTCGGCTCTTTTTTCTGAGGTCCTGACGGAAACGGAGGGCGCGTCTTCCGTGATTTGAACCGCCGGGCTTTTCAAGCTCCCCATTGTCCGCTTTAATCCGCACGTGGCGACACTGCACATCGAAAAAATTCTTTCCAGCGACACGCCGGAACTGGCGATTTACCGCACCCTCCGCCGACCCGAGGAACATGAGCGGGCCGGCGTGCTCGTGGCCTCGAACATCAAGGTCGTGCAACGCCTGCTCGTGAGCCGTTTCTCCGTGGTCTCCGCGCTGCTCACGCCCGAATGGTTTGAACGGCTCGAACCGAAGCTGCGCGCCCGCCCGGAGGAAATCCGCGTTTACGTCGGCGAGAAGGCGCTGCTCGAAACCATCACCGGCTATCAACTGCATCAGGGCGCGCTGGCCGTCGCCAGGATTCCGCCACAGCCAGACTTTAAAACGCTGCTCGAAAATTCGCCGCGCCCGCACCTGCTGGCCGCCGTCGAGGGCATCGCCAGCGCGGAAAATTTCGGCGCGATTATTCGCAACTGCGCGGCCTTCGGCGTGCATTTCGTCGTCGTGGGCGAGACGTGCTGCAGCCCGTTCCAGCGCCGCGCCGTCTCCGGATCGATGGGCACCGTCTTCGAGCAACCGGTG
The DNA here is from genome assembly GCA_009695285.1 of Pedosphaera sp. Classification (GTDB taxonomy): domain Bacteria; phylum Verrucomicrobiota; class Verrucomicrobiia; order Limisphaerales; family SIBH01; genus SIBH01. The sequence goes on from SIBH01000062.1 coordinate 9,495, forward strand.
GTGCAGGTGGACAGTCTGGTGGAAAAGCTTGCTGCGTTGCGCGCGCGCGGGGTGCGCTGTCTGGCGGCGCATCCGCAGCCCGGTGCAAAGAAACTTTCCGCCGTTGATCTGCGCGGCGATTGCTGCCTGGTCTTCGGCGCGGAAGGGCCGGGCCTTACGGCGGCTGTGCTGGCGGCGTGTGACGACATCGTGGAAATTCCGATGCCCTCGCACATGAATTCGCTGAACGTGGCCAGCGCCACGGCGGTGTTCCTCTACGAAGCCAGCCGGCAGCGCGGCGGCGGCCCGATGGATGAATTCGCCCGGCTCTAATTGCGCTCCCGGTTTCATGCCCGTGTAATTTCTCTTGCTGCCCGGCGGTCTCCTGCGTTTGCATGGGTGCAAATTGACCGACTGAACCAATGCAAGACCTCATCTCCAAAGCGGCCACGCTGCTTGAAGCGCTGCCCTATATCCAGAAATTTAGCGGCGCGACGTTCGTCGTGAAATACGGCGGCAGTTTCATGGACTCGCCCGAACCGGCGGTGCGCCAGGGCGTCGCGCGCGACGTGGTGTTTCTCGAAGCGGTCGAGATCAACCCGGTGGTGGTTCACGGCGGCGGCAAGGCGATCACGCGGGCGATGGAGGCGGCGGGGTTGAAGGCCAGTTTCATCCAGGGTCAGCGCGTGACGGACGAGGCGGCGGTGCGCGTGGTCGATCAGGTGCTGTCGCGCGAGATCAATCCTGAAGTGGTGGCCACGATCAATGCGCTCGGCGGCGCGGCGCAGGGTTTTGCCGGCACGGAAATTTTCATCTGCCGCAAATTGTGGCTCGACGACCAGGCCCGGCCCGGCGCGAAGCTCGACATCGGTTTCGTCGGCGAAGTCGTGGCTGTGAACACCGCGCCGCTCCTAGAGTGTATCGCGCGCGGCATCACGCCCGTCATCAGCCCGACGGCGCGTGGCGAGGACGGCAAGATTTATAACTGCAACGCCGACGTGGCCGCCGCGCAGGTCGCCATCGCACTCAAGGCGCAGCGGCTCGTCTTCATGTCCGACGTGCCTGGCCTGATGCGCGATCCGAAAGATCCCGCGACGCTCATCGCACACCTGCAGACGGGCGAGGTGCCCGCGCTCAAGGCCGCCGGCATCGTGGACCAGGGGATGATTCCGAAAGTGGACAGCGCCGTCGCCGCGATCCAGGCCGGTGTGGAGAAAGTTTCCTTTGTGGACGGAAGAAAGCCGCATTCCGTGCTGCTGGAAATTTTCACCGACGCGGGCGTGGGGACCGAAGTGGTGCTGTGATTTTTTGCCCCAAAAGCATGCAGAGAACGCAAAGGCGGAATCCTCGATAAACATTCAGGTGGAAAATTTCTTTGTGTTCTTTGCGTTCCTTTGCGGCTAAATCTTTTTTTTGCAAATGAAAGAAATCGTTCCCGCACCGCCGGCCATCGTTCACAATCAGCAGGCGGCCATTCAGGCGCTCTTCCAGCAGCACGTCGTGCCGAGCTACGGGCGGTTTGAACTCGCCTTCAGCCACGGCCAGGGCAGCCAGCTTTGGGACGTGAACGGCAAACGCTACCTTGATCTCGGCGGCGGCATCGCGGTCTGCGCGCTTGGTCATGCGAACGCCGAAATCGCCGACGCCCTTTCGGACCAGGCGCGCCGACTCGTCCACGTCTCGAACCTCTATTATCACGAGCCGCAAGGCCGGTTGGCGCAGCAGCTCTGCCAGCTCATCGCGCCGGGCAGGGTGTTCTTCTGCAACAGCGGCGCGGAGGCGAACGAAGGGCTTTACAAGCTGGCGCGCAAGTTCGGCCACGACGAGGGGCGGTTTGAAATCATCACCGCGCATAATTCGTTTCATGGACGCACGCTGGCGGGCATTGCCGCGACGGGACAGGAGAAGGTGAAGAAAGGTTTCGAGCCGATGGTGGCGGGCTTTCGGCACGTCCCGTTTAACAATCTGACGGCGATGCGCGCCGCGCTCACGCCAGCGACGGCGGCGATTCTCATCGAGGGCATCCAGGGCGAAGGCGGCATCACGTCCGCGACGCCGGAGCATCTGCTCGGATTGCGCGCGCTCTGTGACGAGAAAAAATTGCTGCTGCTCATGGACGGCGTGCAATGCGGGCATTTCCGCACCGGACGTTTTCAAAGCTTCCAGCGGATTCTGGAAGGTGTGCCCGGCGGCGAGAAGTTTCTGCCCGACGGCATTGCCATGGCCAAATCGCTCGGCGGCGGTTTTCCCATCGGCGCTTTTTGGGTGCGCGAGCCGTTCGCCGACCTGCTCGGCACCGGCACGCACGGCACGACTTACGGCGGCAATCTGCTCGGGTGTGCGGTGGCGTTGAAAATCCTGGAAGTCATCGGGCGCGACCGGCTGGCCGACCACGCCCGCCACACCGGTGAGTTTTTGAAAAACGAAATTGCCCGGCTGGCGGCGGCTTATCCGACCGTCGTGCAGAGTGCGCGCGGCCTCGGTTTCATGCTCGGGCTGGAGCTGGCGGAAAACATTCCCGCCTTCGCCGCGAGCGACAAGGCCGCTTCGATTCAGTTCGTCAACCGGCTGCACGAGGCGGGCGTGCTGACGATTCCGTCGGGCAACCAGATCGTGCGGCTGCTGCCCGCGCTGAACCTGACGCGTGGCGAGGCGGAGGAGGGGATACGGATCATCGAATCCGTGGTGGCCGGGCTGGCGTAGCGTCGGGCACGTAGCGCAGGCGTCCCCGCCTGCGAGTTCGGGCGGCGTCCCGCCGCCAGATGCTTCTGCGGGACGGGGTGATCTCCCGAAACCCGCACCGGGACGGTGCGGGAACTCGCAGCCGGGGACGGCTGCGCTACACGGTTTGGGCGGTCGGCAGGATTGAGGGAGTCATGCAATAAACTGAGATGCGCCCTTCCTGCAAAAAAGAGCGGAATCTTTCGTGACGAGGGGGCGGCAGTCTGCTTAATTCACCGGCTTTCCCAGACGTTGTTCCGGGAAATATTGATTCCGTGGGGCGCAAGCCTGTTTATGAAACATTTGTTGAGTCTCGAAAAAATGTCGCACGCCGACATGATCGCGGTGTTGCAGAGCGGCGCGGCGTTCAAGCACGCGCGCGCCACGCACGCGAAACCCCTGGCCGGCCAGACGTGGGCGCTGATTTTTTCCAAGTCCTCCACGCGCACGCGGGTTTCCTTTGAGGTCGGGATTCGCGAGCTGGGCGGGGAATCGCTCTTTCTCAGCGCGGGCGACATCCAGCTCGGACGCGGCGAGCCGATCAAGGACACCGCGCGGGTGCTGGGCCGGATGATTCACGGCGCGGTCATCCGCACCTTCGCGCAAAGCGACGTAGAAGATTTCGCGAACTATTCCGGCGTCCCGACGGTGAACGCGCTGACGGATGACGAGCATCCGTGCCAGGTGTTGACGGACATTTTCACGTTCGAGGAAAAGCGCGGGCCGATTGCGGACCAGGTGGTGACGTTCATCGGCGACGGCGCTTGCAACATGCCGGTGTCGTGGATTTTTGCGGCGGCCAAGCTGGGCTTTGAACTGCGCATCGCCGCGCCGAAGAATTATCAGCCGGCCCCGGAGATTTTGCGGCGGGCGGGCGGCAAGGTCATCGTCACGGAAGATTTGCAGGCCGCCGCCGCCGGTGCGGACCTGCTCTACACGGACGTGTGGGTTTCGATGGGGAAAGAACCGGAGTCGGCGCAGCGCCTCAAGGAGTTGACCGGCTACCAGATCAACGCCGCGCTCCTGAAGCTCGCCAAGCCCGGCGCGCTCGTCATGCACTGCCTGCCGGCGTATCGCGGCAAGGAGATCGACGAGGAAACTTTCGAGGCGCACGCGGCGACCATTTTCGACCAGGCGGAAAACCGGCTGCATGTGCAGAAGGCGATTTTGAACTGGCTGGTGGCGTAGTGAGTCGGCGCGGATGTATTGATGGCGCGTAGCAATTGCAAACCGTGCATGACAAAGCGAATCCGCCTGTCTGCCTGAATTCAATCTTGACCGAACACTCAGGATTGACAGCTGTGATGAGCAGCTATCGACGCTGCCAGTTTTTGAAAATGTGGACCCCGATCCCGCCCGCCGCGCCGCCGATGAAGAACGAAAGAACACCAACCAGCAAAATGAACTTCCGAGTTCCGATTCTTGAGGTGGTCGTTTGCAAGGATGTCGAGTCGAACGTTGGCTCCGGCGAGGGCGCGAGTTTTGTGGTAGAGGGTTGCGAAGGTAAAATTTGAACCTTCATAACTCCACAAATTAGCTGGCCGTTGAAATCGGTGTCAATGTCACGGGCGTTATCCCATTTTCCTTTATACATGTAAACGAAATGCTCGGTGCCAATGCTGTTGGGTTCACCCCCATACCAATTGAAGTAAGTAACCGGTCCTCCGCTAATCCAAGTGAAGTGACCGTTCTCTACGCGATCATTTAACCCAATCCAGAGGCGCCTTTCGCTGCCGACGTGTTTTGAAAAGGTGTCGGCAATCCACCGATTTTCTTCTGTATCTTTGATGCTCGCCAAGTTGCCGCCCAGACGATTTGCCGAAGTTTGGGAACCAGTCCATGTATTCTTTTCAAGCAGGCAGTAGATGAATCCGTTTGCCGGATTGGTGACAGGCCCGGCGATGGTGGCCGGGGGATCAATTGCTGCTGCGGAACAGACGAAACCAAGGAGGAAAAGAATTGTCGTTTTGATAAGAACTGATTGGAAATTGCTCTTCTTGACGCGGCACCGTTCACGGTGAATTGCCTTGTGGGTCGGGTTCAATATCGGTGATTTTGCGCTCTCCTCTTCGGGCGCCAAACATGTTTTTCGACTGATTGGCGGTTGCTGGACCGGTAAATACAATCCCCATGGGATTGCAGTCGTGGTGGGTACCCGCGTGGCACGCTTTCAATTGAAAATGCAGGCTAGGGAGTCGCTTCCCTACGCCGCGTAGAGGCGGAAATATTTCGCCGCGACCTTCAAATCTTTCGGCCATTCCGCCGTGATGGCCAGCGGCTAGCCGGTGATGGGGTGGGGCAGGTCCAGTTTTTTGGCGTGGAGGGCGGCGTGGGAAATGAGGGGGCCCTTCGTGCGGTTGCCCTTGAGCCGGTTGGCTGATTTCAATGAGGACAGGAGCAGTTCGTGGCCGCCATACGCGCGGTCGCCGCCGATGGGGCAGCCGAATTATTGCAGGCGGGCGCGAACCTGCTGCGCGCGGTTGGTCTGCGACTGGCCTTGCAGCAAACTGCAGCCGCGAAATTTTTACAGAAGCTAGAAATGGGTCTTCGCCTGTTTTCCATGGCGGCGGTCGGCGCGCATAAGGCCGGGTTTGAGCTAGTGCGGCGCGACGGTGCGCGTGATTTTTAAGGTTGTTCACTCTGCGCTGCTCGGCGTTCTCCGCGCCTCCGCGTTC
>SIBH01000063.1 GCA_009695285.1 Pedosphaera sp.
AGCGCGTAATGAATCTTCGCCATGTTGCGCTTCACCATCACGTGCGGCAGGCCACTGGTGCCGCTGAGGGTCTCGATATACTGCTGCGCGGTTTGGGTGTGGCCCTTGTCGCCAAACGGCAGCGTGCCATTGAGGAAAAACTTCCCCGCCTGGGCGCTCATGGCGATGAGTTCCTTGACGGTGAACTTCTTCAACGCCGCGCGCGACGAGGCGATCTTGGCGAGGTCGCGTTTGACGATGCCGCCATTGACGGTGGAGACGAGAGCCTTGACTTCGCCGGTGCGGTGGTCCTTGACCTCGATTTTTTCGAGGGACTCGTAGGCGCGGCCGAGTCGGAGGACGGGGAGATGGGGGAGGTTGCTCATGTGTTTTGCAAAGGGTGTTCGTTTAGTCGGACGCGAAACCAAGCACGATTGGCTGCGCGCGTTTGAAACTATCGCGGAGTTCGACCAGTTCAATGGGATTCATCAGCGCGAAGGCCTCGTTCAGTTGGGCCTTCGTGATCCGGTCATGCTCGATCATGAATTTCCCGTCGGCCATGTCCTGCGGATCATTGCCCCGCATCATCTTGGTCAGAACGAGGTCGAGGGTCGCGGGCCGGAAAAGTTTCAAGTGCCGCAGGGGCAGCCGCGTGACCGGAACGATTTGCTCAAGCCAGCACTGGCGCAGAAAAACTCCTGACGCGGGAAACAGGTGTGTGATGTAAAGCCCGTCGTCTTTAAACCGTTCGTGAACGGCATCGCGCGCGTCCCAGAACTGGAGATCGTCGTTCAAAGCCCCCACATCCGCATCGGAGAGAATCCCATCCACGTTCCGGGTGCGTCCGACGGCTGCCGCCGCACCGTCGAATCCCAGCCAGACGGCGGAGCGGCCATAGATCACAAGCCGCACCGGATGGTCCAGATGCTCATCAAGCGCCAGGAGCAGACGATCAGGATTGCCGGACCCGACACTCATCATGCCTTGGCCGGAACCGGACGAATCCAGTGGGTGAAGAAACCAGTTTGACCACGAATCATACCGGTCATCTCGATGAAGCGCGTTGAGTGGGGCAAAGGGCCGGAAGGAATTTTTGCCTCCTGCAGCCGGGCGAGGAGATCGCTCCAGAAGATGACCGTTGGCTCGTATTTTTGCCCGCACTCCGCAATGTAGCGCACCAGTCCGGCACAGCCTTCAGTTTCGGCCAGTGCCGCCAGCATGGAAACGTCCACATCAGGGGAACTTAAAACAGCCGCCGCGATGCGGATGTTCTGCGGTTCAGGCGGCACCGCCGCCGAGAGCAGGGCCACGGCCAGTTCCTCGTTGGTGAATCGCAGGTTGGCCGGAGGCAGAGGCCCGCCTTCGACAACATAGTAATTACAACCCCGCGCCACGGCGAGCCGCTGCAAGTCGTCCGGCAAATTCAGGCCGAGGGCCTGTGCCTTGGCCAGCACAGTCGAACGCGTCCCGCTTGAAGCGGAGATGCGCGCTGACGATTCAGTGGCGTCACTCACGGCGGCTAATATACACCTTCCACAATGTTCTTCTCCATCGCGCCGAAGGGGCGGACGTCGCCGACGCCGTCCCAGGCGTACGGGGCGCGCGGTTCGCGGCGCATGGTCTCGTCGCGTTCAAGGAAGCGCGGCATGAAAAATTCCTTCGTGAAAGTGGAAAGCTCCACGCGGCCCCAAGCGCCGTAGGCCACGGTTTCCTCGGTCTGGTTCGGGTTGACCACGCGCAGGACGGCGCGCGGTTGGGGGGCGAAGTAGGTCACGCTGAAATTGTCCTCGGGCTGAAGCGGCACGCTGGCGGCGAGGCCCATGAGCGTGTTGCCGTAGGTGGGGTAAAAGCCGATGCGGCCTTCGAGCAGTTCCTCGACGATGAAACGGACTTCCTGCGGCTTCATCGAAGTGCCGCCGCAGAACACGCCGCGAATGCCGGCCTCCCACAGGTTCACCTGTTCGGCGAGAGCTTCGAGCAGTTTCGGCGTGGTGAACAGCCCGGTGACTTTGCGGTGCTTGAGAATGATCGCGGCCTGATCCACGACGTGCGCCATGTATTGCTTGGCCACGTCAAACTGCTTGTTCGTGATCAGCTTTTTCACGAAGCGGGGATCGAGGTCGATGAAGTAGCACGAGCTGCCGCGCACGTTGGCGAGATGCTCGATGGCGAGGCGCAGCCGGCGCGGGCCGGTCGGCCCCATCATCAGCCACGCGCCGCCGCGCGGAAAATGTTCGTCCGAAATTTTCTCGCTGAACTCGGAGTAATCGACTCTGAAATCATTCCAGCCGATGCGCTGCTTGGGCATCCCGGTCGTGCCGCCGGTTTCAAAAATGTTGTAGGGCTTACCCTTGAACTGCGCGGGCACCCAGACTTCCGGCTGGAGTTCGCGCAGCCATTCATCATGGAAGTGCGGGAACTTCAGCAGGTCGTCGATGGTCTGGATTTCCTGGCGCGGGTCGAAGTTCTGCTTCGACCAGTCGAGCCAGAACGGGCAGCCGGTCTCCGGCGTGAAATGCCACTGCACGATCTCGCGCAAATGGGCGTTCAACTGGTCTTTGGCGGCCTTAATTTTTTCGGGAGGGACGGCGGTGATGCTCATGGGGGTGTATTAACAGGGTTTGGGTTCAGCGTTCAAACTTGAAAGTCGGCTTGGTCATGGTCGAGGCGTAAAAAATATTCGCCTTCGCATCCCAGGCGTAGTTCGGGCCGACGCGGCCCGCCGTGAAGTCAGCGGGCAGGGGAGCGGCCAGCATCCAGGTTTTACCGCCGTCCTTGGTTTCCTGAAAGCCGCTTTTGCCGACGACGACGAAATGAGTTTCGTCCTTTCCGAAGAACGGGCCGATCATCGCATCCACTGGCGTGCCGAGGGCCGACCAGGTGGATCCCTTGTCTTTGCTGGTCAGAAGGCCTTTGCCGGTGGGCCAGTAGCCGGTGCCCTTGAAAACCACCGGCACGCCGCCGAGCGGTTTCTCGGTGGAAACTTCCGTCCAGGTCGCGCCCGTGTCGGTGCTGCGGAAAATGCCCTTCTCCTTCTCCTTCGTTGCGACGAACGTCTTGCTGTCGAAGACGCCGAGGCAACTGAACCCCTTTTCCAGATCCTTCCACGTCGCGCCGGCGTCGTCGCTGGTGGTCAACATGCCGCCGCTCTCGTGGCGGAGGGCGAGCAGGCGCTTGCCGGTGTCGGCCCAGTCCGCCGCGCCAAAATCCAGGTGGCTCACCTTCGATTTCGCCCACGTCTTGCCGCCGTCGGTCGTCAGCGCGCTGCTCCCGTAGATCATGAAGCAGAACAGGCGCGAGCCGTTCGGGTCCGCCTGCAACGCCCAGCCGGTTTCGCACCGGCCGCCGATGGCCTTGTCGTCCGCACGGGCGAAGGTTTTGCCGTGGTCGGAACTTTTCCAGAGGCCCTGGTCGTTCACGACCATGAAGACATCGCCGTTGGCGCGATCCACCACGACCCCGGCGGTCGGTCCCGCGTAGCCGGGCTTCACCTGCGCGGTGACGCTGTCTGAAATGTTCACCCATTCGGCGGCGTGGACGGCGAGTGCGGAAAGCAAAACCAACGCGCAGGTGGCGAGGCGTGCCTTGGAGTGCGGTGACTTGTCACCGCCCTTTTGCAGCGCGCCGGGTCGCGTCGCGCGCCGGCGACAAGTCACCAGCGGAAAAAGCGGTGACAAGTCACCGCACTCCAAATCAGCCTGCGTGTCGCGGCCAATCCCGTGGATGTGTTCGGTTTTCATAATTTCTTCCCGATGCAGTAAAGATTTTTGCCGCCGCGGAGAAAGATTTTCCCGTCGCTCACCGCCGCGCTGGCGCGGTTCTCCTCGCCAATTTCATTGGTTGCCTGGACTTCGAGCTTGTCGGCGGCTTTCACGACGAAACTTTTTCCGGCGCTCGCGAAATAAATGTTTCCTTCCGGAGTGGCGAACGGGTTGGCCCAAGTCGAGACGCCGACGAGGCGCTCGCTAAAGACCGGTTCGCCGGTGGCGAGTTTGATGCAGCGCAGCGTTTCGGGATTGTGCGTCCGGAAAATCAAATCGCCGACGATGATGGCGGAGGAAAGGCCTTCGGGAATCTGCGGAAAGGTCCATTTCAGATGCGTCTTGGTCACGTCGCCCGCGCCGGTCGGGTCCACGCAGACGGCCTTGCCGCCGCGGCCGCTGTCGGAAAAGATCAACCCCCCGCCGAAGGCCGGCGAGGTGGCGTCGCCGGGCGCGGCGCACCACCAGAGAATTTTCCCCGTGGCTGGATCAAGGCCCTGAATCGCGTTCGACGCGCTGACGAGCATCTGCTTTTTTCCGCCCACGCTCACGATGACCGGCGTGCTGTGCGCGAAGGCGACCTGCGGACGTTTCTCCTCCCACTTGATCTCGCCGGATTTCTTGTCGAACGCGATGAAGCTCGAGGTCTTGCCGTTCTGGTCGCAGTCGAGGATCACGGTGTCCTGATAAAGTATTGGGCTGCCGCCCATGGCCACGTCGAAATTGATTTTCTCGAGTTCCTTGCGCCAGATAATTTTCCCGTCGAAATCGAGCGCGGCCACGACAGCGGAGCCGAACACGACGAACACGTTCTTGCCATCCGTCGTCGGCGTGGGCGCGCCGTAACCGCCGCGCAAATCCTTCAAGAACCACGGGCCGGGCGGAACAGTCACATCCCAAAGCTGCTTGCCGTCGCCGACCTGAAAACACAGGACGTGATGCTCGAGCGGTTGATTGACGACGCAGGTGACGAACACGCGGTCGCCCCAGACGATGGGCGAAGAATAGGGGTTGTCGCTTTTGGGCAGCGGCGATTTCCAGAGGATGTTTTCGCCGGTCTTCGCGTTCCAGGTGAGCGGGAGGTTTTTTTCGTCCGTGTAGTTGAGGCCGGTGGGGCCGCGAAATTGCGGCCAGTTCGCGGCCCTGATCTCATTGGCCAGAACGGCCAGAACGATCAGACCGGCAATCGACATAGCCGCGCCCCGGATCATTTTTTCTCGTCCGGCTTTTTCAATTCCACGTTCACCTTGGACGGATCGTCGCCGGTGGCCTTGGCCGGTTCGCCGACGGCGAACAGGTGGGTCAGACTGGCGATGTACATGACGCCGTTGGCCACGATGGCGGTGGAGTCGATGGCCGCGCCCAGGTTCACTTCGCTCAGGACTTTCTTTTCCTTGGTGGCGGCGAGCACACAGAAGTCGCCGTCCTCGTCGCCGACATAGACCTTGCCGTCGGCCACGAAGGTCGAGCCCCACATGTGCGCCTTCATGTCGTGGACCCAATGGAGCTTGCCGGTCTCGGCGTCGAGGCAGTGGACGAAGCCGGAGAAGTCCGTGAGGAAGAGCAGGCCGCTGTCGGGATCGATGGACACGGTGCCCATGGTGCGGCGGACACCCTTATATTCCCAAATGAGACCGGACTTGGAGATGTCGCCCGTCTTGGTCGCGTCAATGCAGGCGAGCCGCCCGACGCCTTCGCCGTGTTCGGGGTCCTGGCCGATGGCGACATAGACGCGGTTCTTGTAAAAGACCGGCGTGGCGATGATTTCGCTGGGGCCTTCCGGCGCGGGATATTTGTGGGCGGCGTCCTTCGCTTTGTATTCCGGCGCGTTGCCGTCAAATTTCCAGACGGTCTTCAAAAAGCTGGTGTCGCCTTCCTTGACCGGCTTGGCGTCGAAGGCGTAGCACCAGCCGTCGCCGCCGCCGTAGAACACGAGGTCCTTGCCGTTGACCTTGCCGGTAGAGGGCGAGCTCCATTGGCCGTGATAAATGTGCGGCCCGATCTTGGCGTCATCCTCGCCCAGCAGTTCGCCGGTCTTTTTGTTAAGCGCAATGAAGCTCGGTGAATTGGGCGAGGGCACGTTGACGTGCGACCAGTCTTGGCCGTTGGAGGTGCAGACGTAGATCGTGTCACCGATGATGAGGACGGAGCTGTTCGAGGCGTTGTGGGGGAAGGAGCCCAGTTCGTCCATCATGTCGTAACGCCAGACGATGTCGGCGTCCTTGGGGCCGGGTTCGATCTTCGGTTTGCCGGGGCCGACGATGTACTGCGCCTCGTCCTGGTAGGGGCCGACGTTTTCCTTGGCGAGACCGTCAGTGGTGAGGCAGAGCACTTCGCAGCGGCTGGTCACGACATAGACGCGGTTGCCCTCGACGGTCGGGGAGCAGAGCAGGCCGAGATTTTCCCAGTCGTTGACCTTGCCGGCGGCGAGCTTGGGCACGACGAGCTGCCAGAGAAACGCGCCGGTCTTCTCGTCGAAGCACATCAGGATGCTGCGGTCACCGGTGTGCTTTTTGTCGCGGGGCGATTCGTTGTTGGTGCCGACGTAAACTTTGCCGCCGGCCACAACGGGGTTGCCGTAGCTTTGCGACCCGAGCTTGACGGCCCAGCGCACACCCTTGGTGGTGGCGGGATCGATCTCCTCGGTGCCGGTCTTGAGCTTGCCGGGGTTGAAGGTGGACGGAAGATTTTTCGCGGGCGAATACATGTTCCGCCCGGGGTCGCTGCCGCCCCATTGCGTCCAGTCTTGGGCTTGGGCAACCAGCCCGCAGGCGATGAGGGCGGTGGTGAGAAGGGGAAGTGTTTTCATAGGAATTTTGAAATGTTCTTTAAATTATGGTTCTGCGAATAAGCGTTAAGCATGAGAAATGACCTTTAACTCGTTGAGCAGTCTTTTGCCTTTTCTAACGATCTCCCAATTTGTGTTGTGCTGCACAGCGAGAGCCTCACTCAAGGCCCTCTCTCTCTCGGATTGCTCTTCAACCAATCGGTTGATGTCAACTTCCACATTGGGACGGCTCCAATTAGTGGCGATGGCATTCACCCTGTCCTTCATGGCTCCTGTGAATCGTTTATGGAATGACTCCACTTCCAGCAAGAAGTCATCCACGGATATTTCATACAAGCCTTTCTTCGCTGTCCAAACAGGGATGCCATCAATCAGCTTTTCAGAATTGTCCCAACGAATGGAGATAACATTTCCGGTTCTCCATAAAATGATCTGCGGGCCTTGCACCAGATAGAGCGAGTCGAGAAGACGCCCCCCCATCCAGTCCATCGCCTCATCCTCGATTGCATCCAAATCTTTATCACCCTTGTACCAAGCCATCCGTTGCTGGGACCAACGCAAGAGTTCAACTTCATCCGCCAGAATTGGAGAAAGATCTTCAGGTACCGGATCCAAAACTCTTGGCAGAATTTGCAGTATGTCCTCCCATAAGCGCGCAACTTGGTAATCGCAATAACACTGGTCGGAAACTTGTTTCCATCGTGCGAGAATCTCCGGAGTCGCACGGAACAACTCGTCACCACCGCAATTCAACCAATACCATCCGTCTGTAAAGCCAAACCACCACAGTTGCTTTGTTCCATTGCCATCGGTCCAAGGTTCGACCTTATCCCAATCGCGCAGACGAAAGTTAAATAGCGGGGCGTTCATTTCCCTTCAATTTTTTGTCACCGAAATGTTGTCGTGATACGTCCGCATTTCCTGAGGCGCAAATCCAAACAACCCTGGCGAGCCGTGGTCGTGACCGTGTTTGTGCGGCACTTCGAGGGTCCAGGACGCCGGCTCGGCCTCGCCTTTTTTCCACGCCTTGGCCCGGACCACGGCGCTGCCATCGGCGGCCATGTCCACGCGCGCCTTGAGGCGATACCAGGTGTTCGCCGTCCATTTGAACGGCACGGCCACCTTGATGCGTTCCTGGTTCGAGTTGATTTCGAGTTCCTGCGAATTGCCTTTCAGCAGGATCAGGTAGCGCTGGTTGATCAGGCCCACCTCGGACATCTTGCGCTTGTTGCCGTCGCTCAAGACATCCGCCTCGATGGTGTAATTTTTCATGTCCGGATGGCCGAAGAACACCTGGCCGCGCTGAAATAATTTGTTGTCCACCGTCTTGACCAGCGCCTTGGTTTTCACACCATCCACTTCCTTCTCGCGCACCTCAAAACGGAACCGGCACGAGTTCCACGGCAGGGGCGGATAGGCGAAGGGCGTCGGTGGCTCGAAGGAATTCGTCGTCATGTTCGCCAGGGCGAAACTCTCGAAGTCCTGCTTGAGCGGCAGATCGGGCAGGACGCGTCCCTTGATGTAACCCTTGAGTTCACCGAGCGACGCCTGAAATTGTCCGGCGGACGGCGCGATGGAATTGGACGCGAAGAGCAGACCGTCCGCGTTGAACCCGCCGTTCATCGTGACCTTCACCAGCGCGGTCGGCGGGATGAACGTCACCCAGGAAAGGGATTTCGGATCGATGTTCTCCCGCACGGTGAAGCCGTTCGCGTCGAGCGAACGCACCCGGAACGAGGCGGTCGCGCCGGGTTTCAGCAAGACCTCGTAGGGGATCGCCTGCAACTGCTTTGCCACGCCGGGCGCGGGCCAGGGCTTTTCCTCGGGCGCCGCAGCGAGTCCAGGATTGTTCCCGGCCTTGCCGAAACAGTAGAGCTTGCGGTCGGTCTGGACATAGACCTTGCCGTTCCAGGCCATCGGCGAGCCGAAACATTTTCCTTCGAGCTGTGTCTGGCTGAGAATTTCGCCACCGCTGTCGTCGGGCTTGATGACGAACAAATCCCCCGTGGTGCCAGCCTCGCCACCCGCCTCCTTCACCTCACCACCGGCGGAAATGTACATCGCCACATAAAGTTTTCCGTCCGCGTAGAACGGGCTGCTCTGACGCTGCTCGATGCCGAGCTTCTTTTTCCAAAGCACCTTGCCGTTCAGCGCGTCCACCGCCACCAGATCACCCGTACCGCTCACCTCGTAGATGCGGTCGCCGACCAGCACCGGCGAACTGGCCAGCGCGCCGATTTCATTGTGCCAAAGCTCGAGTTGCTTCGTCGGATAAACGACCGCCGTGAAGGAGTTCGTCGGCGCGACGCCGGACGGGATTTTGATCGCGGCCATGCGCCCGATCTCGCTCGAGTCGATGTTCTCGCTTTCGTGAATGGTGATGATCTTGTCGCCGCCGTGCAGGAGGGGCGAGGCGTTGATGCCGCCCTTGGCGCCGGCCTTGGCCAGCGCGGTGCGCCAGAGCGGTGCGCCGGTGCGCGCATTGATGCAGACCAGGCTGCAATCGCCGCCCGCCGAGTAGAGCACGCGCTTGCCTTCCAGCCACGCCAGCACCGGATGCGAGAACGTGTTGTCCTGCGGACGTTCCCCCGGCGCGCTGCTCCAGACGAGTTCGCCGGTCTTCTTGTCGAAGGCGTAAAAGCGGTCGCCCGCCGCGCCGTGCGCGCCCCAGGCCGAAGTGATGCCGCGCGTGATGACCAGTTCCTGGTCGATGACCGGCGACGCCGTGCGGCTGTTCGGAAACGTGAGCCGGCCGAACTCCTCCATCATCGAGCGCTGCCAGAGCAGCTTGCCGTCCGCCGTGAAGCACGAGAGCAGCCCCTGTGTGCCCTGCATGTAAACATGGCCCGTCTCGGCATCCACCGCCGGACTGGCCGTGGCGTAACGCAGATAAATCGTGTCGCTCAGAAAATCGTTGAAGGCGTGCGACCAGAGCTGCTGGCCGGTCTCCGCGTCGAAACACGAAATGTATTCCTGTAAATCAGCGCCCTCGCCGAGATAGCCGTTGATGAAAAGTTTGCCGTTGGCGATGACCGCCGTGGACTGGCCGGGAAATTTCGCTGTCCAGAGCGCCTGCTTGGCGTCGATCTTGGCGGGCAGGCCGGTTTCGCGCGACGTGCCGTTCTGGTCGGGGCCGCGCCAGTTGAGCCAACCGGCGACGGGCGCGGCGTGGAGCGGGGAGAGCAGGGCGGCGCAACCGAGCGCGAGCAGGACGGGAGAAAGTTTTTTCATGACCGGATAAAAATTTAGGGCCGACGAACCAAAAGCCGAGAACAACCGTGCGCGGACGTGCGGCGAGTATTGATCAAGGGCGCGAGCTTGGCAACCCGTATCATACCTACACGTACGATTTACCAGACGCCCGCTGGCGGCGGCTATTCGACTTCGGAGCGCGACTGGTCCCCCGGTCTCAGCGCGTGATGAAGATGAGGAGCCACAGAATTCATCCGTGCTTTCCGGTTTCGTCACATGCTGCGGGCGAGGGACCGCCCGCGCTCCGCCGCGAACAACCTTCCCTCGGCCAATGTAAAGCTTGCCAAAAGTTGGCGCATCCCTAGATTTGGCGGCTCGACGAATCTAAACTTATGAATTTGAACACATTTTACGCGGTTTTGGCGATGGCTCCTCCTCCGGCCGGCACGCAGGCCAACCCCCAGGGGGAAATGATCAAGATGGTCAGCATGATCGGCGTCATGGGCTTCGTGATGTATTTCGTCATGATCCGTCCGCAACGCAAGCGCCAGAAGGCGCTCGACGCCCTGCTCAAGAGCATCAAACCCGGCGACAAGGTGCTCACGGCCAGCGGCATTGTCGGCGTGGTCGTGGCGGTCAAGGAGAAGACCGTGTCCATCCGCTCCGCCGATACGAAGCTCGAAGTCTTGAAATCCGCCGTCTCCGAAGTCACGGAGAAGGCCGGCGAAGGCTCGTCCTCGGAAGCTTGATTCCGTCCGCCCCACCTACTTTTTTTCCATGAACCGCAATCATCTTTGGAAGTTGTTGATCATCGTTTTCGTCGTCGCCTGGTCGGCCTATGAAATTACTCCGCCCCAGAGCCGCGATTTGCTCGTCGAGTTTCAAGACCCGGAAAAGACCTTCAAGCGCGACACCAACTACACGGCTATCGTGGAGCAGGCGAAAAAGTTGCAGGCGGCCAATCCCAAGCGCGACTACCGCAACCTGCGGGAGGCTATCGGCACCAATGACATCACGGTCTATTTCCCGCAGTTTCAGAAAGAGGCCGCCGCGGAGAGGGATCCAAACGGCTACATTCTGAAACGCCTGCAGCGCGAATCGGCCGGCAAAATCAAGCTCGGCCTCGATCTTCAGGGCGGCTCCTCCTTCCTCGTCGAGATGCAGACCAACAAGCTGCCCGCGAATGTCGCTATCCGCGCCGTGCTGGAGAACGCGGTCGAAGTGCTCCGTAAACGCGTGGATGCCTTCGGCGTCGCCGAACCGCTGCTGCAGCCCGTCGGCGACAATCAAATCCTCATCCAGATGCCCGGCCTCTCTGAGGGGGACATGGATGATGTGCGTCGTGCCATCGAAAAGACGGCCTTTCTCGAATTCCGCTTGGTGCATGAAGCGAGCCCGAAAATGCTGGAAGAGGGCATCATCCCGCCGGGCTACATGATTTTGAAGGAAACCAAACGTGCGACCGATGGGACGAAAGTCTTGGTTCCGCATGTCGTCACCAAGGAACCCATTGCCGGATTGAGCGGCAAAAACATCAAGAGTGCCAGCGTCATTCGCGGCAATTTGAATGAGCCGCAAATCTCCTTCAAGTTCGACTCGGACGGGGCAGCCGCCTTCGGAAAAGTCACCACGGCCAACGTCGGACGGCAACTGGCCATCATTCTGGACGGCGAACTTTATTCGGCCCCGAACATCAACGAGCCGATCACCGGCGGCAGCGGCGTGATCAGTGGCGGCAGCATCGACGAGAAGGAAGCCTTCACCCTCGCCCAGGTCCTGCAAAACCCGCTCGAAGCCCCGGTGACAATTGTCCAAGAAAGCAGCGTCGCCCCCTCGCTCGGCCAGGCCGCCATTGACAGCGGCGTCAAATCCGCCCTCTACGGCACCATTGCCGTGGCGGCGTTCATGGCGGTTTATTATCTGCTGGCCGGCGTGGTCGCCAACGTCGCGCTGCTCACCAACATCCTGATCTTGCTCGGCGTCATGTGCTCGGTCGGCACCACGCTCACCCTGCCCGGCATTGCGGGCATCGTCCTCACCGTCGGCATGGCGGTCGATGCCAACGTGCTCATCTTCGAGCGCATCCGCGAGGAACTGGGGAAAGGCAAGTCGCTCAAGGGCGCGATCGCGGCCGGCTACGACCGCGCGTTCGGCACCATCTTCGACTCACACGTCACCACGCTGATTTCCTCGGTGATCCTGATTTACATGGGCACTGGCACCGTCAAGGGTTTCGGCGTGGCGCTGACCATCGGTGTCGCGGCCAGCCTGTTCACGGCGCTGGTCGTCACCCGCCTTATTTTTGACTTCATGCTGGCGAAGAACCTGATCAAGGGACTGCCCATGCTGCACTTCTTCCGCGTGACCAAGCTCGACTTCATGAAGCTCGCCAAGCCGGCGTTCGCCCTTTCCTGGGCCGTCACCATCATCGGCGTCGGCTACGGCATCCACCGCGGTTCGGACGCCCTCGGCATCGACTTCAAGGGTGGTGATCGCCTGACTCTCGATTTCGAGCAAAAAACCACCGAGGATCAGATCACCGCCAAACTCACTGCCGCCAGCATGAAGGACGCACTCGTCCAGTATCAGAGCGATCCGAACACCTTGAAAGAACGCCTCACCATCACCTCTGCTTTCGATACCGGCGGCAAGGTCGAGGAAACTCTGAAGAGAGAATTTCCCGCCTCGAAATTCACCCGCGCGTCGCTCGACAAGGTTGGTCCGACCATTGGCGCGAAGATCATGGAGGCCGGCATCATTGCCGCGCTGCTCTCGCTGCTCGGCATCCTGTTTTACGTGGCCATACGCTATGAATTTTCCTTCGCCATCGGCGCGGTGCTGGCCGTCATCCATGACGTGCTGATGACCATCGGCTGGTATTGCCTCTCCGGCCGCGAGTTCAACGCCACCACCGTCGCGGCCATCCTCACCATCATCGGCTTCTCGATCAACGACACCATCGTGATCTTCGACCGCATCCGCGAGGACTTGAAGCTGGGCGTGCGCGGCTCCTTCCGCGAGATCATCAACCAGGCGCTCAACCAGACCCTGAGCCGCACCATCATCACCTCCGGCACCGTCTTCCTCGCCACCATGTCGCTCTACATCTTCGGCGGCGGCGCGATCAACGACTTCGCCTTCACCTTCCTGGTCGGCATCATCACCGGCACCTATTCCTCGATCTACATCGCCAGCGCGCTCGTGCTCTGGTGGCATAAGGGCGAGCGTCCGAAAATGGCCTCGCAGGTGGTGCTGGAGAACCGCCCCGCCGCGAAGGCCTGAGCCTGTCCCGGCTCGGTCCGCGTAAGCGCCCATGATTGACCCATGCTGGCCTTGATCGAAATCACCCCCTGGCACTACGCGGGGTTCGTCCTCTGCGTGCTTCTCTTCCTCGCGCTGGATCTGGGCGTGCTGCATCGCGGCGCGCATGTGGTCTCCTTTCGCGAGGCGTTTATCTGGACGGGCGTCTGGTTCACCCTGGCCATGATCTTCGCCGTCGCGCTCATTCCGCTGCGTGGGCGCGAGGAGGCGACCGAGTTCGCCACCGGCTACCTCATCGAACTGTCCCTGTCGATGGACAATGTCTTCGTCATTGCGCTGATCTTTTCCTATTTCCGCGTCGCGCCCGAGCATCAGCACCGCGTGCTCTTCTGGGGCATCATGGGCGCGCTGGTCATGCGCGGCCTGATGATCTGGCTGGGCGCGGAACTGGTGGCCCGCTTCCACTGGGTGCTCTACGTCTTCGGCGCGTTTCTCCTCTTCACCGGCGTCAAAATGCTCTTCGCGAACGAGGAGGGGGTGCAGCCGGAAAAAAATCCCTGCCTCCGCCTGGCCCGGAAATATTTTCCGGTCTCGCCCGGGTTCCACGGCCCCCGCTTCACCATCCGGCAGGGTGGCCGGCTCATGCTCACGCCGCTGGCGCTGGTGCTGGTGGTGGTGGAAACCACCGACCTGGTTTTCGCGCTCGACTCCATCCCGGCCATCTTCGCCATCACGGACAAGCCGTTCATTGTTTTCACCTCGAATGTTTTCGCGATCCTCGGCCTGCGTTCGCTCTACTTCGTCCTGGCCGGCGCCATCGGCTATTTCCGCTATCTGAAATACGGCCTCTCCCTGGTGCTCGTCTTCATCGGCGGCAAGATGCTCGTGGAAAAATGGGTTCATCTTCCCATCGACTGGTCGCTGCTCATCGTCGTGGCCATCCTCCTGACCGCCATCGCTGCCTCCGTCATTGCCGCCCGCCGCGAAAAGAAGTGAAGTTCCACATCACGCTTTCTGGCGTGGCGCGACGGTTGGATGACACCTTTCCCCTCCCATGAACCGGGGAAACATCCAACAACCAACATTCAACATCGAACATCCAAGTCGCCGCTTTCGGGCCTGCAATGGTTGTTGGGCGTTCGATGTTGGATGTTCCCTCGGTTCATGGTGAGGGCGGGCGTTCCGCGCTTGAGTTCATTCCCGTTCCTCCTAACTTCACGCCATGCAGCATCCGCCGTTGTCGCAGAGCCTCACGCAAATCCTGGAGAACCATCCCGGCGGCCAGGCTGTCACCTTGAATGATCTCCTCCGCAGCACGGATGGACGCGGCCTCTACCTCGTCATCATCCTGTTGAGCCTGCCCTTCATCGGGGGCGTCTCTGTGCCGGGCATCAGCGTGCCGTTTGGCGCGGTCATCGGGATCCTCTCCTTCCGTCTGGCGCTGGGCCACCCGCCGCATATTCCGAAACGGTTCGGCGACCGCCCGCTGCCCAAGGGGATGAAGAAAATCATCCTCGGCGGCGGCGTGAGATTTTTGCGCTTTATCGAAAAGGGCATCAAGCCGCGCCGCACCTTTTGGATGGGCTGGCGGCTGGCGCGGATGGGCAACGCGCTGCTGCTCTTACTCATGGCCTTTCTGATGGCGCTGCCGCTGCCGCCCATCCCGCCCTTCACCAACGCCCTGCCCAGCTACGCGCTCATTCTGGTCGCCGCGAGCGTGATGGAGGAGGACGGCGTGATGATCTGGTTCGGCTACGCGATGGCGCTTGGCACCGTCATCTACCTCGCGTTTTGGGCGGGCGTCATCGGCAAGCATTTTGCCGGCTGGTATCACAGCCT
>SIBH01000064.1 GCA_009695285.1 Pedosphaera sp.
TTAAACAAAAAAGTTCTCATCATCGACGACCAAAGCGATGTGCAGATGATCATTGGGGAAACCCTCAAGTGTTACGGCTTCGCCACCGTGCTGGCCGGGAAGGCGAAACGGGCATCGAAATGGCCCGCCGCGAGGGGCCGACCTCATCATCTGCGACGTGAACATGCGAACCTCGACGGCTACGCCAGGACGAGGCCGCCGCCACTACTCCGTTTATTTTTCTTTCGCGCAGTCGAGCGTCCCAGCGTCCGACTCGGCATGGAGTTGGGCGCGGACGATTATCTGACCAAGCCGTTCCTGCCTTCGGAACTGATGGCGGCGGTCAACACCCGGCTCGGCAAGCAGGCGGTCATCTTGCGCCAGACCGAGAGGAAGCTCGACGAACTGCGCGGCAACATCACCCTCGCGCTCCCGCATGAACTGCGCACTCCGCTCAATGGCATCACGGGCCTTTCCTCAATGCTGATGGAGGATTACGCGACCATGCCTCCGGCGGAAATCCTGGAGTCGGCCGGCTTCATGCACGAGTCTCCGCTCCGGCTCCATCATCTCATCAAAAACTTTCTCATCTACGCCCAGATCGAAATGATGACCGGGAATGACCTGCTCCGGCAGGCGGCGGCGGAGCGCACGGCGGTTGAAGCGGTCATCACCCAGGCCCCGCAGGACATGGTGGCGAAGGCCAGGCGCGCGGGTGATCTGGAACTGTCGGTCCAACCCGCCGAGGTCGCGGTCATCGCGGATCATCTGCAAAAAATCACCGCCGAACTGGTGAACAACGGCTGCAAGTTTTCATCACCGGGCACGACCGTGCGGGTGGCGGGTGTGATCGCAGGAAAAAATTACGAGCTGACCGTCACCGACGCCGGGCGCGGCACGACCGCCGAGCAGATCGCCAAGATCGCGCCGCATGTGCAGTTCGAGCGGAACATTTATGAGCAGCAGGGCGCGGGCCTCGGCCTCATCATCGCCCAGCGCCTCACGGAACTGCAGGGCGGGAAGCTGACCATCGAAAGCGTGCCCGGCCAGCAGACCACCGTGCGTGTCTCCTTCCCGCTGGCACCGGGTTGATCCTTGTTTCGGTCAAAGGCCGCCGCCGGAAAACGGAATCGTCACTTCCTTCGCGCCGGCGGGGATTTTGGTCTCCGTGATTTTTCCACCGGGCCAGCGCACCCAGACGCGCGTCGTGTCCGGGCCCACGGCCAGCACCGGCACCGTGCCGTCTTGCGACCAATGGCCGGAGCCGGCGTGAAGCTCGCGCGCTGGGCCGGACTTCTCCCCGGACAACAGCCGGACGCTCGCGCCGAGGCCGGTCGGATTGCCGGGCGGACCTTGCAGACGCACGCGCAGGCCGGGGGTGGCGCGCTCGTTGCGAAATAATTTCGTGGCCGCGCCGTTTTGCGCGACGACGAGATCGACGCGCCCGTCTCCGTCGAAATCGCCCAGCGCCGCGCCGCGCGCATCGCCATAAACGATCACGCCCGAGGCCGCGCCGGGCATCGGCTGGAGTCGGCCTGCGCCGAGGCCGCGCAGCCACAGGCTGCGGCCCGCATCCAGGTTGAAGAGGTCGCTCCGCACGGCGGAAAAATTCTGGCCCAGAAAAACATCCTCGCGTCCGTCGCCGTCGGCATCCGCCACGGCCACGCCAAAGACCGGCGCGAACTGCGCCTCGTCCGGCAGCGGCATGACTTCAAAGTGGTCGCCCCGGTTGAGGAAAATCATCGAGGCCAGAGTGGTCGCGCGGACTTCGGCGGCTCGGGAATAATTTTCACCGAGCATTTCTAAGACGCTGGCGATGCTGAAACTCTTGTGGGTTGGAAAGCGTGCGCGCAGAAACGGCAGCGCGGCGGCCAGGGTTTTCAACTGCTCGCGCGGCGTAATTTTCCCGAGCGTGGGGTCAAATTCCGCCTCGATGAGATCAACGCCGCCGGCGCCCGTGAAATTTCCGTAATAGAGCCGTGCGGGCTGGGTTTCGCTTGCGCGCCAGGGGGTGTTCAGACCCCAGTTGCCGACGATGAGATCGGGGCGTCCGTCGCCATCGAGATCGCCGGTGGTCACGCCGGTCCACCAGCCGGTGAGATCGCCCAGGGGCAGGGTCTGGCCGTGGAGGCGCACGGGCGGATTCCACGCGGCCAGCTTGCCGTGGTCGTTCTTGAAAATTTTCACCGGCCCCCATTCGCAGGCGAGGATCAATTCGGGAAGGCTGTCGCCGTCGAGATCGCTCCAGACCGCGCCGCTGACGAGGCCGGCCTTTTCGAACAGCCGGTTGTTGGCGGTGTCGGGCGTGAGTTTGCCGGCGTCGTTGCGGAAAAGTTGCGAGGCGGCGGCCTCGGGGTAGCGGCCCGGAACCACGCGCCCGCCGACGAACAGGTCAAGCTGTCCGTCGCCGTCGTAATCCGCGACCGCGAGCGGGCCGGGCGAAGCGGGCAGGGCGAGGAGGGAGGCCGGCGGCTGGAGCGTTGGTGGGCCGTTGCCGCTCGCGAGGGAGAATTTCAAGACGGCGGCGGTTTTGGCATCGGACTCGTAACTCGCCTGCGCGGCGAGTAGGGCGCGCTGGCCGGGCACGGGCGTCCAGCCGGCCAGTCCGGTGAGGTCGTCGGGCAGCGGCGGGCCGTCGAGGCGGGTGAAGCCGCCCTGGCCGTCGGCGTGAAACATGGCGAGCGCGCCGCTGCGGCCGCCGCCCACGATCAATTCATCGCGTCCGTCGCCGTCGAGATCGAGCCATGCGACGCCCGGCCCGAGTTGACTGAGCCGCCGGGTGAGCAACGGCTGTCGCGCAAAATCGTCGAACGGCTCCTCCTGATGCGTGTGGTTGAGCAGGGCGCTGACGTCCTTGAACAGCGGGACGACCTCGGGAGTTTTGATTTTGGGAACAGCCACCGCGCCGGCCTCATCGGCTTCGTAAATGAAATTGGCCGCCGCGTCGGTGATGACGCTGCGCGTGCCGCCGCGCCAGGTGACTTCGATGGTCAGTCGGTTGGTCAGGCGGCCCGCCGCGAACACGCGCAGGGCGTCGCCGCCGGAAAGGTACTGTCCGCCGCAGATCATCTCCTGGCTCTGCAGCGGGACCGCGCCGCCGAGGACTTTTATTTTCGCGCCGATGCCGCGGGTGTTCGGGGCCGCGCCGCGCAACCGCACAGCGACGCGGGGCGCGGAGGAATCATTCCGGTAGAGGAGCGGCGGGGCGTTCAGGCAGTTCACCACCACGTCGAGATCGCCGTCGTTGTCGAGATCGACGAGCGCGAGGCCGTGCGAGACCTGCGTGGAGTTGAAGCCCCAGGCGGCGCCGGTCTCCTGAAAGGTCAGGTCGCCGCGATTGCGGAAAATCAAGTTGGGCGTCCGGAGCGGCGGATAGCGCGAGAGGTTTTTGGCCGCGTCCTTCGGCGGTTGCTGGCCGAGGGATTTCACCAGCGCCTCCGCGTCCAGGTCCTGCGTGTCGTAGGCGTGGCCGTTGGCGATGAGCAAATCTTCGTAGCCGTCGAGATCGACATCGAGGAAGACGGAGTTCCAGGTCCACTCCGAGGCCTCGAGTCCGGCGAAGCAGGCGGTCTCGGCGTAGGTGCCGTCGCCGCGATTGAGGAAAAGCGTGTTGCGGCGGACCTGGGGCCGGGGGTCGGTTTCGCCGATGATCTGCGGCGGCGCGTTGGTTTCCGTGAGCTGCGTCATGCGCATCGGATGGGAGCGGCTCAACATGTCGGCCACAAAAAAATCATCGAGTCCGTCGCGGTTGATGTCCGCGAAATCGACGGACATGGAAAACCGGCTGGTGCTGCGGAGCGCCGGGCGGGGCAGGGCGCGGAATTTTCCGTGTCCGTCGTTCATCCAGATGCGGTCGGGCGTTTGAAAATCGTTGCAGACGTAGAGGTCAGGAAAGCCGTCGCCGTCGAGGTCGCGGAACATCGCGGACAGGCCCATGTCCCACGGCGCCTCGGCCAGCGGCCGGCCGTCGCGGTCGAGAAACGCGCCCTCGGTCCACGGCACGGGCGTGAATTTCCCCTTGCCATCATTGAGGTAAAGCACGTCCGGCTCGCCCAACTCGTACATCTGGCCGCCCAGAATCTTGATGCGTTTGGCGAAACGGCCGGAGACGACAGGCTTGCCGTTGACCGTGCGGACGGACAGCGCGCCGCCGGTGCGGAGGATGGAAGTCTCACCGTAGTTGGCCACATACAAATCGAGCGTGCCGTTGCCGTCGATGTCCGCGAGGGTCATCGTCGTGCCGCCGGCCTTCTGCGCCAGGCCGGAGGATTCGGTGACGTTGGTGAAGCGGCCTTTCCCGTCGTTGAGGAAACAGGCGTTCGGGCCGCCGCAGGAGGTGACGAGCAGATCGGGGGAGCCGTCGCCGTTGAGGTCGGCGAAGACCGCGCCCGTGCTGGTCATGTTGGTGAGCGCGACGCCGGCCTGGTCGGTGATGTCCGTGAATTGTCCAGTGCCGAGGTTGCGGTAAAGTTTGCTGCCGCCGGTGAGGCTGCAGAAAAACAGATCGCAGAAGCCGTCGCCGTCCACGTCGGCCGCGGCCAGGCCCGCGCCGTTCATGAAGTTGTGGTTGACGGTCGCGCGGTCGAACGGCAGCGAGTTGGTGAAATGAATGCCGATGGCGGAGTTGGAGAGGAGGGTGAAGCCGGTGCGGCCGATGGCGGGCACGGCCAGCGGCGCCAAGCGATAACCGGGGCGGGGCTGCCAGACAAGTTCCGCGCCGCGCGCCGGTGGCGTGATCAGAAAAATGGCGAGCAGCGCCGCCAGATGAAGGTCAAACTTCACAAGGCTCGCAGGTGCAGCACCCAGTCCACGATGGCGTCATCGTCCAACCGCGCGGCCTCCTCGCGCAGGAGGAACGGGACCTTGTTCCGCTGAAAACAATTCCGAAGAGTGGCGGTGGAGAAATCTTTGCCGGTGTTGTGCAGGAGGAGCGGATTCGTCGCGTTGAGCATCGCCACGCCTTCAAAGCCGCCGAGATTCCGCAGGCCCGGCACGAAGATGTCCGGCGCGAGCCAGGCCTCGTCGTTCCCGGTGTTCAGCGCGTCGCAGTCTGCCACCACCAGGTCCGCGGCCGGCGCGGCCAGCAGCGTCCAGAGGCCCGCACGCCCGACGCCGCAGAGCACCACCTTGCGACCCTTGCCGTGCGACTGCGCGAAGGCGCATGCGGTCACCAGGTCCTGCACCCGCTCCTGCGCCTCGGTGCGGTTGTAGGTGGTGTAAAAGCTGGCGAGATAGTTCCGCGCCTTCGCCGTCGCGGGCGGCGCGGCTTCGCCGGTGCCAAACGTCTCCACCAGCAGCACCGACTGGTTGCGCTCGACAAATTTTTTCGCCAGCCCGGTCAGGGCGCCGTTCGCTTCGAGAAATCCGGCCCGGCCCGCCGGATGCGTCAGCACGGTGATGTTGTGCAAGGCGTCGCGGCGCGGGGTGATGAGCGTGACGGGCACGCGGTCGCCCAGGCCGACGCGGCCCAGCGTGAGGCGCGTTGTGGTGTGAGTCAGTTCCTTGGTGATCTGGCCGGCCTCGACCAGCAACCCGGTCTCGACGAAGCGCGTCTGCAACGTCCGCTTCCACGCGGGGATCATCAGCTTCTTGTAATTTTCCAGCACGATGGGGTTGCTGACATGCGCCGCGCGGAACCGGGCCTCCGCCTGTCCGATGAGATATTGGCGCAACTGCCCGGCCGTCACCGCGTCTTCCGGCAGCTTGCCGTCCGGGAAGACGCGCAGGTCGGCGTCCGGCTCTTTTTTATACGGCTGTTCCTTGAGCGACGCGGGGTCGGGGTTCTTCAGCAGCCAGCGGCCGAACCATTCATAGACTGCCTCGCGCGTGGTCAGGTTGTAATTGTGATCAAAATCGAAACGCACGTAGCGCAGCTTGTCCGGCGCGTCGAACAGCCGGTAAACTTTTTCCACCGCCGGCCCCTCGACCGTCATCGTCAGTTTCGTCCAGTCGCCGGTGGCGGCGACGAGGATTTGCGGGCGCGGCGCGGCGGCGGCGGCGATCTCCATGTTCGAGAAATCGACGCGCAAGCCCGGCGCGTTCTCGCAGGAGCAGCCGCCCTGCATCGTGCTCGACACCATCACGCAGGGCGCCTGCGCGGCCAGACGGTCATCGATCGCGCCCAGCATGAAAGTCTGCGTGCCGCCGCCCGACGCGCCGGTGCAGCCGAGGCGCGCCTTGTCCACGTCCGGCAGCGATTCGAGGAAGTCCAGGGCGCGGATGGTGTTCCAGGTTTGCAGGCCCATCAGGCTGATGTTCCAGGGCAGGTCGGCGGGCTGGGCACCGAAGAGCCGGTGCGTCTTGTAGCCCGGCGCGTTGGTCACGCCGGCGAACTGCGTGTCGTGATAGCCCGCCATGTCGTAGGAAAAGGCGACCATGCCCTGCCGCGCGAAACTGATGCAGCGCGCGGCGATGCTCCCGGTCTTGGTGTCTTCGAGACGTCCGTTGTTCCAGTGACCGTGGGGATTGAGCACGCCGGGGAATGGCCCCTTGCCGACGGGGCGGTAAAGATTTCCCGCCAGATAAACTCCGGGGTAGGTCTGGAAATAAACCTTCTCCACGCTGTAGCCCTCGCGTTCGACGCGGCCGAAAATTTTTGCGTTGAGCGGTGCCTTCTCCGGCAGCGGCCACAGCCCGCAACTCACCAGTGCCTGCTCGCGGATTTCCCGGGCGCGTCGTTCCCATTCGGCCTTGGACTTGATTTCCGGAAACGTGCGCGGGGTGTCGAGCGTGACGATCGTTCCGCCGCGCTGGTCGGCGGCGGGCAGGGCGGGCGCGGGCGCGGCGGCGGCGCGGACGAGCGAGGCGGTGAGTAACAGGGCAAGGTGTGTTTTCATGGAATGACGGGAGCATAGCGGAACCGGCGCGGAAATTAAGAAAAAAATGCGGTCGATTCACGAAGCCGGCGAAGACGCGACGCGGCGGCCGTCCGCCGGGCGAGGCACCCGGCTGGAATTGCGGCGTGATTTTATACTTTGAATTGCATTCGAGCCGGGGGATTCTCGCCGCGCACAACACGAAAGGAAAATATTATGGGTCTGATGAATTTTATCAAAAGTCAGTTGCTCGAGATCATCGAGTGGACGGACGATTCGCGCGACACGCTGGTCTATCGCTTCCCCGACGACGATAAGGAAATCAAGCGCGGCGCGCAGTTGATCGTGCGCGAATCGCAGACGGTGCAGTTTATTTATCTCGGCCAGTTCGGCGACACCTTCGGGCCGGGCAAGCACACGCTGGTCACGGACAACATTCCCGTGCTCTGTCGCCTGCAGGGCTGGAAGTATGGCTTCGAATCGCCCTTCAAGGCGGACGTTTACTATGTCAACACGCGCCTCTTCACCGGGAACAAGTGGGGTACGTCAAACCCCATCATGCTGCGCGACCAGGATTTTGGGATTGTGCGCGCGCGGGCCTTCGGCACCTACGATTTCAAAATCATCGACGTGCGGAAGTTCATCAAGGAGGTGTCCGGCAGCGACCAGCATTTCCGGCTGGATGAGTTTGCGGACACGATGCGTTCACGCATCGTGAGCATTTTCACGGACGCGCTGGCGACGGCGAAGGTGCCGGTGCTGGATCTGGCGTCGCGTTACATGGAGATGGGCGACGCGCTGCTGCCGCTCATCAATCCGGTGGTGGCGGAAAAGTACGGCCTCGAAATCAGTAGTTTCATTGTCGAGAATGTTTCCGTGCCGCCCGAAGTGGAGGCGGCCATCGACAAGCGTTCCAGCATGGGGGCGATTGGGAATCTGAATGACTACGTGAAGTTCCAGATGGCCGAAGGTCTGGGTAACGGGCAAGGCGGGGGACCGGGCGGCGCGGCGGCAGAGATCGCGATGGGCTTCGGCATGGCGCAACAATTGATGAACCAGCCCGGCGGCATCCTCGGCCCGCAAAGCACGCCGCCCGTGGCGCCGCCGCCGTTGCCCGGGAGCTTGCCGGCCTCCTCGGGTGAGTTGCTTTCGCCCGCCGATGCGGCCCGGGTGCTGAACGTGACCGAGGCCGATGTGATGTCGGCGATCCAGGAGGGAAGTTTGAAGGCGAAGAAGATTGGCGCGGCATTCCGGATCACGCGCGCTTCGCTCGATGAATTTCTGAAGTCCTGATGAGCGACGTGCCGGACCGACCGAACGCGCCGGAGGTTTCCGCGCAAAAAAAACATCCCTGCCCGGAGTGCGGCGGGGAATCCGTTTGGAATCCCGCCAAGCAGTCGCTCGTCTGCCCGTACTGCGGCATGGTCGTCCCCGGCGAACTCAAGACCGACGGCAGCGGCATTGTGGAGCATGATCTCGCCGCAGTGCTGGGCAGCGTCTCCAACGAGGGGCGCGGCTGGAAGGCCGAGAAGATTTCGGTGAAATGCCAGAGCTGCCACGCGATCTCGGTGTTCGATCCGGGCCGCGCGGCGCAGCGCTGTGACTTCTGCGGCTCGCCGTCGATTGTTTCCTACGAGGAGACCAAGGACCCGATCAGCCCGGAGAGTCTGCTGCCGATCAAGCAGAGTGAAACGCAGATGCGCGACAGTCTGCGCGAATGGTACCGCACGCGATGGTTCGCCCCGGACCGCCTGAAGAAGGCCGCGCTGACCGACACGCTCAAGGGCGTTTATTTGCCGTATTGGACGTTCGACGCGCAGGCGCACTCGGACTGGACCGCCGAGTCCGGCCATCATTATTACGTGGAGGAATCCTACCGCGACGCGAATGGAAACAATCAAACGCGCCGCGTCCAGCGGACGCGCTGGGTGCCAAGCGCGGGCAGCGTGGAGAATTTTTTCGACGACGAACTGGTCTGCGGCTCCATCGGCGTGAACGGCGAACTGCTGCGGAAAGTTGAGCCGTTTCCGACGACGACAGAACTGGTGCCCTACGATGCCAGCTACATTCGCGGCTGGATCGTGGAGCGTTACCAGCTTGATCTCGGCCAGGCCGCGCAGCGTTCCGAGCAGGCGATGGATTCCGAAATGAAGTCGCTCTGCGCGCGGCAGGTTCCCGGCGACACGCATCGCCATCTCCAGGTGAACACGAACTACGCGGATCGCACCTTCAAGCATGTCCTCCTGCCGATCTGGCTGGTCGCCTACACCTACGGATCAAAAAACTTTCAGGTGCTCGTGAACGGCTACACCGGGGCCATCGCCGGGCAGAGGCCTTACAGCTGGGTGAAGATTGCGCTGGCCGTGCTGGCAGGACTGGCGGTGGTGGGAGTCATCGCACTCGTCGCCAGTCAGCGTTGAGAACGTAGCAGCCGAGGTGACGAGGCTGCTACGAAATTCAGATCATGGTATCGCCTTGATGAACTCGTCGGCCTGCGCGATCGAGGTGTTCATCTGTTTGATCAACTGGAAAATCTCCGCCTGGATGGGGGCCGACTCGCCCTTGAGCGACGCGATGGACTGGGCGTTGAGGTTGTGTTTGAGATAGAGCACCAGATCGTGAAACTTGGTCAACACTGGCTGCATGGACGACTCCGCGCTGATCAGCGCGGCGTGCATCGATTCGTAACGGGCGAGGGTTTCGGCTAGTTGCTTGCGGTGCCGGCCTAGAGCGAGGGTGTGGAGATCTGCACAATTTCCTTCTCCGACTCCGCGAACAAATCCTTGGCCACGGTCTCCACGTCCCGGATGCGCTTGCGCACCGCCTCAGCCTTCGACGCGGAACTTTCTTAGTCGCTGTTCAGCGCCTTGTAGGTTTTCTCGAGTTTGCCGCCGTCGAAGGCATGCAACTCCTTGAGCCGCGTCAGCGTGTCCTTGAATTGTTCGCTCGCCGCCTTCTGGTCGTCGCGCGCGGCGACCACGCGCTTTTTCAGGAGGTCGCGCTTGTAAACGCCGAAGGTTTCCATCGCCGAATAATAGGCGGTGCGGCGGCCGCTGGTCAGAAGGGCGGAAGCCAGCAGGGGGGCGGTCAGCAGGGGAACGAAACGTTTGTTCATGGCGCGGACTCTACAGGAAAGCGGTCTGGAGGTAATCGCGGAGAGGGTGGGTGGTGGGCGCTCACGGACGGAAGTTCGCGTGGCTGGCGTCGCCACCGGAATCGATCCACGCTAGCAGGTCGAGAATTTCTTCGCGGCTGAGGGTGTTGAACAGTCCTGTCGGCATGGGAGAAACATCCGAGACGCGCTGCGCGGTGATGTCAGCCTTGTTGATCCGCCGCCGCTGGTCGGGGTCTACCGGATTGATCGCAAGCGTGAGCAGTTGCGCATCCTCGGCCACGATGCGTCCGTCGAAGATGGCGCCGGATTTCACCGTGACCGTCACGCTGCGGTAGGTTTCGGAGATGATCTTGGACGGCTCGATAATGCTTTCAAACAGGGTGCGGCGGTCGAAGCGCGCGCTCACCGCCGTCAACTCCGGGCCGATGAAACCGCCGTCCCGCCCGAGTCGGTGGCACACGGCACAGCCCGTCTCGGTGAACAGTTTTTTCCCACGCGCCGCGTTGCGCCCGCGCGCGGCAGCTTCGAGGCCCGTGGCGAAGTCGGTCATCGCCCACTCCTTGACGAAGGGCCGCGCGATGGTCGGGACGGGTGCGGCCGGACGGTTGAGCGTGGCAAGGGAATCCTTGAGTGCGGCACGTTCGTCGGGCGTGAGTGTGGCCTCGGCGTCGGCGCGGATGTAATTCAACGCCGTCGGCAGCATGTTCGCGCCGCTGAACTCTGTGCGCGCGCGGTCCAGCCAGGCGAAATAGTCCCTGCGTTCTGCCAACCGCCAGCCGGACTTCACCAACCGCAAGACGAACAGGTAGTGAAATTTTTCCTCCTGTGTCTGCGCGCGCGCGAGCAGCGGCATGGTTCTGCCGACGACGCTTTTTGATTCGAGATAAACGAGCAGTTCGCATATCGACTGGTTCACGCGCGCGTCATCCGTCGGATAGATGGCGTCCCATTTCGCGAGTACCGGCCAGGCGAGCGCGCTCTCGGGCCGGCCCATGCGGATGAAGCAGACGGCGAGCGCGCGCACGGCGAGAAGCTGCTGGTCTGCGTTGAGTTTGGTAGAGGCGAGTTCATTGAGGCGTTGGACGATCTGCGGTTGGAGGGCGCGGTCGCCGGCGCGGCTCAGGGCCAGCAGCGCGGTGAGCGCGGCGGTGGGCGGCTTTTCCGTGAGGGCGCGGGCAGCCCAGTCGGCGGGCGGCGTGGCTTCGAGTTCGACGCGGGCGGCGTGGCGGACCCAGAGGTCGGAGTCGTTGAGGCGCTGCCAAAGGCCGGCAACGGGGCGCGGGGGACTGGCCGGCCGGGCTGGCGGGGAATCTGGCCGGGCATTGTCCGGCGCTCCGATCCAGTTCACGCGGTAGAGTCCGCTTTGCGTCCGCCGCCCGCCGGTCACGAAATACATTGCGCCATCGGGACCGAACTCGAGGCCGGTGACATTGAGCGGACGGCCCTTGAGAAATAATTCGCTGCGGCCGGTGTGGCCCGCGCCGGACTTCTGCAAATGCACGGCCATGATTTTTCCGTAGGACCAGTCTTCGAGGAAGAGTGCGCTGCGCCAGGGCTCGGGCCAGTTGCTCTTCGTGCCAAACTTGATCGCCGTCGGCGAGCTTACGCCGAGGTCCACCACGCTCGGCAGCGTATCCGGCGACCAGGCGGGCAGCACGCCGGTGCCGCGCCGCCAGCCGTAGTCGCCGCCGGGGACGAGCTGCAGCACGCGCGTGGGGTGATACCACGAGAGGCCCACGTCCCATTCCATGTCCGCGTCGAAGGTGAACAGGTCGCCGGCCGCGTTGAAGTCGAGGCCGAACGGATTGCGCAGTCCGCCCGCGATGAGTTCCCACGTCTGGCCGTCGCGGTCGGTGCGGATGAGATGGCCGAAGGGCATCCGGGCGTCGGCGTTGAAGAGATGCTTGTCCCACGCGCAGGGCAGGAGGCGGTCTTCCGCGGAGTGGCGCAGCGGCGAGCCCGGCGACACGCCGTTCGTCGGCAGCCGGACGTCGTCGCCGTGAATGCTGTAGATAAAACCATCCGGCCCGAGGGCGAGCTGGTTGCGACCGTGACCGGTGCCGCCCGGCGTGGGCCGCAGCGTTTTGATTTCATCGAACTGATCGTCGCCGTCGGTGTCGCGAAGACGGACGAATGACTTCGAGTTGTTCGCGTTGGCGTAGAGCGCGCCGTGGGCAAAGAGCAGGCCGCGACATTCGAGGAGGTTGGTGTTGATTGTTTCGAGGCGGGCGGCGGCGGCACCGGTCGGAAGGGTGAGGCGCAGCAGGCCCCGGTCTTCGCGCGCGAGGACGATGCGGCCGCGCGGATCGAAGGCTAGGGCGATCCACGAGCCTTCACCACGTTCGGCGGAACGGATCAGCTCCACCTTGAAGCCGGGACGGGCGGTGAGGTGGACGGCGGCGGTGGCGGCGCTGGTGCCGAGGGCCTGTTTCCACTGGTTGTAATCCTCGTTGAGCAGGTTCGTGGCGGCCTGGGCGGACGAAGCCGCCGCGGAGAGCGAGAGCAGAAGAAGGATTGGTTTCATGTTTCGGTCAGGCAATGGTGAAGGATTAACAGATTCTCCCCCGTGCGCGCAGCAGAAAATCGGGCGCGACGCGCATTGACTTGGCGCCGGGCGGTCGATAGTTTTTAGCCCGCTAAAAAAAGAACCCGAATTTCATCATGCTCGAAGCCATTGAAAAACTGCTCATCCTCCAGGATCGCGACCGGAAACTGCTCCGGGTGCGCGACGAACTGGCCCATGTCGCCCCCGAACGGCAGGAACTGACCGCGCGGGCCCTCTCCACCCAGGGCGCGCTCGACGCGGCGAAGCTGCGCGGGAAGCAGATCGAATCCGAGCGCAAGAAGCTGGAACTCGATGTGGAGGCGAAGCAGCAGCAGATTCAGAAATATGCCGGGCAGCAGTTGCTCACAAAAAAGAACGAGGAGTATCGCGCTCTCGCACACGAAATCGAAATGGCGAAGGAGGTCATTGTGAAGATCGAGGATCAGGCGATCGTTTTCATGGAGCAGGCCGAGGCGGCGGCGCAGCAGGTGGCGGCGGCGAATGTTGCGGCCAGCGCCGCGAAGAAACTGGTGGACGGCAAGCTCGGCGAGCTGGCGACGCGCGAGGCGACGTTGCAGGCGGAGCTGGCCGGGCTGGACTCCAACCGCGAGGAACTGGCTTCGGTGGTGGATGAGCTCACGCGCTCGCGCTATGAGCGGCTGCTCAAGCAAAAAGGGCAGAACGTGGTGGTCGGCATCAGCCACAGCTCGTGCGGCGGCTGTCACATGAAACTGCAGCGGCAGGTCGTGGTGTCGTGCCAGGCGGAGCAGGAAATTGTCACCTGCCCGAACTGCGCCCGGATTCTTTATTTCACGCGCGACATGGATCTGGCCGTGACGGAGTGAGGCGGCCAGCGGAATTGATGGAGTGGAAGGGGAGCGGGACGAAAGCGGAGCGCGCGGAGAATTCTAGGTGGTGAGGCCAGTTCCCGGCGTCATGATTTCCCCGGGGATTTGGGGCGGCCGGGGATTCCGAAATTCTGAATTCCGCGCTCCGCATTTTCTTAACCCGAACTCCGAAGGAAGAAGCTGGCGTTCTGAAGCGGAGGGGACGGGGCGGCTTTCCTATTTCCGGCCCGGCGTGAACGGGGCGCTCCAGCGGGTGCCCACTTTGGCGCGGGCGACGAGTTTCGTATCCGTCGGGAGCGGAAACGCCCCGGTGTATTCTCTCGCCAGATCCGTCACCGCGCCGCCTGACACCCGCGGATCGGAGCCGTCGAGCGTGTAATAAATTTTCGCGCCGGGGGTGGCGGTGAGGAGGCGCGCGCCTTCCTGGCTGCGGGTCAGTTGCGGCACGGCGATGAATTGCAGGTCGATCCACGCGACGCGGCGGCGGAGGAAGTTTCGCATCCAGAGGAGTTCCTCGTCCCAGGATTGGCCGGTGTAATAATTGGGCCAGACTTCCTTGTCGAGAATGGGCCATTGCTGGAAGTTCCGGGCCTGGGCCTCGCGCAGCCGGCCGGAGAAGCCGTCCATGCGGGCCAGGAGGCTGGGCGTGCTGAACGCGCCGGCGCGGAGCTGGGCGTAGCGATCGACGTATCGCTGCGCGAAATCGGGGTCCTCGAAGAGCCGGCGGAACCACGGGTATTGCACGTTGTCGAGGTAGGGCCAGTACCAGGACTCGGGCTTGAAGCCCTGCTTGCCGTTGGCGTTGCCGAAGGCGAGATCCCAGTCCCAGACGGGTTCCATTTTAATTTTGCCCGCGCGATCCTTGCTGAAGAAGGTGCTGAAGCGGTAGCCGTCCACGTTCTTGGTCAGTTCGACGAGTAGGTGGTAGTCGATGAACGACGCGGCATCGAGGTAGGCGGGGTAGCCTTTTTTGGGGTCGGCGAAATCCTTCCCGTAAAGGACGGTTTCAAACTCGTTCAGATGCTTTTGCAGCCAGGCGGATTGTTCGGCGGGAATTTTATCCGGGTCGGGTTCCACCACGAAAAACTGTCCAGCCTGCCGGGTGGCAATGGAGCCGGTGCGATCTTGGAGCGAGATGCCGTCCGACGAGCCGGCACCGCGGCCGCCCTTGAATCTTCCACCGCCTTGAATCGGGATGGAGCGCCAGCCGGCCGGGTCGGCGGGAAAACTGCCCGGGCCTGAGAAGTAGTAGGAAGGCACGAGCTGGCCCCAGCCGGTGGCGGAGGGGCGGCCGACGTTGGCCGTTTCCTCGTGGTCTTTTTTGAAAATATAGCCGCCGGTGATCGCCGGCTCGGCGAGGTCGTCTTTGGCGAGCTTGGCGAG
>SIBH01000065.1 GCA_009695285.1 Pedosphaera sp.
CCATGTGGTCGCTGGTGATGCGGAGTTGGAGCTTGTCTGCGGCGAAGGTGCGCTCGGCGGAACCGGTGATTTTCTTCCCGGCGGCGGCGCGAAAATAGAACGGTGTTTGCGCTGCGGGCGTGTCGAAGCGAAGCGTGCGTTTGAAGTAAGCCTTGCCGTCCTGGTCGCGCACGTCCTCGAAGAAATCTTCCACCGCGATGTCGCCGTAGTGGTAGAGGAGCGTCGGCCGGCGCGCCGCATCGAGATGATAGCCGCGGAACTGGTATCCGTGGTCCTGCGGGAAAGGATGGTTGGTTTTGCCTTTGTAGGGCCAGTTGTCGTCGAGGGATTTCAGGCGATGGAAAGGAATGCCCGGTGGAAAGGAAATGGAGTCGGTTCCGCGCGGGCGAAAATGTCCCGAGTCCACGCTGGCGAATTCGCCCTTCCAGAGCTGGCGCAGCGCCATCTCGCCGGAATCGAAGGCGAGGTTGATGCGCTCGGGATAACCCACGCCGATCCCGCGATACCCCGCGGGACTCTGTCCTCGGCAGATTTCAGTCACGTCGCCGACGCGAAGCTCGTTCGACTGCCGCGACAACCCGACCGGCTTCTTCGCGCGCGGTCCGTCCTCCAGATAAGTCCAGAGCGCTTCGATCTGTTGGCCGGCGTCGCCGCCGAGAATTTTCGGAAGCGGGGACTGACCGTCCGGCCAGTAGATGGGCATGATCACGGTGGGGTGGAAGCGCGAGGGTTGCCGCAAGTAGAGATGGAACCAGTTCTTCTTGAGCCGCTCGGAAACGCGCGCGAGGTCGAGGGCGCTGACCTCGCCGGATTTCTGTCCGTTAAATTCATGGCAGACGATGCAGCTTAGTCCGCTGACGCCGATCATCTCGTGACCGGCATTTCTGGACTCCTGAAGGTTGGCCACCTTGGGAATGGTCGCCGCTTCCAGTGCATCGACCTTGCCGAATAACTCGACCAGATGCCCAACGTTCGCCTCGCCAAACTGCGGCATGGCGGCATCCAAGTAATCACGCTGCCGTTTCCCGCGCAGCAGCACTTCGGCGAGCCATTCGGGCCTCAACTTCGCGCCGACGTGGGAAAGCGGCGGAGGCAGGCGGCCTTGATCGCCGAGCGCCGGCTGCGTGCCGGTGAAGAGCGCGTTGCGCTCCGGGGCGATCCCGCCGAGACCAGTGCGCTCGTGACAGGCGATACAATTGAACGTGACGAGCGTCTTGTTGATCTGTTGCCGCTCATCAAGCTGCGGCTTTTCCGCACGCGGCCACGCCTTGGCGATCCATCCGCGCTGCTCCGCCGTCAGGTCGAAGCGCGGCCACGGCCCGCCGGCTTCCCCGAGGCATCCGCGGCTCGCATCGAGTTTTGCAAAAGCGGTGCTGGCCTTAGCGGGGATGCGGAGATCGTCGTGGCAATTCGCACAGCCGAGCTTTCCGAATTGTTCCCGTCCCCGCGCCGCAAGCTCGGCATCCACCTGGAGCGGCTCGAAGGCGGGAAACTTTTCCTTGGAAACCGACAGCAGCGCGGAGGGAATCGGCCCGCGCACCAACTGCGGGCCTGCCAGCTCGCACGAGAACTTCGGTTCGCGCCCGGTGTGGAAATAGGTGAGCTGGATCGAGTGCCAGCCCGCGTCGAGTTCCGCCGCGCCTTCGAGCTGCTTCACGCCACGCCGGTCGCTCGGCTCCTGCTGGATGATTTGCCTGCCGTCCACCGAGAGCGAACCGCCGTTCATCTTCAGAAAAAACGTGTGGCGTCCCTGGTGCGCGATGCTCATCCAGCCCTCGTATTTGATCGCCGTGTGATGCTGGGGCTTGCCCAGACTCTCCAGGTCAAAATCCTTCACATGGCCCGCGCGTTCCGCAGTCACCTTGTCGCTCTTCAGCCCTTCCCACACCTGCCCACGATACAGCGTATAGCCCAGCGCACCCGGCACCCGCGTTTCCTGCAAAAGATAATGCGCGATGCGTTCAATCTCCTGCCCCGACAAGCGCAGGTCGGGCATGCGTCCCGAAGGCCGGCTGGTGTGCGGCTGCCGCAGAAACTCTACGAGGCTCTTGAAGCTGTATTTCTTTTCCAGCGCACCGAGCGGGGCGGAAGTTTTGGCGAGCAACTCCGTTCCTTGGTCATCGCGCGGCGAATGACACGCCGCGCAGCCGCGCGCATGAAACAGCCGCTTCCCGTGCTGCGCCGCCACCGCGTCCGGCGGCTGCAACGCAAAGTCGCTTTTCCTCAGCGACAACAAAAAGTGCGTGAGTGCCGCGGCCGCCTGTCTCTTTTCCTCCGCACCCAACTGCGACAACACATCCGGCATCGTGGTGCCGGGTTTGGTCCCATGCGGGTTGCCGATGAACGCCTCGAGATATTTCGGGTTCACCCGTGATCCAACCTCGGAGAGGCGCGGTGCTTTCTTCGAGCGGGCCGTCAACGACGCGTCGCCCGCGTGACAGGCGGCACAATTGAGCTCCTCGATCAGCACCAGTCCCTTCAGCTCCGGGTCGAGCCGGCCTGAGGCCACGCCCGGAACCACCGGCTCCGCGAAGACCACCGGGGCCACTCCGAACAGCAACGCGGCGCCAACGGTGAACCGGCGGAGCATGTTCAAAATACTTGGCCGGAAAATGCTTTTCGGGTGCGGCGTCATGGGCGGAATCAGCATGAGCGGGAGAAGGGGCGGAGGAAAATCAATTGATGCCGGAAGAATGAGGATGGCGCGAGCCAACGCTCTCAATAAAACGGTTGGCTGGCTGAAGCGGAACTCTGGTATGATTCATGGTCAATCCTGATCGCAGGCTCCCCGTTTTGCCAAGGTGTTTTTAGCCCGAACCAGGCGGTTGCGAAAATATTTCAACCACGGATGGACACGGATGGAATCGCGTTCGTCCGGTCGGGAGCAGGCCCACCATTGGGGCCCGGGCCAAGGCCAGGCCGTGCCGGCTTTTTATCCGTGTCCATCCCTATCCATCCGTGGTTGCACTCTTTTTTGACTGCATGGTTCAGGCTAAAGTTATAATTCCCATCGTCCGAATAAAATTTGATCGTAACCGCCACGGCGGCACGTCTATGATCGTGTTGCAACGCATGGGATTTCTACAAAACATTTTTGGCCGCCGGCTCGCCGCCCTCCTGGTTCCGCTGCTGGGACTGGCGGGAAACATCACGGCGGCCCCGCCCGCTTCGGTCGTGATCGCGCCGCCCGGCGGCCTGTTCACCACCCATCTCACCGTCACGCTCACCGCCGCCGCGCCCCTGATCCGCTTCACGCTCGACGGCTCGACGCCCACCACCAACTCCCCGCGCTACTCGACGCCGCTCGTCCTGACAAATGACACGCTCCTGAAGGCGCGCGCCTTCAACAACGCGGAGGCCGGGGAAGTCGCCGCCGGGGCGTTCACGCTGGCGGACACGAACGTGCTGGATTTCTCCTCGTCGCTGCCGCTGGTGGTCATTCAAACCTTCGCGCACTCGATCCTTGCGCCGAGCAACCCGCCCGCATGGCTGCAAGTGATCAGCCCCGGCACCAACCTGCGGACGACGCTGATGCTGACGAACGGATTCGCCGGACTCGCGAACATCAAGCCGCGCGGATTCTCCTCCCTGCGCCAGCCAAAAAAATCCCTGGCGGTCGAGACGCTTAGTCCGTCCGGGGACAAGCACGCGGTGCCGTTGCTCGGAATGCCGGCAGACTCGGACTGGATTCTCTACGCGCCCTATTCGGACAAGACGCTGCTGCGCGACGTCCTCGCCTACGAGTTGAGCAACCAACTCGGCCATTACGCCAGCCGCACGCGCTTGGTCGAAGTGTTCCTCAACGACTCGACCAACCGGCTGGCCCGCGGCCATTACGTCGGAGTGTATGTGCTGGAGGAGAAGATCAAAATCGCCCCCGCCCGCGTGGCGTTGCATAAGCTGCCCGCGGCCGACGCCCCCGGCGCGGACCTCAGCGGCGGATACATTTTCAAAAAGGACCACCTGGAAAAAGCCGGCGTCGATCTCCCACCAAAAGGCCCCGCGCACAGCAAGGCCGCGCCGCTGATCGGCTGGTTCCCCACCGGGCCGGGCGGATTTCCGGGCGCGGCCGGCGGATTCCTGCCCCCGCTGCCCCCGCCGGCGTTTGCCGACGCCCAGTCCATCGTGACCAACGCCCTTCCGCTGACCAATCACCTCGCCGCCACCAACGTGATCGTGCCCGCGCCGTCCGTGACCGTCGTGCGGACCAACTCGCTGGTCGTCACCAACGGCTTCGTCAGCCTCACCAACTCCGCCGTCGCCACGAACCTCGTCGTCGCCACCAATTT
Organism: Pedosphaera sp.; assembly: GCA_009695285.1. GTDB lineage: Bacteria > Verrucomicrobiota > Verrucomicrobiia > Limisphaerales > SIBH01 > SIBH01. The sequence continues at coordinate 4,290 of SIBH01000065.1, forward strand.
CCCCGTCATCACCAATGTCGTCGTCACCAGCCGGACCGTGGTCGCGACCAACCCCGTCGTCGCCGCCCAGTCCGTCGCCGGCACCAACACCCTCGCGACCACCAACCTGATCGACGCCGTGACCGTGGTCATCAACACCACCGTGGCCGTCCAGACCTCCACGACCTGGCGGACCAACTTCGTCGTGACCACGAACACCGTCCCGCTCACCAACTGGGTGGCCGTCACGAACACCTTGGTGGTGACCAACCCCGTCGTGGTGACGACCGTCACCGTGACCGCCCTCCCCGTGCTGGGGACCAACTATTTTCTCGTCACGAACCACTACACGCTGGATGGCGCCGAGCCGCCGCCCGGCACCCTGCGGTTGGTCGCGAGCGGCGAAGGTTTCGTCACCACCCACGACAATGCGTTCTTCTTCGTGGAACCCAAACCCGCGAAAATCACCGACGCCCAGCGCGCCTGGCTCACCAATTATTTGAACCGCTTCGAGGCCGCGCTCTACGGGCCAGCCTTCCGCCACCCGACCAACGGTTACGCCGCGTTCATCGACGTGGACTCGTTCATCGATCACCACCTCTTCGTCGAGGCGACGAAGAACGTGGACGGGTTCCGCTTCAGCACCTACTTCACCAAGGATCGCGACGGAAAAATCAAGATGGAGCCGGTCTGGGACTGGAACCTGAGCTTCGGCAACGCCCAGGGCAAACAAGGTTACATGACCGACCACTGGTACTGGCCGCAGCTCCACGACCAGCAGTACGCCTGGTTCCGCCGCCTCTTTGAAGACCCGGACTTCGGCCAACGCTACGTGGACCGCTGGGCGACGTGGCGGACCAATGTGTTCAGCAACTCGAACGTGCTGACGCGCGTGGATCGCCTAGTCGCAACCCTCCAAGAACCGGCCGCGCGCAACTTCGAGCGCTGGCCCATCCTCGCCGTGCTGGTCGGGCCGGAATATTTTGCGGGGAAAGATTACCCGGCGGAAATCCATTACCTCAAGGACTGGACCACCAACCGCTTCGCGTGGATCGACGCGCAATTCGTCCCGCCGCCCGTGCCGATCCGCGTGGTCGGCGGATCGAACAACACCGAGGTGGTGAGCTTTGCCGCGGCCGCCGGGCAGGTTTATTTCACCACCGACGGCTCCGATCCGCGCCTGCCCGGCGGCGCCGTGTCCGTGATGGCGCACGAGTATCAGGCCCCGATGCCCGTCGCCAGCCCGCTCAGCATCGTCGCCCGCACCCGGCGCACGAATGGCTGGAGCAGTCCGGTGCTGCTGAAAGGTCCCGCCCGAACGCCCCGGTAATTTCCGGCCCGCGCCGGAGTTCATCTCCGCCGGCCCTCAGAACACTTCATTCCACTGCGCGCGATCCTTGAGCATGATCTCGCGCAGCAGTCGGATGGGCGGGGCGCCGTGCCGGAGCATCTCGTCGTGGAAACGTTGCAACGAATACTTCGCGCCCTCCTGTGCCTGCCAGTCGCGGCGGAGTTTCAGAACCTGCAGCTTGCCCAGCGTGTAGTAGAGATAGCCGGGATCGTAACTGCCGCGAATGGCCTCGGATCGCGCGGGCTTCTGCTCGTAATAACAGTTGTCCTCGAAAAACTTCGCCCCCTCCTCGACGGTCATCCCCTGGCAATGGATGCGGATCGAGACGCACAGCCGGCACAGGCGCAGCAACGCCTCGTCGGATTGCGCGAGCCGGTACTTCGCGGCGCGCAACCGGTCGGCCGGCGACGGCGCGGCGTAGTTGTTCAGTCCGAACCCCTCGTCCACCGCCATCTTCTCGGTGTAATGCGCCCAGCCCTCGGTGAAGGCGTAGCTGGTCAGAATTTTCCGCAGCCGGTTCGCACTCGACGCGTTGAGGTGGATGAATTGCAGGTAGTGCCCGGGATACGCCTCGTGAATCGAGACAATGTCCGTCGTGTAATAGTTGAAGGCGGTGAGCCACTCGTCCTTTTTCTCCGGCGTGTCCTTCGCGTCAGGCGGCGTGACGTAGTAGTACGCCTCGGTGGCCTTCGTCTCGAACGGCCCCGGCGTGTCCATGCTCGCGAAACTCGTCGCGCGCGCAAACTGCGGCGTCTCCTCGACGCGCACCCGCACCTCCGTCGGCATCGAGACGATCTTGCGGTCGATGAGGAACTGGCGGATGCCCTCCAGATTTTTCTTGGTGTCGGGAATCAGTCCCTGCTCGGTGGGATGGTCCTTCTGGATTTCCTTGAACACGTCGATCGGTTTCCTGGTGGGATCAATCTCCCGCGCCGCCGCGGCGAAGGCCGCCTGCTCGCGCTTCAACTCCGCCATCCCGATCTCCAGCACGCGCTCCGGCGGGAGGGTGAGTAACTCGTCATTGCGCAACATGCGGGCGTATTCGGCGCGGCCCAGCGCGTAGCGGGCATGGGCGCGCGGCAGTCGCTCCTGTTCGAGCCACTTCACGAAGGCGCGAAGCTCGGTGACGGCGCGCTGATTCGCGGCGTTGAACTCGGCCATCAACGCCGCGTTCTTCACGTCCTTGAGTGCGTCCACCAGATCCTTGCCCAGAAAATCCGCGGAGCCGTTCGCAACTTCGATGGCGGTTTCGACGAAGGGCCTGGCCAGGGACGGTTCCAGATTTGCCCGCGCGTCGGCCAGGAGCTTCGGCGCCCGACGGAGAATCGCGACCACGGAACCGACACGCTGCTCCAGCGGGGCGAAGTCGCGCTTAATGTAAATGTTCACGTCGAGCGCGCCGGCATAGGTCATCGGATTGCGCGTGTAGCTGTGCATCGCGTCGAACCGGAACAACTCCCCGCGCACCGCCGCCAGCAGCAACCGCAGATCATGATGCGACCCCGCGCCCAACTGCTTCACCGGCCATTGCGCCAGCGTGCGCTCGAATTTCAGCAGCCGAGCGCGTTCGGCGGCGATCGATTCGCGGCTGCAGTCGGTGATCTTGCCGTCATACTCGTGCAGCCCCAATGCGGTGCCGGTCTGCGGACGCCACGCCAGATAGCCGGCGAGAAACTCCTCCGAGACGCGGGTGAAGGCCGCATCGTCGGACGAGGAAGAAGGCGCCGTCGATTCCAGCCGCGCGCAACCGACCACGAGGACGAGACAGAGGGGAAAGAAATGTCGTTTCACGCACGCAGTATTATCCGGGAATCCAGTCGGAGAAAAGCGGGAAGAGAGACCGGAGAAGACCTCGGCGGCCCTTTCCACCCTGGCATCCCGCCAGAAAACCCGATTATTTAGCATGACATTTCCAGCGCAGCCGCCTATTTAAACATTGTCCAACACGCCGTCATCCCATTCAGCCGGGGCATTTTGACCGGGCTCCGGTCATTAGTTGACGCACCAGGGTGCGCTGATCTGCAACAATGGATTCGCCAAAACATTTTTTCCTCCGTGCCACGTTCCCGACAACGGTCTGGGTGGGGGGGATTTTTTCCGTGGTGCTCCTGCTTCTCACGATCGATCTGCCGGCCCAGGGTCAAAACAAGACCAACCCGACGGTGCGGCCAAAAAGTGAGAACGCATGGGCGTTCAGGCCGGTGACCAAACCCGCCGTGCCCAAGGTGAAACCAGCCAGCCTGGTGCTCACGCCGGTCGATGCGTTCATCCTCACCGAGCAGAAAAGGCAAGGCCTCGAGCCCGCGCCGCCGGCCTCCCGTCCGGCGCTTCTCCGCCGCGTCACGTTCGATCTCACCGGCCTGCCTCCCACGCCCGAGGAGATGGAAGCGTTCCTGGCCGACACTTCATCGAAGGCCTACGAAAAAGTCGTGGATCGTCTGCTGGCCTCGCCGAACTACGGCGAGCGATGGGCCAGGCACTGGCTCGATGTCGTGCGCTACGCCGACACGGACGGTTTCGCCATCGATGAGGAACGTCCGACGCTCTGGCGTTACCGGGATTATGTTGTCCGCGTGTTCAACGAGGACCGGCCCTTCGACCGTTTCATCCGCGAACAACTAGCCGGCGACGAATTGGATGCGGGGAGCGAAGGGATCATTGCCACCGGCTTTTACCGACTCGGTCCGTGGGAGGCCGACAACATGGTGGAGGAAAACAAACGGCAAGATTACCTCAACGAAATCACCGACGCAGTCGGGGCCGCCTTCCTCGGTATCACCGTGGGCTGCGCGCGTTGTCACGATCACAAATACGATCCAGTTTCCATCGCGGATTACTACAGCCTGCAGGCGTTTCTCGCCCCATTGAAGCGCGCCGAGCCGCCCGCGAAATTTCTCGAGGTGGAAAAACTCGGCGAGTTCCACGCGCAACAGGCAATCGCCGAGGAAGAGATGATCCGGCGACAGCGCGCGTTGTCCAAGTTTCGCACTGCTTTCAAAACCCGACTCGCGTCCATCCTCAAGAAGCCGGCCTTGGATCTGGACGACAAGTCATTCGATGAAGCCTTCGGCAAGGATCCCTCCTTCACCAAGGACGAGATAGATCAATTCAACAAGCTGAAGATGGCGGTCGGGGAATTCAAAGGACCGGCCCGCTTCAAAGCCGTGGCCTACGCAGTGTCAAACCCCACGAACAAGGAGCCGTTCGCGGAGACGCGCGTGCTCAAGGGCGGGAGTGTGACTTCTCCAAAACAAACCGTCACCCCGGCGTTTCTTTCCGCCATCAAACCATGGACGGCGGAATGCTTCGGTGAGCAGGCCAAACTGAAATCCGCCGCCACCGGCCGGCGCAAAGTTCTGGCGGAGTGGATTGCCAGCTCGAAGAACCCGCTGACGGCGCGCGTGCAGGTCAACCGGCTATGGCAGCAACACTTTGGGGCGGGAATTGTCGCCACGGCCAATGACTTTGGCGTGAACGGGGCCGGCGCGAGCCACCCCGAGTTGCTGGATTATCTGGCGACGCGCCTGATCGAAAACGGCTGGCGGCTCAAGCCCATTCACCGGCTGCTGCTCCTCTCGCGCGCCTACCAACTTTCCTCCCGCCATCCGCAACACGAAGCCTGCGCCAAAATTGATCCCGACAACCGCCTGCTCTGGCGCGCCCACTTCCGCCGGCTCGAGGGCGAAGTCCTCCGAGATTCGATGCTGGCCGTCAGCGGCCGCCTGCTGCTCACCCCGGGCGGCCCCGGCTTTTTTGAAGAGCTGCCGTCGGAAATGGGCCGCGATTTCGACATGTTCAAATGGGATCCTTCCGAGGAAAACCAGCGCCGCCGCCGCAGCCTCTACCAGTTTCAACGCCGCAACCTCGTCATCCCGATGATGGAATCCTTCGACGGGGCCGACATGTCCGCGTCCTGCCCGAAGCGCAGCGCCTCGGTGACCACGCCGCAGGTCTTCACCCTTTTCAACAGCAACTTCTCCCACGAAACCAGCCGGCATTTTGCCCGGCGCGTGTTGCGCGAAGCCGGCCCGGCACCGGGCCGTCAGGTGGAACGCGTGTTCAGCCTCGCCTTCGGCCGGAAACCGACTGCGACGGAACTCGAGACCGGCATCCGCTTTCTCGGGAAACAGCCCGGCACAGAAACGACGGACAGCACACCCTCGAAGGCGCTGGCGGATCTTTGCCTCGTCGCCCTGAACGCGAACGAGTTTTTGTATCTGGATTGATGCCCTCATGAAATCGCACCCGAACTCAACCCCCACCCCACCGGTGGACGCCAGCCTTCTCGACCGGCGCGGGTTCATCTACCAGCTCGGCTCCGGCGTCGGTGCCGTGGCCTTGAGCTGGTTGCTGAATCAGAACCGCGCCGCCGCCGCAACGCCGGGGCCGAACCCGGCCCTCAATCCCATCCTCGCCCGGCCGCCGCATTTTCCCGCGCGCGCCAAATCCTGCATTTTTCTGATGATGGAAGGTGGAGCCAGCCACATGGACACCTTCGACCCCAAACCCAAGCTCAAGGAACTGGAAGGAAAAGTCTTCAAGCGGGACGAAAAGCAGAAGTCGAATCAGAACAACGGCGATCGTTTCTTTACACCGTCCCCGTTCCAGTTCCAGCGTTACGGCCAATGCGGGATGGACGTGAGCGAACTCTTCCGGCACACGGCGACCCGTGTGGATGACCTGGCCTTCATTCGTTCGGTCTATGCCCAGAGCGACAATCATCCGGCCGCCCTCTTCCAGCTTCTGACCGGACAAGCCTTTCAAGGCAGCCCCTCGATTGGCTCCTGGGTGGTTTACGGCCTCGGAACGGTGAACCAAAATCTCCCCGCCTTCATCGTGCTCCGGGACGGCCAACCCTTTGGCGGCACGGCCACCTGGGGCAACGCCTACCTTCCCACCTGCTACCATGGCACCCAACTCCGCAGCGGTGCCATCCCGATCCTCGACCTCCAACCCCCCGAAGAAGTCGAACGCCAACGCCAGCGGGAAAACCTCGACCTGTTGCAGACCTTCAACCGCGAACACCTCCAGCGCAATCCCACTCATCCGGATCTGGAGGCGCGACTGGCCAGTTACGAACTCGCCTTCCGCATGCAGACCGAGGTGCCCGGCACTCTCTCCATCGAAGGCGAACCCGAGTCCATTAAAAAACTCTACGGACTCGACCAGGAAAAGACCAAGGCCTTCGGCACCCGCTGCCTCCTGGCCCGCCGCCTCATCGAGCGCGGCGTCCGCTTCGTGCAACTATGGTCGGGCGGATGGGATTCGCACGATGACATCCTCCACGGCCATCGCCGGGCGGCCGAACGGGTGGACCTGCCCATCGCCGGCCTGATGCAGGACCTCAAACAACGCGGACTGCTCGATGAAACCCTGGTCGTCTGGGGCGGCGAATTTGGCCGCACCCCCGACACCAACGAAGGCAACCACAAGAAAAACAAACACGGCCGCGACCACAATCCCGGAGCCATGACCATGTGGTTCGCCGGCGGCGGCGCCGCCGGTGGCAGGATCATCGGCACCACCGACGACATCGGCAATAAGGCCGTCGAAAACCGGAAAAGTCTCAAAGACGTTCACGCCACGCTCCTCCACCTCATGGGCCTCGATCAATCCAAGCTCACCTTCTACCACGCCGGCCGATTCAAACAGTTGACCGACACCGGCGGAGAAGTCATCCGCGAGATCCTGAGCTAGTCGCTGCACTGGGCTCAATCGCCGCCTTGGTGAACGTCTCCACCTCGTGACTCAGACCGCAGCCCGCCAGAAACCAAACAAATTCAACGGCACCAGCCGCACGCAGCGCTGCATGTAGTGAGAAGGTCGCCTCGCAGGGGAACTATTTCCAAAACGCGCGCACCACACGTTCCCATTCGTCGGCCATCAGTTGATGACCCCGATAGGTGGGATGCACGTTGTCCCAAACCCAGTAGTCGGCCGGGGCACGTTTGGCAGCCTCGTCGAAGACGCGCTGGAATTGCACCAGGGCGGCATCGTGTTTCTTCGCGAGCCGGGCAACGGCTTCCTGCCGCTTGACGATGGCCTCGCCGATCTTGCCGGTGGGTTTGAGGAAGGGTTCGCAGAGGACGAGCTTGATCTTCGGGTTCGCCGTCTTCGCGTCGGTGAGGAGTCTGTCATAGATCTGCTCAAACTGATCGAGCGGCACGCCCCGGGTGTGGTCGTTGACGCCGATGAGAATGCTAAGCAGGTCCGGCTTCAGGTCGAGCGTGTCTTTCTGCCAGCGCTTCTCGAGTTCGAGCACGGTGTTGCCGCTGACGCCGCGATTCATGAAGTCGAGTTTGGACTCCGCGAAGGCCGCGCCATGCCGGGCGGCCGTGATGAAAGCGTAGCCGTGGCCGAGGATGTGGTTGGGGTCCGCGCTGCGCCCGCGGTTTCCGTCGGTGATCGAGTCGCCCTGGAACAGAATGCGCGTGCCCGGCGCAAAGGCTGCGATGGGTTCAAGGGCGCAATAGGCAGGCAGCGCGGCCAGCAGCAGAGTGGTGAGGAAGATGATGTTTTTTTTCATTTTGATTTCAATTCTTGTTCGAGCCACGGGGCAACTTTCTCCGCCCAGCGCGCGGCGTGTTCGCGCAGGCCGGGGCCGCTGAAGTGGACGCCTTTGCCGCCACTCTCGCGCAGTTGTCCTTTGATGGCGTCGCTGTCGGGACCTTCGAGCGCGACGCCGTCCTTCCACAAGGACGCCTGCGCGGCGCGGATGTCCGGCGAGGACTCGTCGCCCGGCACATGATAGCTGACCTGCGCCACGAACCACGGCGCGTTCCAGCCGACGTCGCGTCGCGAATCGCGGATGATTTTCTCGAGCTGCTCGCGATACAGTTTCCCGGGGAGCGTGCGCGTCGGATCCCGCTGGTTGGCATCGCTCTCGCCCTGGTGCCAGAGCACGGCGCGAAAGCCGCGCGGTCCCAGCTGTTTCATGCGCGCCACGAGCGTGTCGTACGCCTGGCCTTTGCTCGCCCATTCGCCGCCGGGCAGACGTTCCAGATTCCACTCCATGGTGGAGGGATGCGGAAACTGAGCGCCCTTGGGCAACCATTGCCGGACACTCGAGGCGCCAATGCCGCAGGCGATGAAACCCACGGGCACACCAAAGCGCTCCGCGATGGCGTCGCCAAACGGAGGGAGGAAACTGCCGCCGCCGCCGCTCGCGCCGGTTTGCGGATCATTGGAGATTTGCCAGCGTTTGCCATTCAAGGTCGCGACCTTGCCGGTCTTCGGACGCTGTTTCTCCGTACCGTGATTGGCGGAGTTGGACTGCCCGGCGACCACGAACACCTCCCCCACCCCGACGTGTTCGACGAACGATTCCGCTAGCGTCTTGTCGCCGGCCACCACGCGCACTTCGAGGCGATACCAACCACCGGCCGCAACTTCCATCTTCGCATCGAACGCCGCGCCGGTGAAGGTGGCCGCGAGTTTTTTCCACTCGCCCGCCTTCTCGCCGTCAACGATGCGCGCCTCGACCACCGCGTCCTTGGCGTCGGCGTCGGCCAGCGTGCCGGTGATCGAGATGGTTCCCCGGGTTTTGGATTCCCGCTGGATGACTTGATAATCCACCGGGGCGGTGAGGGTGAGTGTGGCGGCGTGCAACCAGACGGTCGAAGCCAGAAGCAGGAAGACGAACAGGCGTTTCATTTTTCAGACTGTATCGCAGCAACCCTTGAGCGCAGTAAATTTTTCGCGCCCCGCCCTTGAGCTTCTCGCTGGTCGCGCTGTGACATTTGTAACAGCGCTCGGCGAGCACCGGTCTCCCGGAGTCCTCGGGCTGTTGATCATTTTCCCGCTTCTTCGGCGGCGGGCTTGTTTCGCTTGCCGCCGGCCGGTGGCGACCACCCGGCCGGGTGGGGACTGCCGACTTTCAACGGAGCGTTGTCGCCGTGCTGCGCCATCTCGCGCTGTAGGAGGGCGGTCAACTCGGCGACTTTCGCCGCGTGTTCCGGCTTCCCGGCGAGGTTGGTGATCTCGTCCGGGTCCGTTTGCAGATCGAAGAGCTGCGTCTGATCCACCAGTGGATAGCGGATCAGTTTCCACCGATCATCCCGCACCGCCCGCTGCACTTTGCGATAACCAAACATCAGACTGTTCCGCCCCGCCTTCGCCGGATCGCGCAGGGTCGCACTGAAATCCAGCCCCTCGCTGGTCTTCGGACCCGCCACGCGGCACCACGCGCCCAGCGTGGGCATCACATCGAACAGATAACACATCGCGTCCGTGGTCTTGCCCACCGCGATGCCCGGCCCGGCGATGATGAGCGGCACGCGCATCGAATGTTCATAGATATTCTGCTTCCCGATCAGCCCATGGCTGCCGCGCGCCACCCCGGAGTCCGCGCTGAAGACGATGATCGTGTTCGTCGCGAAGGGCGACGCCTCCAGGGCGTCCAGCACCCGGCCGATCTGCGCGTCGAGAAACGAAATGTAGCGGTAGTAATCCGCCGTCATGCTCCGGATGGCGGCCGGCGTTCGCGGCCAGGGCAGGAGACGCTCGTCCCGCACCACCATCTCGCCGTTGTCGAACGGATGCTGCGGAAGAAAGTTCGCCGGCAGCGGAATTTTTTTCGCCTCGTAGCGGACCGGAAAATCCGGCGGCACGATGTGCGGATCATGCGGCCCGTCGAACGGCAGATAACAAAAGAACGGCCCCGTCCTGTGCTCCTTCAGGAATCGCACCGTCTCATCGGTGAACACTTCACAAGAATGTTTCGGCGTGGCGACCGGCGGCCTGACCTTCCCGTCCACCACCTCGCTCAACTTCACGTGCATCGGATCCGTCATCCCGCCCATGAACATTCCGCGCGCGATCTGAAAGCTGCGCACCAGGGACGC
>SIBH01000066.1 GCA_009695285.1 Pedosphaera sp.
TGGTGCGATGCCTTCGAGCGCCTCGTGTCGAGTGCCTGAGCCAGTCCAACGAGAGACCATTGACTGGAAAGCCGGATGCGGGAGAACCGCCTGTCCGGTTTGGGAGGGAGGGGGAGCGTTCAAACCGCTCCTCCTACCCTCATCCAGGGGTGGGCCGTCCGACCGGGCGTAGCGGGGCCTCGGGAGAGCGCCGTTCGAGAAAAGGAATGCGGCGCTCCTAGGGAGAGACTCCCGCTGGGAGGGGGAGGTTCAGCGTTTTTCTTTCTCTTTGTCGGCTTGAACTTTCTTTTGTTCGTCGTTGACCATCTTTTCGTTGTCGCGGATGGCGCGGCGGATGCCGGGGAGCTTGTCGATGGTGTCGGCGGTGGAGAGGGCGGCGATTTCGGGGCTTTGCATGACGGTCGGACGCATCATGATAACGAGTTCGACGCGCCCTTTGCTTTCGCTGGTGTTGCGGAAGAGGCCGCCAAGGATGGGGATGTCCTTGAGGAAAGGAACGCCACCTTTGGTGTCGCGTTTGTTAGAGCTAATGAAGCCGCCGAGGATGACGGTGTCGCCGTCATGCACAGCGATGTAGGCGGTGGCTTCGCGATCGATGGTGGTGGGAACGGAATTGTTATCGACTTTGACGAGTTCGCCGACCTGCTGGATGGATTGCTTGATGTCCATGACGACGAGGCCCTCGGCATTGATGAGGGGAAGGACGGAGACGCGGATGCCGATCTGGGTTTGCTGGTACTGGGAGCGGGAGCCGTTGCCTCCAAATTCCGAGTAGTAGGAGCCGGTGACGTAGGGGCGGGTTTCGCCGACGAAGATGCTGGCTTCCTTGGCGTGCGAGGTGAGGATACTGGGCATGGAAAGGATGTTGATGCGGCTATCGCTGGAGGCAGCCTGAACGGCAACGTCGAAGTTGTTGCCGAGCTTGCCGAAGTAGCTGAAGCCGGCGGCGACGTTGGTGAATTGGTTGAGGGCTTTGAGGCCTTTGGGGTCGAGGAAGCCCTGGCCGTTGTTGGCGACGCCCGCGCCGGTGAATTTGCCGAAGGTTTTGGCGTTTTGAGAGGTAGTGACGCCGTAGCTGAGGTCGTCGCTGAGGCTGACTTCCATGATGATGGAGTCGATCTGCACCTGGGCGAGGACGACGTCGATCTTGGCAATGATGTTGGAGATCATGATCATGTCCTCCTTGGCGGCGAAGATGAGGAGGGAGTTGGTGCGTTCGTCGGCGATGATCTTGGTCTGACCGATGATCTGGAAGTCGCCGGCGGAACCGGTGGCGCCAGAGCGGTTGACGATGTTGGCGAGGCGCTGCGCGAAGGGGCTGCGGGTGGCACCGCCCAATCCGCCGGCGGCAGCGGCGTTGGGGTTGTAGCCGGGTTGGCCGGGGAGGCTGGAGCCGACGCCGGAGCGGTTGAAGCCGCCCGCGCCCGCCCCGCCCGCCCCGCCCGCGCCGAAGCCGCCCGCGCCGCCCCCGCTGAGTCCGCGTCCGCCGCTGCCGCCGACGGAGATGCTGGAGCCGCCGCTGGTCAGGCTGCTGAGGACTTGGGAGACATCTCCGGCGAGGGCATACTTGATGGGGATGACGACGGGTTCGACGAGGTTGGTGACGGCGACATCGACGAGTTTGATCATCTCCATCATGCGTTTGACGTTTTCCATGTAGTCGCGGATGACGAGCATCTGGCTGCTCTTGATGGCGATGATGCTGTTGGGGAGTTTGGCGAAGGGCTGGAGGACTTGGAGGACTTCGGTGGGGTCGGCGAATTGCAATTGGACGACGCGGGTGAGGTAGCGGGTGGTTTCTTCAAGCTGGTCGAGGGGGACTTCGCTGAATTTGGCGCCTTCCTGGGGCGCTTGGGCGAAGGGGACGATCTTCACGAACTTGTCGCCTTGCAGGACGGTGGCAATGCCGTTCAGGGCGAGGACGGTGTCGAGGGCCTGGATGCCTTCGCGGCGGGTGAGGGGGGTCTGGGAGCGGATGGTGATCTTGGGCTGGGGCAGGCTTTGGGGGCGGATGATGGTGCGGTTGAGGAGTTCGCCGTAGAGGTCGAGGACTTGGTTGAGGTCGGCTTCCTGTAAGCGGATGGGGAACTGCATGGGTTCATCGTCGTCCCTGTTGACGAGGTTGGTGCCGGCGGCGGCGGTGAGGTTGGTGAGGGGCTTGGCCACCGCGCCGGGAACGGCGGCGGAACCAACGGCGGGGTCAACGCCGGCGGCAGCGGCCGGGAGGCCGGGGGCGAGGGTGGGGGCGGCGTTGGTCTTGCGGAGGGGGACGCCGAAAAATCCTGGGCCGGGAGGTTTGGGCAGGCCGGGGGCGGCGGGGGCGGCCGGGGCCGGGGGAAGGATGGGCGGGACTTGCGCCGGGCAGAAGATCGCCCCGAGGAGCAGGAGGAGGGTGAGGATGGTTTTCATGGGGGTTACTTTTTAGGCGGCGCGTTGATGGGCCTGGCGGCGGGGTTGGTTTTCGTAAAGACGGAGGCGGGCCGGGGGGCGTTGGTGGTGGTGACGGGCCGGAGGGGCGGGGCGTTGGTCTTGGGCGGCGCGGACGGCGTGACGGCCTTGGGCGCGGCCTTTTTCTGGTAGCTGGCCACGAGCATGATGGTGCCGGCGAGTTTCATGCGGGTCGGGTCTGGATTCAGGGTCATGCTGCGGACGCGGATCAAGGAACCGCCCGAGCCGAGGTTGTATAAAAATCTCACGAGCGGTTCTTCCTCGGTTAAAACAGTGATGGTGCCGGATTGTTCCTCGAAAAATTGATTGGTGCGTCCGGTGGAGGATTTGGAGCCAGGCTCGTAGCGGCTGGGAAAGATGCCGGCGAGGGCGGCCTGCTTATAGACGGTCTTTTGCAGTTCGGAGGCCTGCTCCTCGGTCTGGACGGCCGCGCCCTGATCTTCCAACTCGACCAATTGGCGGGTGTAGTTCGTGGTCTTCTGGATCTCGGCCTGGTAGCGCTGGAGGGTGTCTTCGAGATTTTTTTTCTGGGCCTGCTTCTTCGTCCAGTCGCCGAACTTGGGCCAGATGAGCCAGAGGTTGAGGACGAAGAAGACGACGAGGCCGATGATGACGACGAGGCGGCGTTCCTGGGGGCGGAGATTCAGTTTGTCGAAAAGGCTCATTCGGAATCGGTTCGTTTCAGCTCGCAGACAAAGCTCCAGGAAATCTGGTTGCCGCGGGTGGTGATGGAGGGTGGCTTGCTGCCGGGCGGGGTTATGAAGAGAGGCTGGTCCTTGACGATGACTTTGCGGAGGGCGTCGTAGTAGCCGGTGACTTTGATGGCGGACGCTTCCGGCGCGGTGCCGAAGATGGTGAGGGTCTTGCCCTTTTCAAAACGGAGGCCGTCGAGGGTGAGATCCTCCGGGAGCAGTTCGGCGGCGGCCTTCCAGCAGTCGAGCGCGGCGTATTGGAGGCTCAACTGGTCTTGCATGACCTTGGTTTTTTCGCGGAGCTTGATGGCGTTGGTGTAGCTGCCGCTGAGGGTGGCGAGATGCTGCTCGACGCCGCCGATCTGGTATTTCAAAAACTCGAGCGCGCCGAAATAAACGAGCGTGCCGAAAAGGTAGGCGACCAGCACCGCGCCGAGCGCACGCATCCAGATGTGGTCCACGAAGAGCTGCCGGTAGCGGGTGACGTGTTCGGGTGGGACCAGCGGGACGCGGGGCGCGGCCTGCGCGGCGCGGCGGGCGGTGAGGGCGGCCAGTTGCGCCGGCGGCAGGGGCGCGGAGACGAGCACAGGGGCGTCGGAATTTTCCCGCAGGCCGTCCTCCCACTCCGCAGCCACGGTCGCGTCGGCCACGAGATGTTGCCGGGCCGCGCCGGTCAGCCAGCCTTCCAGTTCGCCGGCCCAGGTCATCTGCGCGAGTTGGTCGCGGATGAAGGCCACGCGATTTTCCTTGGGCAGGTGGAGCAGGCTGAGGTTGCGGAGAACGCCGCCCTGCCACCAGGCGATGAGGCAGGACTGTTCCTCGGCGCCGGCGCCCGGATAAATCCAGACGCCGTCGTCCTCGACCTTGGTGGCGAGCAGTTGGTCGATGAGCGGCACTTCGAGTTGGTCGGCGTAGTAGCCCTGCGCCTCGAGTTGGCCGAGAAACTCCTCGACCAGCGAGCGCGCCACGATGATGACGACAGCGGTCAGCAGGCCACCCGGTTTTTTCGCCAGCAGCTCGAAGCTCCAGACGATCTGCGCGACGGGCAGGGGGGAAATTTTCTCCAACTGGAGTTCGAGCATCGACTGCATCTCGGCAAAGTCGCTGGCGGGCAGTTGCACCACGCGCAGGAAAATCTTATCGGCCGGCAGCCAGGCGACGTTCAGCTTCTTCTGGAGGAGCGTGTGCCAGTCCTTGCTGATGAGCTTGGCGGGGAGCGGCTCGGCTAGGAGTTTTTTCTCCTCGCGGGCGAGGTTGAAATGGCCGCCGCTGACGGTGAACTGCCAGAGCTGCCGGGAATCTTTTCCGGTCTGGAAGACGTTGCAGGAATGCCAGCGTGCCATCTTATTTCCTTGTCCAGATTTCGGTGCGGCTGTCGTCCACCAGGTTCAGATGCTCCTCGGTCTGGGTGACGCGCAGCACTTCCTCGAGCGTGGTCTCGCCCGCGCGCACCTTGTTCCAGCCGTCCATGCGCAGCGTCCTCATGCCGTGTTCAACGGCCTTTTGCGCGATGGTCGAGGAGTTGGCGCGGCCCATGATCATCGGGCGGATCGCCTCGGTCACGATGAGCATTTCATAAATGCCCTTGCGGCCCTGGTAGCCGAGTTGGCGGCATTCCTCGCAGCCCACGCCCTTCCAGAACTTCGCCGTCGGGATTTCGGCCTCGGGAAAATTGACCTGCCGCAGATAGGCCGGCTCCACCTTTTGCTCCGTCTTGCAATGCTGGCAAATCGTCCGGACGAGGCGCTGCGCCATGACTGCCTCGACGGAGGAGGCGACGAGGAACGGCTCGATGCCCATGTCGATGAGCCGCGTGAACGCGCTCGGCGCGTCGTTCGTGTGCAGCGTGGAGAAGACCAGATGTCCGGTGAGCGAGGCGCGGATGGCGATCTCGGCCGTCTCGAGGTCGCGAATTTCGCCGACCATGATCACGTTTGGGTCTTGCCGCAAAATGTGGCGCAGGCCCATCGCGAAGGTCAGCCCGATGTCCGCGCGGACGGCGATTTGATTGATGCCCTTCAGCTCGTACTCGACCGGTTCCTCGATGGTGATGATGCGCTTCTGCACCGAGTTAATCGAACTGAGGAAGGCGTAGAGCGAGGTGGATTTGCCGGAACCCGTCGGGCCGGTGACGAGGAAGATGCCGTGCGGCTTGTAGATGATCTCGCGGATGGCCTCCTCCTCCAACGGCGCGAAGCCGAGCTTGTCGAGGCTTAGGAAAATTTTCCCGCGCGTGAGCAGACGCAGCGAGACGCTTTCGCCATAGACGGTCGGCACGGTCGAGACGCGGATGTCGATTTCCTCGCCCTTGATGCGGACGTTGATGCGGCCGTCCTGCGGCAGGCGCTTCTCGGAAATGTTCATGCCCGACATGACCTTGATGCGGGAAATGATCGCGGCCTGATAGCGCTTCAACTGCGGCGGCATCGGCGTCTGGTGCAGAATGCCGTCGATGCGGTAGCGGATGCGCAGCTCGTCCTCCGCCGGCTCGAAATGAATGTCCGTCGCGCGGTCCTTGAACGCCTCCCAGACGATCTGGTTGACGAACTTGATGACGCTCGCCTCCTGGTCGTCTTCGGTGATTTCCTTGTCGGTGACTTCGAGTTCGATGGGTTCGTCCTTGGCCAACTCGTCGAGGGTCTCGGCGCCGACACCGTAATATTTTTTGAGCGCCTTCTCGACTTCCGGCTTGGAGGCGAGGGCGAACTGCACCGGCGACCGCGCGTCGAACTGCACGGCGTTCATCATCGCGGGATCGAATGGATTGCTGACCGCGACCTGGAGGGTGTTGTTCTGGAAGTCGGTCGGGAGGGCGTTGTATTGGAAGGCGACCTTGGTGGAGATTTTGTTGCGCGCCTCGGTCGGGATCTGGACTTTGCGGAGGTCGAGGAAGGGCCAGTTGAGCACGCGGGCCAGGGATTGGAGGAAATTTTCCTCGGTGGTGCCGCTCTCCCGGCATACGAATTCAATCAGCGAGTCCTGCGAACCGCTTTCCGCCGCGATGCGCCAGGCCTTGCTCCAGTCGGCGATCTGCTGGGGCGTGGCCAGCGCGGCCTGGGCAAAAATGTTGTTGAGCGATACGAATGACATGGGTGAATCCGCAGGTCGTTTTCTTACAATACACTCCAGCCTAGGGAAAGTTGCGGGACGGGTCAAAGAATTTAGCGGGCGGAGGCGGGGCGGGGCGCAGTTGCACTGCCCTCGAATGCCGACGGAGCGCGGTTGTGTCGCGGAGACCAACCGCAGCGCGTCCGAATGGCGAACCGTGTTGAATCTTTCCATGCGCCCGTCACTGCGTGGCTGCTGCGGCCGGGCTTCGCCACAGCCGCGCTCCGGGGCAGTCCGCCCACCAGATCACCGGCCCGGTGGAAACGGAAACGCCAGCGCGCGCCAGCCCGGAGCCGCCAGTAAAATTCGTTGTGCTGGCTGGTCCGGGCTTCGCCCCACTTGTCGCGGCGCAGGCCGCTGCGTTCCAGCTCCGCTTCCGTCAGTGGGCTTGCGTCCACGTGATGCAGGAGGTTCCGGCCGTCCCGCCAGCCGATGCGGCGCAGTTCCGCCGCCACCTGCGTGGTCAGTTCGCGTCCGTCGTCGTCGCCGCCGTGGTCGATGACGCCGGAATCGAGATAGACGCGGAACGGCTTCGCCCCCGCGCGGCGCTTGCGCAGAATGGTTTTCAAGAACCGCGCGCCCTCGATCTGGAACGAGCCGGACAGGCTGGCGGCCAGCCCGAAGATGTTCGTCTGCTCCCACGCCAGGGCCAGGCTGCAAATTCCGCCGAGGGACGATCCCATCACACCGGTGTGGGCCGGGCCGGGCCGGGTGCGGAAGGTGCGGTCGATGCGTGGCTTGAGTTCGCGGGTGAGAAAGCGCGCGTAATTTTCAAAGCGGCCGGCGGCAGTTTTTGACTTCGACGCGCCTGCCTTTTCCGGGCCGCGATATTCCTGATAGCGAAAGCGGCCATTGTTCACAGCCACCAGAATGACCTCGCGCATCTGGCCTGCGGCGACCAGCACGTCGGCAGTCTGATCTAGGTTCCACCCGCCCCAGCCGAAACAGGCGTCCGGCCCGGCGTTGCTGAACACATTCTAGCCGTCGTGCAGGTAGAGTACGGGGAAACGCCAGCGAGGCGCGCGGTCGTAGCCCGGCGGCAGATGAACGCGGAAGACGCGGCGCGCGCCGAGTGCTTCGGAAACCATTTCTTCTGCGGGCAATGTTCGTCCGTGCGTCATGCGCGGGAAAACGAATTTCACGAATTGGCGCGGATGGCCAGATGTTTCCTGAAGGACGTTTGAGTCTCACTTTCTTGCCGTGGGAATTTATTATTTTTTAAGGCTCGTGCCATCGAGTGACATCACCAGCACGATCAGTTGCCGCCAGACGGAGCGCCGAGCATTGCTCGGCTAGGGCGGAAAGATGTCCCTCCTGCCGAGCAATACTCGGCGTTCCGTCACCCTGTTGCACGAGTCTCAATTAATGGGAGGTGGCAAGAAACTGAGCTGCGCCCCGTGATGAAAAATGCACCTTCACAAAGATTGTCCCTGCTCCGCCGCCATGTTACGATTTCCCCGTGACAAATCTTTTGATCGGACTTCTGGGAGCGGTGCTGGCGACGAACCAGCCGGCGGCCGTTTCCAATCTGATCGTCCAGCAGACCGGCCTGGCCGTCGCCATCCCCGATCCCAACGACCCGGTCGAAAAGGAATATCAAAAGCTGCTAGACGACGACAACGCTGCGCAGGCCGAGGCGGACCAGTGGATCACCGACGAAAAGAAGTTTGCCGACCAAGGGAAGGGACTGACCGGCGGCACGCTCCGGCTGCGCATCCGCCAGCGCTTCGACGGGGTCGGCAAGTCCTACCAGCGTTTTCTCGAGCGCCATCCCGGGCACACCCGCGCCCGGTTGGCCTACGGCAGCTTCCTCAACGACACCGGCCACGAGGACGCCGCCGTGCTGCAATGGGAAAAAGCCCGCGAACTCGACCCGAAAAATCCCGCCGCGCTGAACAACCTTGCCAATTATCACGGGCACAACGGGCCGGTGGAAAAAGCCTTCGAGTATTACGAGAAGGCCATCGCCCTGGCCACGAACGAGCCGGTCTATCTGCAAAATTTTGCGACCACCGTCTATCTCTTCCGTCCCGCCGCCACGAATTATTTCAAGATCAACAATCAGCAGGTCTTCGACAAGGCGCTCAATCTCTACCGCCGGGCGCTCGCGCTCGACCCGGGAAACTTTCCGCTCGCGACCGATCTCGCGCAGACTTTTTACGGCATCCAGCCACCGCGTTTTGAGCAGGCCATGACCGCGTGGCAGGCCGCGGAAAAAATCGCCCACGACGACATCGAGCGCGAGGGGGTTTATCTCCATTACGCACGCTGGCGGATGAACTCGGGCCGGCTCGACGAGGCGCGGCGCGATTTGCATCTCGTGACCAACGCGATGTTCGCGCCTGTCAAGGAGCTGCTGCTGAAAAATCTCGCGGGCAAGGAAGCGCGGGCCAAAGACACGAATGCCCCGCCGGTCTTGAACAAGAAGCCGTGAGTCCGCGAAGTTTCGGAGCTTCCGTTGGAGTTCACGCTTTAGCGTGTTTCCCTCTTCCTCAATTCACTGATTAGGGGGCATCTGGCGGGTGCCACCGTCAGGAACGTCGGCTTCAGCCGGCAGAGACATGCGAATGGGGAGCGCGCCCTCCGTTTCGTCGCGCCGGCGACCCAGCACGGTGGCACTTCCCAGATGCGCCCCACTGATTAACGAATCCCGAAACTTCGCTGACAACTGCCCCGGGCCCTGCTTCAATCGCCCGCACATCCCAATATGATCAAACCTCTGCACCAACTTCGCGCCGGCGTCATTGGCACCGGCTTCATCGCCCCGGTTCACATTGAAGCCCTCAAGCGCCTCGGCGTCCAGGTCAACGCCATCTGCGGCTCGACCAAAAACGCCCGGGCCACGGCGGACAAATGGGGCATCCCCGAAGTCTATGGCGACTACGACTATCGCGCGCTGCTCCGCTCGCCGAACATCGATGTTGTCCATATCACCTCGCCGAACAAGGCGCACGTCGAGCAGTCCCTCGCCGCGCTGGCCGCCGGCAAACACGTCGTCTGTGAAAAGCCCCTTGGCATGAACACGCGCGACACGGTGAAGGTCGCCGCCGCCGTGAAAAAGAAATTCTCGCCCGTCTTCGCCGTGAACTACATGTGCCGCTTCTTCCCCGCTGTCCTCCAAGCGCGCGCGCTGGTCGCGCGCGGCGAACTCGGTCAGATCATTCACGTCCAGGGCCACTTCTTTCAGGACTGGCTCCTCAAGGACACCGACTACAACTGGCGACTGCTCGCCAGCGAGGGCGGCAAGCTCCGCGCCGTCGGCGACATCGGCACGCACTGGATTGACGCCGTGTCGTTCATTCTCGGCGCCCGGGCGCAGAGCGTGTTCGCGCATCTCGGGACGTTTCACAAGACGCGCCTGCGTCCGCGCGGCGAAGTGCAGACCTTCGCGAAGTTTGATCCCGCCACGATGGTTCCCTACCAGTGCGACACCGAAGATTTCGGCAGCGTGCTCCTCAAGTTCGGCAAGGCGAAGCATGGTTTCACCAACGGCGTCCACGCCAACGCCTCCATCTCGCAAGTCGCCGCCGGCTGGAAATGCAGCCTCGCCCTCGGCATCTACGGCACGAGGGGCAGCCTGCGCTGGGACCTCCAGCAGCCGAATGAAATGATCCTTGGCCGCCGCGACGAGCCGAACCAGATTCTCCAGCGCGCCACGCCCGGCTTCGACGTGGACATCGCGGGCTTCAGCGATTATCCCGGCGGCCACCCTGAAGGCTTCGCCGACGCGCACAAGATGCACTACCGCGCCGTCTATGAGCACATCACCAGCGGACGCAAGACCCCGCTGCTCTTCGCCACGGCGGATGACGGCCATCACGAGGTGAAACTGTGCGAGGCGATTTTGCAGAGCAGCCGAAGCAAGGGATGGGTGAAGGTGTGAACCAACGTGGTGGGGCGAGACGGAGTCTCGCCCCACCATCACGCTGATTCGGTTGCTGACACTCGTTCGGATCTCAGGCAACAACGTCCCACATCCATTATGAAAATTCTGACCAAACTCATCGCTTGTCTTGCCCTCGTGGCCGCTGTCGCCGCTGCCCACGCCGCCGCGCCGAAACCCTTCTCCTTCCCGCGCAGCAAGCCGGAGGCGCAGGGTGTGTCATCCGCCGCAGTGCTGGCGCTCGTCGAGGCGCTCGACCCGATCGACGCCATGAACAGCTTCATGCTGGTGCGGCACGGGCAGGTCATCGCCGAGGGCTGGTGGACGCCCTACCGCGCGCAGGACAATCACGAGTTGTATTCGTTGAGCAAGAGTTTCACGGCCACGGCGGTGGGACTGGCGGTGGCCGAAGGCAAGTTGAGCATCGACGACGAGGTGCTGAAGTTTTTCCCGGAGGACGCGCCCGCCGAGCCAGGCGCAAACCTCAAGGCCATGCGCGTGCGCGATCTGCTCACGATGTCTGCCGGTCATCAGGACGAGGCGGCCATCGCCGCCGACAAGATGTCCCCGCAGGCGTTCCTCGCGCATCCGGTGCCGCACCAGCCGGGCACGCATTTCAAATACAACACGCCCGCGACCTTCATGCTTTCGGCCATCGTGCAAAAGCAGACTGGCCAGACGGTGCTCGATTATTTGCGGCCGCGCCTCTTCGAGCCGCTCGGCATCACGCAGCCGGTCTGGAACACGAACTGGCAGGGCGTCTCCCTCGGCGGTTACGGATTGAGCGTGCGGACGGAAGACCTCGCGCGCTTTGGCCAACTCTACTTGCAGAAGGGTCAGTGGCAGGGCAAACCTTTGCTCCAGCCGTCGTGGGTGGAACTGGCCACGTCAAAGCAGGTCGGGAACGGGAGCAATCCCAAGAGCGACTGGAACCAGGGCTACGGGTTTCAATTCTGGCGCTGTCGCAATGGCGCCTATCGCGGTGACGGCGCGTTCGGCCAGTACTGCATCGTGCTGCCGGAACAGGACGCGGTGATCGTCATCACCAGCGGACTGAAAGACATGCAGGGCGTGATGAATCTGACTTGGGAGAAGCTGCTGCCGGCCTTTGGTTCCAAGCAATTGCCGGCGGATGCCGTGAGCGGGAAGAAGCTGGCCCAAAAGCTCGCCGGCCTGTCGGTGAAACCTGCCGCCGGCTCCGACACATCGCCGCTCGCCACGAAATACTTTGGCCGGAAATTTATCTTCCCGACGAACGGGCAAAAACTGGAGGCGATCACGCTCACGCCAAACAAGAGCGGCAAGGGCGTGACGATGGCCATTCAATCCGGTGGAACCACGCACCAGTTTAGCGGTGGCCATCGCGAGTGGCAGCCGGGACCCGGCTCGTTTGCGGGGGCCGGCTCATTGAGCGCCTACATCGGCGCTCCTGCCGCCGCGACTTCGGCGTGGGCGGCAGATGATACGTTGGTCGTGAAACAGTGCTTCACCGAGACACCCTTTTACATCACGCACCAGTTTCGTTTTGACGGTGATCAGATGTTCTACGACGCACAACGGAACGTGGGCTTCGGCGCCACGAAACAGTCGCAACTCGTGGGGCGGGCAGAATAGGGCGGAATTGGAATTGAGTTTTCTAAACTCGAAGTTTCAAAAACTCAAAGTTCAGATCGTCGGGATCAGTCGGCTCGCATGGCGCGGCCCGGACGCCGCGTCGTCCGGCTCCAAGGATCAGGGCGCAGGCTTCTTCGCTCCGTCCGCCGGCCAGGTTTCGCGAGGCGGGGCGGCAGCCGGCGCGGCATTGGCCGGCGGTTTCACGCCCGCGGCGAGCATGACTTTGTGGAGCGCGGCGATGGTTTCAGCGGAGGGCTTGAAGTTTCCGGGACGGTGGCCCTCGGCGATCAATAGCGGCGTCCAGCCATATTTGTTCTTCTTGTTCCAGACCTCGATCTTGGCGCCTTGGTCGGCGAGGAACTGCACCACCTTCGGCAGATTCTTGTAGGCGGCGCCGTGCATGGCGGTTTCGCCGTTGGCATCGACGGCGTTCACGTCCGCGCCGAGTTTCAGGAGCAGTTGCGTGGCTTCGAGCACTTCCGGCTCCTCGCCGGCGACTTCATTTGCGGCGGCGCTTCCGACCCCGAGGCCGCACGCGACCATGAGTGGTGTGCAGTGATCGACGTTGCCCAGCTTCGGATTTGCGCCCAACTCGACCAGCAGACGCAGGTAAACGGCGTCGGCGGTGGCGGAGGCCATCAGGAACGGCGTCGCGCCGACTTTGCTGAACAGCCCCGCCCCGCCTTCGCCCGTCTTCAGTTTTGCGTTCACGTCCGCGCCCTGCTTCACCAGCGCCCGGATGAACTGGACGCTGCTCAAATTTCCGGAGCCAAGCGGTGGCGGCTGACCGTCGTCCTCGCCGCGCTGCGGTTTGCGCACCCAGGTCATGACGTGCAGCGGGGTGAATCCGGAACGCTGGTCATTCGGATCCGCACCCGCCTTGATCAAATCCAACGCCAGTTCGAAGTGACCATTCTCGACCGCCAGGAGCAGCGCGCTCGTTCCTTTGCCCGGCCCTTTGCCGGCCGGCCTTCTCGGCTCCATCATGGCGTTCACGTCCGCGCCCGCTTTCAACAAGACGCGGACCACCGCCGCCCGGCCGTCGCGCGCGGCGAAGAACAATGGCGTGAAACCAGAATCCGCCAACGGCGTGCGAAAATCCGCGCCGGTCTTGAGCAGCAACTCCACCACCGCCGCCTGACCGTCCGCCGCCGCCCACAGCAACGCGGTCTGCCCCCGCCGTTCCTTCGCATCAACCTTGGCGCCGCGCGCCAGCAGCGCCTTCACCGGCCCAGCCTGGCCCGTGCGCGCGGCGGTCATCAGCACCGTTTCCCCGCCGCGCAGAGTCGTGTTCGGGTCGGCGCCGTGCGCGAGGAGAAGTTCGACTATCGCCGTGTTTCCGTTCTGGCAGGCGAGCGAGAGCGGCGTGACGCCATAACGGTTTGTCGCCTTCGCGTTCGCCGTGGTGTTGACCAGCAGCTTCGCCGTTTCGAGATCGTCGAGCCGCGCGGCCCAGTGGAGCGCCGTCATGCCATCGGCCTGCGGTACGTTCACGTCGGCGCGCTGCTTGAGAAGCGTGCGAATGGCGGCGCGGTCGGATTTCTCGGTCGCATCCGCAAGCGGGGAATTGCCGGCCGCAAGACTGGAAACTGCCAGCAACAGTGCCAGCCCGAGTGCGCCAAATCTTTTCATTGGAATTCGTCGGGATTGAATCCGGCGGCAAACGGGTTGATCACGCGCAGGCGGGTGACGTGCTGGAAATCTTCCTCGTTCCGCGTCACCAATGGAAGGTCATGGACGAGCGCCATGGCGGCGATGATGGAGTCGGCCAGTCCCATCTTGCGCTCCTGGCGCAGCACCACCGCGCGCTCAATGACCGGTGCATCCAGCGGATAAACCGTCAAACGGCGGTATAAAATATCGAGTGCGGCTTTCTCCTCCGGCTTCAGCCCCGTGAAACCATACACCTCGATCTGGGTCACGCTGGCCACCGCACTGTCCGCCGAGATGGCCAGCGACTCGATCCCGGGCGCGGACTGGTTCGTGGCATAGATCAGGATATTGCTATCCAGAAGCATGGTTCAATCCCGGCCCGGCAGCGGACGGTCTTTGCGGATTTCGCGCTGCCACGCCACCGGGTCGGTGATCTTCCGAAACGTGCCCAGCTTCCGCAGTTGACGAAGCGCGGCCAGCGCCGTTTCCCGCGTTGGGCGGGCGTTTGTCTCCAACTCGCCTTCCAACGTGGCGACGACCTTCACTTTGCCACGCCGCAAATTCTGCGGCACGGGCAGGTGCAGCGTTCCGTCGGCATCCGCTTCCAGAATGGCGGTGATCGCACTCATGTGGAGACGTTATCCGAAGGTGCAGGCCGCGTAAAGCCTCGCGTCGCGCGCGGTGAATCAAATCGCCAGCGGTTCAAACAATTCATCCACCTTGCCGTTGCTGTCGGCGAACGAGTCGCGGTGGACGCCGGCTTTGTCGAGCAGCGTCAGGTGGAGATTGGCCAGCGGCGTCGGCTTGGCGTAGTGGATTTGCCGTCCCCCTTTCATCCCGCTGGCTGCGCCGCCGGCGACGAGGATCGGCAGGTTCGAATGGTCATGCACGTTCGGATTGCCGATGCCGCTGCCGTAAAGGCAGAGCGAGTGATCGAGCAGCGTGCCGTTGCCTTCCTTGGTCGCCTTCAGCTTTCC
>SIBH01000067.1 GCA_009695285.1 Pedosphaera sp.
CCGCTGACGAAGAGCGCCTGATCGCGGATCATCTCCGCCGAGAGCCGGAAACGCGGACCGCGCGCGAGCAGGCGGTTTTCGGGATCCTGCGCCGCGAGTTCCGGCGTCACGCGCGACGACTGGCGGTATGCCGCCGACGTGACCAGCAGGCGGAGGACATGATTCACGTCCCACTTGTGATCCATCAATTCCACCGCCAGCCAGTCGAGCAGCTCGGGATGTGAAGGCGGTTCGCCCTGTGCGCCGAACTCCTCGCCCGTCCGCACCAGGCCGACGCCGTAGATCGATTCCCACAGCCGGTTCACGACCACGCGCGCGGTCAGCGGATTGCCGGCATCGACCAGCCAGCGGGCCAGCGCGAGGCGGTCGGCGGGCGCGCCCTCGGGCGCCGAATGCAGCGCGGCGGGCAGGCCGTTGGTGACGACCGGGCCGAGATCGAGAAAGTTTCCGCGCCGCTGCAGGCTGGTCTTGCGCCGGCTGCCACCGGCCAGTTCGCGCATGACCGGCACCGTGGTGTAAGGCTTCGACTCGGCGAGCTTCTTCTTCAAACCGGCGAGTTCATCGCGCTGGCTTTTGATGGCTGGCGCGATCGACAAGTAGTGCTCCCGCACCGTGGCACGCTGGGCCTCGGAGCGCTTCGCCGGGTCGAGGCGGAGAACGGCCAGCACCGCCGCCGGCACCTGCGCGAACTCCGCCGCCCGCGCGTCCGTCGATTTCGCCAGCCGCAGTTGCGCGATGGTGGCGTGCTCGAATTTTGAAAGCTGCTCGAGGGTGAGGACCAGCTTGGTGTCTGTGCCCGCGACGATGGGGACCTTAGGGATCAGAGTCAGAAAGTGCGGCTCGCCAGTTTTTGGCGCGACGGCCCAACCCCGGTTCTTCGTGTCCTTGTTGTCGAGAAGGCTTCCCGCGTCGTAGTCCTTTTGTGAAAAATCGGTCGTCGCCAGAGCGAAGGAGATGGATTGCGAGGCACGCTGCCCTTTAGCTGCGGCGTCGGCGGGCGCGAGCGCGGCGAGCACTCTGGTGACCACGAAGTTGCTGTTCGCATGGCCGACCCCGCTGCCCGGCGTCTGGTCATCGGGAAAAACTTCGAGACGCAGCGCGGTGATCTTCTCGCCGGGCGTCACCGGCACTTCCAGCGTGTAAACATCCGTCTTGCCGCCGCGCGCGAACTGCACCGCGCCGTCCTCGCGCCGCGTGATCGCCGCGCCGGCCTTCGAGGTCACGGCGGCGGGACGGAGCGGCTGCCAGGGCAGGTCGGTCTCGAAATTTTTCTCCCAGAGCGCCTGCTCCTTTGCCAGCTCCGGCGGCGGGGTCATCAATGACTTTTCCAGCCGGGCGATCTCCGTCTGCCACTGGGTGCGCTGCAGCTTCTGCTCCGGCGAGAAGACCGCCTGGAACGGGCTTTCGTCAGTGCGATCCGCGTCGGCGGTGTTGTTCAGAATGGCGAACAGCCGGAAATAATCCTCCTGCGTGATGGGGTCGTACTTGTGGTTGTGGCATTGGGCGCACGCCATCGTCGTGCCCATCCAGACGGCCATGGTCGTGTTCACGCGGTCCACGATGGCGACATTGCGGTATTCCTCGTCGTTGGTGCCGCCTTCGTTATTGGTCATCGTATTGCGGTGAAAAGCCGTCGCCACCAGATCATCGTCAGATGCGTCCGCCAGCAAATCTCCGGCGATCTGCTCCAAGGTGAACCGGTCGAAAGGCTTGTTCGCGTTCAACGCGCGGATGACGTAATCGCGATACCCCCAGATCGTCCGGGCCGGATCATCCGCGTAACCGCTTGAATCCGCATAGCGCGCCTGATCGAGCCAGAGCCGCGCCCAATGTTCGCCGAACGACTCCTTCTTCAACAGTCGGTCCACGACCCGCTCGTAAGTGCCGGGCTTTTGATCCGCGAGAAACTCATCCACCTCGGCCAGCGTCGGCGGCAACCCGGTGAGATCAAGCGCCACGCGCCGGATCAAGGCCGCGCGATCGGCCTCGGGCGCGTGCGTCAATTTCTCCCGCTCCAGCCGGGCGAGAATAAATTGATCGATGGCATTCTTCGACCACGCTGCGTCACGAACCTTGGGCGGCTCCGAACGGCGCGGCTGCACGTAGGACCAATGCTGCGCATACTCCGCGCCCTGCGCGATCCATTTCTTGAGTAGGGCGATTTCCTCGACGGTGAGTTTCTTGCCGGAATCCGGCGGCGGCATCTTGTCATCCAGATCGGTCGTCGTGATGCGGGCGATCAGCTCGCTCTTCTCCGGACGCCCCGGCACGATGGCGGTCAGGCCCCCGCGCTCCGCCTTGGCGCTTTCGGGCAGATCGAGCCGCAAAGTTTTCCCCCCGCTCTTGCGCTCCTTCGCGTCCGGCCCGTGGCAGGCAAAACAGTTTTGCGAAAGAATGCGGCGGACGTCGCTGAAATCGACGGTCTCGGCAGCCGGAGCGCCGGACGTGCTCACCGCCGTCAGGACGGCCAGCACGCTGGACGCGAGCCGGATCACCGGGCGGAAAATGTTTCGCTGCTTTTTGAACAAGCCGTAGGGCATATGGAACGAAGTTTCCGACAAACCATCGTCTCTGGCAAGCGTCACGACAGGGATGCATCTGCGGTGGCAAGTCGGACGCGACCCCGTTGGAGTTCAGGCTTTAGCTTGTCCGAGGCTCCCCACTGGCCGCTGCCGGACACGCCCAAGCGTGAACTCCAACTTCCGAAAGCGCCGTCGTCGCTCCGCTCGGCCGGCGCAGTCCAAATTAGCGCGCCGCCGGAGCACCCGGCCTGGCGTCCAGCCTGGCCAGCAAGGGCCGCAGAACCTTCTCCAGACGGTCGGCAATTTTCGCACAGCCGGCCGCGTTAGGATGCACGTAATCCGACATCAGGCTCGGCTGGCTCAGGATGCCGTCCAGCAGGTTCGGCAGGTGCATCACCTCCTTCTGCCGGGCGAGCGCCTGGAACCCTTTCGCGTTCGAGTCGCCAAGCAGATCCGATCCAGGCACGCCGATGAGCACCACGAAACTGCCGCGCGCCTGCAACCGGTCGATCATCGCGCCGAGGTTTGCGAACATCCGATCCCGCGACACGCCTTGCAGTATGTCATTGCCGCCGAAACAGAGCAGGACGACTTCGGGCAGCAGCCCCTCGACCTGTTCGCGGCGCCGAAGACCATCCACGCTCGTCTCGCCGGCGATGCCAAGATTCCGAATCGGCCGCCCGAGGCGTTGGCCCAACTGCGTCGGGAAATCCTCGCCGCTGTTCGCACCATATCCTTCCGTGAGGCTGTCCCCAAAAGCGACCCACGGCTCGGGCGCGCGGGGCGGCAGGTTCCGGTAACGCCAGCGTGCGTCCGGCCACATCCAGAACAGTAGCCCCACGAGCAGCAGCGTGAGTAGGACGAAAAATTTACGGCGCGAGAGCGAGATGGTCATACGGGTTCAACACCACGCTGCCACATCTGCTTCCGAATGCGGGCAGGAAAGTATTTTTGACGCGGCATGTTTGGCCGGAACGGCGGGTCATCGCTGCACCGGCGGCGGAACGACCCATTCGCCAAAGGGCCGCACGCTCCGGCAGGCCACGCACTTCGTCACGCCGTACTGCTCGCCGCAATGCGGGCAGGCCGCGCGGTTGGCAAAAGTATCGAATGGCTTCCCGCATTTCCCGCATTGCCAGAATGCACCCGCTGGCGGCGCGGCGCGGCAGACGGGACAGGCGAAGTCCGGACGGCGCGGCACCGTTTCCGCCCGCGCCAGTGCCCGCGCCTCCATCAGCCCGCGCCAGCAGTTCAGCAGAATGAACACGCACATGATCCCGATCCACACGCTCCCATCCAGCAGGGCCAGCGCAAACAATCCGGCCACGCCAACCAGGCCGATGAGGCTCGCCACCAGCAAACTGCGGGCGCGGCCCATCACATACCAGAGCAGCGACCGGAGAATCTGCCCGCCATCCAGCGGATACACCGGCAGCAGATTGAAGATCAGCAGGACGAGGTTGACGGTCCAAATGTCCCGCAGGAACAGAAGGTGGCTCGGCAGAGCTGCGTTCCATTGCAGCGCGTGGTTCCAAAGCGCGAGGCCGGTCAGGATCGGCAGCAGCGCCACGTTGACCAGCGGTCCAGCGGCGATGCTCCAGAGCATGGCGCCCGGCCGCTGCGGCGGCGCGACGTAGGCCACGCCGCCCAGCGGCCAGAGCACGATTTGATCCGCCTGCCCGCCCACCTGCCGGCAGGCCAGCGAATGGCCGAACTCGTGCAGCAGCACAATCAGAAACAGCGCGAGATATTCCAGCACGTTCCACAGCGGCGAAGAATAATTCTGGCGGCGGTTGTTGATTTCGAAGATCGCCACCAGGAACCAGGACCAATGCAGAAACACATCAATCCCGGCGAACCGGAACAAGCGGACGGACCCTTTTTGGCTGGGCATCATGGCGGCAAGGCTGCCCGCGCCCGGCCCCAGAAGCAATCCGCAAGCGTCCGGCGGGGGCAGCAGGACATGGGCGCAGACGCCTGCGCTACCTCCGCCAGCCGGTTCAGGAGGAGCTTTGACCTCCAACCTTGGACGCGCCTCGGAGCCATGAACTGCTCCATACGAAACTTTGTCCCACGCGGGACAAAGTTTCGTAATGCGGCCACGAACGTCCACTCGCGTGGCCAGAAACGAAGACTCCCCCTGGGCTTGAGGCCGGGCTGGTCGCCCCCTGCCCGACGCAAAAAAAACAGGCGCGAGCCTCACGACTCGCGCCTGTAAATTGCCCGGCCAACTCAGCTTCGGAAGTTCGGTACTTGAATGACCTTGCCGCCGTTCATCGCCGACTCGTGCGCGCACAGTCCGGCGCAGGTCCAGTTGCAGGATTGATACACGTCCGGGAAGGACGGACGGCCCTCGACGATGCTCGCCAGGAATTCATGCACCAGGTGCGGATGCGAACCGCCGTGTCCCCCGCCCTGCGCAAAGGAGAGGTGCTGATGCTGCTCGTCATAGACGCCCTTGGTGGTGAAGCGGCGGATCGGCTCCGGCAGCAGATGCGCGTAGTCCGGCACCTTGAACTTCTCCACCTTCTCGCCGCCGATGTGCAGGATCGGGTCATCACCCTCGGCCCGCTGCCACTCGAAGGACATGTTCTCGCCGTACACATCGAAGCTCTCGACATACTGCCGTGTCACGCCGTAGAGAAAACGGCTCACCTCGAAGCCCACGTCCTGATCGCGAACCTTGAAGTGCGCGGATTCGTAGGCGTAGGGCGAGCCATACTTGGCAATGTAGTTTTCCTTGATGCGCCCGGAGCCGACGCAGGAAACCCATTCCGCCTCGCCCTTGACGAGCGCGAGACACGGGCTGACGCAATGCGTGGCGTGGCGCATCGGCGGAAAACCTTCCCAGTAATCGGGCCAGCCTTCCATGTTTTGCAGATGCGAGCCGCGCAGAAACTGGATGCGGCCGAGCTTGCCCTGCTGGTTGAGCTCGCGGACGTGGAGAAATTCGCGCGAGTAAATCACCGTCTCCATCAGCATGTAATTGCGCTGGTTCTTCTCCGCCGCCTTCACGATCTGCCAGCACTCCTCGACCGTCGTGCCGGACGGGATGGTGCAGCCGACATGCTTGCCGGCGTTCAATGCGGCGATGGTCTGCGGCGCGTGCATGTTCACCGGCGTGTTGATATGCACCGCGTCGATGGTCGGGTCTTTCAGCAGTTCCTCGTAACTGGTGTAACGCTTCTCGACGCTAAACGCGTCGCCCAGTTCCTTCAGCTTCTTCGGGTCGCGCTGGCAGATTGCGACCAGATTAGCGTTCGGATGTTTCTGGTAGATCGGGATGAACTCCGCGCCGAAACTCAGCCCAACGAGGGCCACGTTGATTTTTTTTGAACTCATAATTTTTGCATGATGTCTGCGCCCCGCGAGGATCGGGCGATCGTTGGCCGGCCATCCGAAACTTCCAACGCCCCATGTGCCTCGTCGATGCTTGCGAAAGATTTAGCCGAAGCCGCGCGGCCCTGTCCACCTGCAAAAGCTGGCATGAAGAAACCGGGCGCATCCTGACACCGTTGGCCAAAGGCAGGCGGCGGTCTCATCTGGCCGGCGCTCCCGGCGAGTTGGTCGCCAACGGTGGACGGATGACCTGTTTCTGCCTTCCCCCCGAAAGGGGGTATGGACGTTGATGATTATGTCCGGCATAATAATGCCGCAATTCACGATTCAGGAGCAGCATTTGCTCCCGAACCTTTGCTGGATGCCAATGCCTAATCAGATGAGAATCGAAATTTTCAGGCCCGATGTTTCGCCCGCGGAAGCCCGGGGCGGGTGGTTGACGTCGATGCTTGTCTGTGTCGCGCTGTCGCTCTTTACGGGCCTGGCACGAGCGGTCGCCGCACCGGTCTTGGACCTCACAAAGCTGCCGGCGGCGGCGACTCGGAAGGTGGATTTCGTAAAAGACATTCAGCCTATCTTCGAAAAATCCTGCCAGTCCTGTCACGGTGCGGAGAAACAAAAAGGCAGCTACCG
Organism: Pedosphaera sp.; assembly: GCA_009695285.1. Taxonomy (GTDB): domain Bacteria; phylum Verrucomicrobiota; class Verrucomicrobiia; order Limisphaerales; family SIBH01; genus SIBH01. The sequence goes on from SIBH01000067.1 coordinate 6,495, forward strand.
GCTCGACTCGATGGAGACCGCGTTCAAGGGCGGTGAAAACTACACGCCTGCCATTCAGCCGACGAACAGCGCGGGCAGCCCGCTCATTCATCTGGTCGCGGGTCTGGTAGCGGACATGAAGATGCCGCAGAAGGGCGACCCTCTCTCGGCCGAACAAATCGGACTGTTACGCGCGTGGATCGACCAGGGCGCGATTTGGCCTCACGACCCCAAGTCGGTTAAGCCCCTTCATTGGGCGCTCAAGCCGGTACAGCGTCTGCCGATGCCGGAAGTCATGCTGGGCAAAACGAAAATCTCAAATCCCATTGACGCTTTCATCGCGACCAAACTGGCCGAGAAGAAGCTCTCCCACGCGCCCGTGGCTGATCGCCGCACTTTCATCCGTCGGATTTACCTGGTAATGCACGGGCTTCCGCCCACGCCCGAGGAAGTCAAGCAGTTCGTCAACGACACCCGCCCCGACGCGGTGGACAAGTTGATCGATCGCGTGCTGGCCAGCGCCCGTTATGGCGAACGCTGGGCGCGCCACTGGCTGGATGTGGCCCGTTATGCGGAATCCAACGGGTTCGAGACGAACCATGAGCGGGCCAATGCCTATCACTATCGCGACTACGTCATCCAGTCGCTAAACGGCGACAAGCCCTACGACCAGTTCATCAAGGAGCAAATTGCCGGAGACGCCTTTGGCTCGGATGCGGGGACGGGATTTTTGGTCGCCGGCGCCTACGACATCGTCAAGAGCCCGGACATCAACCTGACGCTCATGCAACGTCAGGACGAACTGGCCGACATCGTGAACACCACCGGCACCGCCTTCCTCGGTCTGACGCTCGGCTGCGCGCGCTGCCACGATCACAAGTTCGACCCCATCTTGCAGAAAGATTATTACGCCGTCCAAGCGGTGTTTGCCGGAGTCAACTTTGCCGAGCGCCCGATGCGCCGGAAACAGAGCGAAGAGCGCGAAAAAGAACTGGCGGCGCTTCAGGCGGAATTGACGGCAAAAGAGAGCGCCCTGGCCACGTTCAAGCAGAAGGCGGCTGCGGCCAAGTCCGGCGGAGCTCCTGGGAAATTACTGCGGCCGGCGATCAACGCGCGCCTGAATGAGGAAATTTTCGCGCCCGTTGAAGCGACTGCGGTGCGGTTCACCATCCTCGCCTCAAGCGGGCAGCCAGGCATTGATGAGTTGGAAATTTACGACGGCCAGGGCGCGAACGTGGCGCTTGCCTCGGCCGGAACCAAGCCCACCGCTTCCGGCACGCTGGCGGGTCATCCCATCCACCAACTCGAACATCTCAATGACGGCCAGACCGGCAACAGCAAGAGCTGGATTTCCGACACCGCCGGCCGGGGCTGGGTGCAGCTTAATTTTCCCGCCAAGAAACAGATTCAACGCATCGTCTGGAGCCGGGACCGTAATGGCGCCTTCGCGGACCGCGTTGCCACGGACTATCGGATCGAGGCGGCGCTGGAGCCGGGGAAATGGACGGAGATCGCCTCATCCAAAGATCACGAATCCGGCGGCGCGTCCGATCCCAATGGATTTCTCAAGCATCTCACGGGCGCAGACGCGAAGATCGCGCGCGATTTGCAGGAGCAGATTCGTCTCGGCCGGGCGCAGACGACGAAAATCTCCGACGGTCAGCGGGCGTGGATCGGAACTTTTTCCCAGCCCAGGCCCACGCATCGTCTGTATCGCGGCGATCCCATGCAGCAGCGCGAAGTGGTGGCACCGGGTGCCGTGACCGCCCTTGGTTCTCTGGGCCTCGCGCTCGATGAGCCGGAGCAGCAACGCCGCGTCAAGCTCGCGGAATGGATCGCCAACCCGAAGAATCCCCTCACCGCCCGCGTCATGGTGAACCGGATCTGGCACTACATTTTCGGGACCGGCCTCGTGGACACGCCGAGCGATTTTGGTGCGAACGGAAGCCAGCCTTTGAACCCCGCCCTGCTGGACTGGCTGGCGGATGAATTCGTGCAGAGTGGCTGGTCCGTCAAGCATGTGCAGAAATTGATCCTCCTCTCCCGGACGTTCGGCCAGTCGGCGGCACCGCGTCCGGAGGGAATGGCCGTGGATGCCGACGCACGTCTGCTCTGGCGTTTTCCGCCCCGCCGCCTGGAGGCCGAGTCCATTCGCGATTGCATTCTCGCAGCGTCCGGCGCGCTTGATCTACGGATGGGCGGCCCCGGCTTCACCTTGCAACGAAAGGAGGCGGACAACGTGGATCGCTATTTCCCGAAGGAGAAATTCACCACCAACGAATTCCGCCGCATGGTCTATCTCACGCGCATCCGCCAGGAGCAGGACTCGGTGTTTGGCGCCTTCGACTGCCCCAGCGGCAACCAGGTCATGCCGCGACGCAGTCGCTCGAACACGCCCTTGCAGGCGCTGAATCTATTTAACAGCAACTTCGTGCTCGAACAGGCCGGCTTCCTCGCCACGCGTTTGCGCCGCGAGGCTTCCGAGGATGCCGGGGAACAGGTCACGCGCGCCTTTCAATTGATGGTGGGGCGTGAACCGGATCCGTTCGAGCGCAAGGAATCCATCGCTGTGATCCGCGATCTCGGCCTCGATGCTTTTTGTCGCGCCCTCTACAACACGAGCGAGTTCCTGTTTGTTTTCTAAATTATGGCCCTGCCCGAACGAATTCATCCTTTCCTGAACCGGCGCGCGTTTCTCAGCCACAGCGCCACGGCCTTGAGCGCCATGGCGCTGACCCAGTTGCTCGGCCGCGACGGCCTGCTGGCCGCCGAGACCGCCCGCAAGTCACCCATCCGGCCGAAGATCGATCCGGCCAATCCCAACGCCGTCCGCCAGCCGCATTTCGCCGCGCGCGCGAAACAGGTGTTGATGATTTTCTCCGCCGGCGGCTGCAGCCATCTCGACACGTTTGACTACAAGCCCGAGCTGATCAAACGCCACGGCCAGCCCATGCCCGGCGGCGACAAGCTTGTCACCTTTCAAGGGGCGCAGGGCGCGTTGAACAAAAGCCCGTGGGAATTCCGGCCCCGGGGGAAGTGCGGCAAGATGGTGTCCGACCTCGTGCCGCGCCTCGGCGATCTGGCGGACGAGATGTGCTTCATCCACTCGCTCAAGGGCAAGACCAATACCCACGGCCCCGGCGAGAATTTCATGAACACCGGCTTCACGCTCGACGGCTTTCCCAGCATGGGCGCGTGGACCACCTACGCGCTTGGCAGCGCCAATGACAATCTCCCCGCCTACGTGGCCATCCCCGATCCGCGCGGCGTCCCGCAATCCGCCGGCAACTGCTGGAACCCCGGCTTCCTGCCGGCGGCCTTTCAGGGAACGGACTTCAACGCCATCAAGCCGCTCCGCAACCTCGCGCGCCCGGCCGGCATCTCTCCCGAAAAAGACCGCGCCACCCGCGAATTCATCGCGCGCCTCAACCAGCATCACTTGGCCGGTTACCCCGGGGACACCGAACTGGCCGCCCGCATCTCCAGCTACGAGCTGGCCGCGAACATGCAATTGTCCGTGCCGGAAGTCAGCGACATCTCCACCGAACCCGCGCACGTCCTCAAGATGTACGGCGCAGACGCCACCGGAAATCGCACCCAGGAAATCAAGGCCGGTTACGCGCGGAACTGCATCCTCGCCCGGCGACTCATCGAGAAAGGCGTGCGCTTTGTCCAACTCCTCAACGGCGCCTACCAGGTCGGCGGCGAGGGCACGAGCAACTGGGACGGCCACAAAGTGCTGAAGAGTCAATACACCGTCCACGGCGAAGTGCTCGACCAGCCGACCGCCGCGCTGCTCAGTGACCTGAAACAGCGCGGGCTGCTCAAGGACACGCTCGTCGTCTGGTGTACGGAGTTTGGCCGCATGCCGACCTTTCAAGCCGGCGCCAGCGGCCGCGATCACAATCCCTCCGGCTTCACCGGCTGGCTGGCCGGCGCCGGCGTCAAGGCACCCTTCAGCTTCGGTGCCACCGACGACTTCGGCTACAAGGCCGTCGAGAAAGTCGCCACCGTTTATGACTTTCACGCAACCATTCTACAAATCCTAGGCCTCGATCACGAACGCCTCAGCTTTTACCACAACGGCATTGAGCGTCGGCTCACCGATGTGCATGGAGAAGTCATCAAGGAAGTGCTCGCAGCGTGAGCTGGGGACAAAGACTGGCCGACAGTCTTTAGAATTCTCCCAGCATATCCGAGGCAACCATACAGACTCTTATTGCGTTTCACGTTCCGGATTCTAGGCTCACTCTCATCAATGTCTGCCGGGCGCTCACTCATTCTGCTCTCACTGGTGGTGGCTTAGAGTGTTACTTCCACCGACGCCGCCTTGCGCGAGCCGGTGCATCCGAGGCGCAATGTCGATGAATTTGCCCCGGTGGAGGCAAAGTTCGTACGCTTCACCGTCCGTGCCACCCATCGCGGCGAGCCGTGCCTGGATGAACTGGAGATTTACTCGGCGAGCGAAGAATCCCGGAACGTCGCGCTGGCCGCAAACGGCGCGCGCGCGACGGCGTCCGGCTCTCTCCCGAATTACTCGATGCACCAACTCGAGAGCGTGAACGACGGACGCTACGGCAACGGGCGAAGCTGGATCGCGGATCGGATCGATGGCGCGTGGGTGCAGATCGAGCTTCCCCAAGCTGCACGCATCAGCAAGGTCATTTGGGGGCGTGATCGCGAAGGCAACTGTATCGATCGTCTCGTCACGCGGTCCGAGATTCAGATTTGTGCGGATGAGAATTCATGGCAGACCGTATCGTCCTCGGCCGATCGCGAGCCACTGCGGATCGGGGCAGAACTATTCTCCCATTCCGGTCTCGCGCGATCGCGCGTCAACCGCTTCGCCCCGGTCAGCACCACTCTGTCGGCAGAAGCCGGCAACGCATCGACTGAATACCGGATCGATGTCTGGCAGACCTCGGACGGATTGCCCGGCAATACGGTGACGGCGATTCAGCAGACGCCGGACGGTTATCTGTGGATTGGCACACTCAGCGGGTTGGCGCGTTTCGATGGCCTGCGCTTCCATATCTTCGGCGAAAGGTCTGCCCTGCCGAACACACGCGTCCTCTCCCTCCTCCGGCGCGCGATGGATCGCGATGGATCGGCACGGATGGCGGCGGCTTGGTCCACTTCCGGAATGGGGCGTTCCAGACATTGACACGGAAGGATGGTCTGGCTTCGGACACCGTGCCCTCTTTGGCTGAGGATCGAGAGGGCCGAATTTGGGCAGGAACGACGGCGGCGGCGGGGCGCTCCGGACAATTGTGGTTTGGGGGAGTCAATGGCTACATCGGTTCGGTCAGCAACGGAACGGTGCAGGTATATCGCGTGGAGCCGTGACAATGGGAATGCGGCCGAGGGCACATTCACGGATCGCGCCCTCGGCACCTACACCTTGCAATACACCACCGTCGCCGCGCCCGATGCGGCGACATCTGATACCGGCGACGCGGCCACTGGCTGGCAGGACATCGGCACGGTGACTTACACCGAAGCATTGCCCCAATTCACCCCGCACCTGCGCCACCGTTTCGATGTTTCCAGCGGCGGACTGCCCCTCGACGCGACCGGCCTGCGCATCAAAGTCTCCGACGGCGGTATGGACATCGCTGAGATCGAAGTGAACACCGCGGCCCTGGCCCCTGTGGTCCCAGTGCTTCCGACGTTGGCCATCTCCCTCTTGGCGGGCAACGTGACGGTCTCGTGGACAGGCAGCGGCGACCTTGAAGTCGCCGCCAGCGTGAACGGTCCGTGGATCTGCGTGCCCGCCGCTGTTTCTCCATACACGGTTGCAACCAGTGAAGGCACCATGCGCTTCTACCGCATCCGGCAATAACCCGCTTCCGTGCGCCCTGCGAAGAGGCAACGCGGCAGCCTGTCGCGCTTCGGCAGTTGTGCTTCAGACGCGCATCGGTGGAGGCGGAAATCCCGCCTCCGCCATCGCGCAGTCAGGGGGAGTAGCAGAGGCTCCCTGTCATTCCCGCCGGAGCAGCCGACGAGAGGGGGCTCTGAACTTTCATGCCTGTGGTGCAGGCGGTCCCTGGTCAGAGCTTCCTCACGTCAACCGCGAAGCGATTCAGCTTGCCACCTTAAGTTAGAATTCCCCGGACGACGTGACCGTGAACGTCCGCCAACTGGCGGTCGATGCCACCATGTCGGAACGAGAGCTTCTCGTGGTCGATGCCGAGCAAGTGAAGACTGCTGCCGTGGAAATCATAACTTGTGGTCACGCCTTCGACAGCCTTCCAGGACCACTCGTCACTTTGGCCGACTGCAACGCCGGGCTTTACACCCGCACCGGCGAACCACGAGACGAAGGTGCCGCCATTGTGGTCGCGAAGCACCAAAATCTCAAACCCGCTTCAGCCGCGCACCCTTCGGCGTGTCCTCAATCACCCAGCCTTTGATTTTCAATTCATCGCGGATGGCGTCGGAACGCTTGAAATCTTTCGCCTTGCGCGCGGCTTGCCGCTCGTCAAGCAGGGCCAGCAATTCCGGCGGCACACCGGCCTCGGCCTTCGCACCAAGACCAAACACGGCATCAATCTTCTGCCAAGCGGCCAGCGCGGCGGCGGCTTGTTGGGCGGTGAACTGGCCGGAGGCCATCAGGCGATTCGTCTCCCGCACCCACTCGAAGACCGTCCCCCACCCTGCCGCGACGTTCAGATCGTGATCAAGCGCGGCGGTGAAATCGCCAACCAGCTTCGCCTCCGGCACGCCCGTCGTGCTGCCGGCCAGTTCGCGCAGCTTGGCCAGACATTCATCCAGGCGGGCCAGCGCCGTCCGCGCGCCTTCCAGCCCTTCCATCGTGAAATTAAACGTCTCCCGATAATGCGAGGAGAGCAGCAACTGGCGCACTTCCCGTCCGGTGAATCCCTTCGCCAGCAGATCGCGCAGCGTGAAAAAATTCCCCAGCGACTTGCTCATTTTCTTCCCCTCGACCAGCAGGTGCGCGGCGTGCATCCAGTATTTCGCGAACGGCTTCCCCGTCGCGCCTTCGCTCTGGGCGATCTCATCCTCGTGATGCGGGAACGCCAGATCCTCGCCGCCCAGATGCAGATCAAAACTCTCGCCGAGAATCGCCATGCTCATCGCGCTGCACTCGATGTGCCAGCCCGGCCGGCCTTCGCCCCACGGGCTGGGCCAGAAGACCGCGCCATCGTCCGGCACGCGCGCCTTCCAGAGCGCGAAGTCCGCCAGCGATTCCTTGTCGTATTCATCGCTGCTCACGCGCTCACCGGCGCGCATCTCCTCAAAATTTAACTTCACCAGCCGCCCGTACTGGCAACCGCAGCCGCGATATTTCTCAATGCTGAAATAAATCGAGCCGTCGCCCGTCTGGTAGGCGACGCCGCGCGCCAGCAGCTTTTCGATCAGCGCAATGATGCCGGCGATGTGTTCGGTGGCGCGGGGCGTGTCGTGCGGACGCAGGCAAAGCAGCTCGCCGAGATCCTTGAAAAACTCCTTCTCATACTGCCCCGTGTAATCACGCAGCGTCTGGCCCGTCTCGCGCACGCGGCGGATGATCTTGTCCTCCACGTCCGTGATGTTCATGACGTGACGCACGGTGAAGCCGCGAAACTCCAGATAGCGCCGCACCAGATCCGCAAAGACGAATGTGCGGAAATTCCCGATATGCCCAAAATCATAAACCGTCGGCCCGCAGCAATACATCCCGACGCGCTGGCCGGACGGATCAAGGGGAACGAACTCCTGCACGGAGCGGGACAGCGTGTTAAAAATGTTCAAGGCCATATTTTGCGCGGCGGAGAATAAAGGCGAATCCCGACGTGGCGCAATGTTTAGCTTGAGCGCAACC
>SIBH01000068.1 GCA_009695285.1 Pedosphaera sp.
CCTTCCACATTCTGAAGAATATTTTCCGCCATCGGAAGGTGCGCTATCGAGGACTGGCCAAGAACGGACATCAACTCTACACGTTATTTGGACTCGCCAATGTGGTGATCGGAGGACGAACCGCCACGACGTGAAAAAACCATGCATCAAACTGGTTGAAGAGTTAAAAAAGGCGGCCCAACCCCGCCACCAAACCAGAACCGCCCCCCGAACCCAGGCCGCCAGACGTAAATCTTCGTCTCTTGAGAATCACTTTCCCATCAGCATAAACTGAAATCTAAAAACTTGGCTTTATTCAGCGTCTCCCTAATTGGTGCCGTTAGCAGATCCACAATTTTGTTTATATTTCTCATCAAGCCCCGATAATCTGCCAGTGCCGGACCAACTCCGGAAAGCGGCACTCGGTGCAGAGCGCGTTGGAGTGCTGGCAGAAGTCCCGCACGATTTGCAACAACCCTTGCTGCGTGGCCGCCGTCAACGGAAGCCGCGTTCCACCGAGCAGACGCTGCCGCGCGAGGCGCAGCACGGCGTTGTCCTCGGCGGCGGGCCAGGCGAGATAGCGCTGCTCGGCGCGCGCTTGCAGCGCGGCATTTTTTCCGTTGCCTGCGCGTACCCAGAACCACGGCAGCACCACGTTCACCGCGAGATCGGTGGCTCGCGTCGCGCCCAGCAGCGGCTGCGGTTTCGCAGCGCGTTTCGAGCGCAGCGTCCAGTGCCACGACCAGAATTCATCATCGTTGACTTGCAACACTTCGAGGAGCGATTCCACCAGCGCGGCGTCGGGCCGGTCGGCGAGAAACCACTGCTCCAGCCGCGCGGGCAGCGTGTCGTCGGCCCACCAATGCGCGGCCAGCGCGAGGCGGCGCTGCGGATGGTTGGCGGGGCGCAGGCCGTTGAACCGCCAGAGCGCGCGGGGCAACTGGCAGTCGCGGAACTCATCGCGCTCGCGCCACCAATGGTCCCAGACGCGGCGGAGATAATCGTCGGTGTTCTTCTGGGCGCGGGTCAGTTCATCGGGCAGCAGGCCGCTCACGCCGAGCAGCCGCGCCTGGCCGTGCAGCGGGGAAATTCTTTTCGCGGCGAGACGCGGGCGCAGTTCGCCGAGCCGCTGCATCGGCCAGACGTTTTGTTTGTAGCCGAGCGCGCGGAGCAATGCTTCCCAGAGCGTCTGTTCCCAGCCGCACTGCCGGGCGCGGGCCTGGAGATCGGCGGCCTTGCGCTGGAAGCGGACGAGCGCGGCCTGGTCGAGCAGCGTGGTCAAGCGCTCGCGGGGCAATTCCCGCAGCGGCGCGGCGCATTGGCCGGCGAGCGCTTCGGGAAAGGATTGCGCGAGGTCGCCGCCGAGCCAGACGGCGAGGTCGTCGAGCGGCGCGTCGAGGAAGCGTTTCAATTCGAGCACGGGTGCGGGGTTGCGCGCGTCGCCTTCCCAGACAACGTGGAGCGCGACGTTTTGGAAATTCGGATTGCGGTCGTGGCCGTGCCCGTGCCAGTTGCTGGAGTGAAGGTCGATCTCCACATCCCCGGTCAGGGGCGGGCCGTCGTCGATCTGCACGACCGCGCCGCGAAAATCCGGGCCGGCCTCGTGGTTCCAGAAGCCGGGGTGAAGTATGCGCACGGAGCGTCCGTCCAAGAGCCGCAGCCGGTCGCGGCAGAGGCGCTGGTGATGCCAGACGGCTTGGAGCAGTTTTTCGGGAGGGGCGGCGGCGTTCTCGCGCAACGCGGCGGCGAATCCGTGGCGGGCGCGCCAGTCGGCGTAGAAATTGGGCTGAGCGGGTGGCACCTGCCGTTGCTTTTCAGGCGGGCGGCCCGCAAAGTCAAGTGCGGGTTGGACGGGTGTCGTGTCCGAATTAGAATGGAGTGCGGCTGTGTCCCGCCCGGCGCGGGACCGACCGCAGCACTTGCGGCCCTGCTGCGGTTGGTCGAGGACGACACCGCCGCGCGCCGCGAAAATCAAATCAGGATACTACCGTGGACTGGAAACATGGGCGTTCGGCGCTCCGGGCGATGCGTCCCGTGGAAGTATGTTTGAACGAAGCGAAAGCAGTTTTGTCGTGTTGGCTATGATTATGAGATTTTTTGGACTTGGGAAATTGACGCCGGTGTTCTTTCTGGCGGCGGTGCTGGGCGGCGGCGCGGCCACGTCCGCCGAGGGGCCGGATGTGCGGCGCGACGCCGTGGTCGAGGCGGTGCAGCGCGTCATGCCGAGCGTCGTGAACATCCGCACCGAAACCATCGTGCAGCGGAACGATCCTTATGAACGGCTGCTCCAGGAATTTTGGGGGCCGATCTACAAGCGGCGCGGGCCGGAGAAGACCGTCAGCCTTGGCTCCGGCGTCATCCTCGACGAGGACGGCTGGGTGCTGACGAACTTTCACGTCGTGCGCCGCGCGACGAGTATCTTCGTGAAGCTGGCGGACAACCGTGAGTACGAGGCCGAGGCGATTTCCGGCACGAGCTTCACCGACGTGGCGCTGTTGAAGATCAAGGGCAAGCCCGGCGAAAAATTCCACGCGATCAAGTTCGCCGCCGATGACGACCTGCTGCTCGGCGAGACGGTGCTGGCGCTCGGCAATCCCTTCGGCCTCGGCGGCTCGGTCAGCCGCGGCATCCTCAGCTCGAAAAGCCGCCGGCCGCCCACGGAGAACGAAACGCTCGAAGTCGAGGACTGGCTCCAGACCGACGCCGCGATCAATCCCGGCAACAGCGGCGGGCCGCTGGTGAACCTGCGCGGCGACCTCATCGGCATCGATGTGGCGGTGCTGCAGCAGGGCCAGGGCATCGGTTTTGCCATTCCCGTCCGGCGCGTTTCCACGGCGCTGTCGGAAATTTATTCGCCGGAACTTTTGCGGACGAACTGGTTTGGGGCGCGGGTCCGGGCGGGGGCCTTGCCGCTGGTCGTCGGCTCGGTGCAGTTGGAAAGCCCCGCCGGCCAGGCCGGGCTGCGCGCGGGCGACCAGATCCTCGAGGTGAACGGCCGGGCGCCGCGCAGCTTCATCGACTTCAGCCGCGAGTTGATCGACGCCACGACGGACAAAAACATTTCCCTGCTTGTGCGGCGCGGCGCGGACGAGCGCAAGCTGAGCGTCCGCCTGGTGCGCGAGGAAACCTTTTTCAACTCCGAATTGATTCGCAAGAAGACCGGGGCGGCGGTGAAGAACCTCACGCCCGAACTGGCCAGGGCGTTTGGGCTGCGCCTGGCCGAAGGGGTGGTCATCGCCAGCGTGGACCCGAACAGCGCGGCGGCGCGCGCGGGCTTGAAGACGAACATGATCATCACTTCGGTGGACGGCCAGATCACGCCGACGTTTGTGAACGTGGCGAAGATGCTTCACGCCAGGCGCAAGGGGGAGAAGGCGACGCTGGACCTGGTCGTGCCCCGGCCGCGCGGACGTTTCATCGAGTATCAGGAGGCCAAAGTGGAAGTGACCGTGCAGTGAGTTTTTGTTGGCCCAACCGCCACCCGCCCCTTAAAGTCGCTCCCATCCGCGCGCCACGCCCTGATCATGATTGAAGTCGAGAATTTGACGAAACGCTACACCGGTCACACCGCCGTGACCGGCCTGTCGTTCACCGTCGGGCGCGGCGAGATCGTCGGCCTGCTCGGGCCGAACGGCGCGGGCAAAAGCACCATCATGCGCATCCTCTCCTGCTACATGCCGGCCACCTCCGGCACGGCGCGCGTGGCGGGCTACGACGTGTTCACGCAGGCGGACGAAGTGCGGCGGCGCATCGGCTACATGCCGGAGAACAACCCGCTCCATCGCGACATGCGGGTGCGCGAGTATCTGAAATTCCGCGCCCGCCTCAAGGGCCTGGGCCGCGCCCGTTCGCGCGAACGCATCGACGTGGTCATGCAGCAATGCGGCCTCACGGAAGTGAGCCGGCGCATCATCGGGCAGCTTTCCAAGGGCTTTCAACAGCGCGTGGGACTGGCCGACGCGCTGGTGCATGAGCCGGAACTGATCATCCTCGACGAGCCGACCATCGGCCTCGATCCGAACCAAATCCGCGCCGTGCGGCAGTTGATCAAGGACCTCGGCCAGAAGCACACCGTGCTCATCTCCACGCACATTCTGCCCGAGGTGGAAATGACCTGCAGCCGGGTGTTGATTTTGCACCAGGGCCGGATCCTTGCGGCGGACACGCCGGAGAATTTGCAGAAGATCATGAGCGACGGCGGACAGGTCATCGCCGAAATCGCCGCGCCGGAGGAGGAATTGCGCGCCTGCTGGGAGGAGATTCCCGAGGTGGAGGATTTCGACGTCTCGGCGGCGGAGGGCGAATACCGGCGGTGCGCGCTGACGCCGCGGCCGGGGGTGGACTTGCGGCCGGCGATTTTCGCGCTGGCCCGGGAGCGGGGTTGGCCGCTGCGGGAGCTGACGCGGAGCCGTTATTCGCTGGAGGACATTTTTGTGCGCGTGACCCGGCCGGACAAGGAGGAGGACAACTGATGCAGGCCTGGTGGACCATGGTGCGGCGGGAACTGGGCGGGATCTTCGGCTCGTGGACGGGCTACGTGGTGATCTCGGTGGTGCTGTTTTTGCTCGGCCTCTGCTTTGTCAATTTGTTGCAGGCGCTGAACTCGGAGCCGACGGAGCAGCCGGTCATGGAGCTGTTTTACAGCACCTATTATTTCTGGCTGATCCTGCTGCTGGCTGCGCCGATCATCACCATGCGCTCGTTCGCGCTGGAAAAATACTCCGGGACCTTCGAGACGCTGATGACCACGCCGGTCAGCGATTTCCAAGTGGTGATGGCCAAGTTCACCGGGGCGATGATTTTCTACATGATGATGTGGCTGCCGCTGCTGGGCTGCATCTTCATCGTGCGTCATTACAGCAACGCGCCGGACGTGCTGGACGTGGCCACCCTGGGCAGCACCTTCCTCGGAATTTTCCTGCTCGGCGCGCTCTACATGTCGCTCGGCTGTTTCGCCTCGGCGCTGACGCGCAACCAGATCATCGCCGCGATGGGCGCCTTCGCGCTGGGCATCTCGCTCTTCCTGCTGAGTTTTCTTTCGATCAGCTTTGCGGGGCGCACCGGCTGGCTGGCGCAGCTTTTCGCGCACTTTTCGCTCCTCGAACACATGCGGGATTTCGCGCGCGGGGTGGTGGACACGCGGGCGCTGGCCTTTTACAGCAGCCTGACGGTGCTGTTTCTGTTTCTGACCCACAAGGTGGTGGAAAGCCGCCGCTGGAAATAGGCCATGGAAAACGATCCCGCAGAAAAACTCAGCTTCTCGGCGCTCCGCCGCTGGGGCGTGGGGCTGAACGTGATCCTGACCGTCGCCGTGGTGCTGGCGCTGGTGGCGATGGTGAATTACCTGGCCATCCGCCATTATCAGCGCCTGGACGTGACGGACCAGTCCCAGTCCCGGCTCTCGGACCGCACCCGCGACGTGCTCCGCGCGTTGACCAACGAGGTGAAGGTGACCGTCTATTTCGATTCCACAGACGTTCTTTATGCGCGGGTCACCGCGCTCCTCAAGGAATACAAATACTCCAGCCCGAAGATCGAGGTAGAGCTGGTCGATTACACGCGCGACCCGGCGGCGGCCAAAGTGGTCAAGAGCCGCTACAAGCTCACCCAGATGAGCGACCGGAACCTTGTCATCTTCGACGGCAACGGCCGGACACGTTTCATCAACGGCTCGGAAATGTCCGACTACGACGTCGAGAGCATGATGGCGGGCAAGACGAACGAGGTGCAACGCACCCATTTCAAGGGTGAGTTGCTCTTCACCTCCGCCCTCTACAGCATCATTGCCAGCCGCCCGCTCAAGGCCTATTTCCTGCGCGGCCACGGGGAACACGCGCCCGAAAGCACCGACCAGGGGCCGGGCTACTCGAAGTTCTCCGCCATTCTGCGCGACGAGAGCAACATTCCGTTCGAAAAGCTATCCCTGCTCGGCGCGGGCGTTGTGCCTGCGGATTGCAGCCTGCTCATCATCGCCGGCCCGACCGATCCGATCCCCGCCGACGAGTTGGAAAAAATCCAGCGCTACCTCGAACAAGGCGGCCGGGCGCTCATCCTGTTCAATTATTTTTCCGTCGGCAAAAAAATCGGCCTGGAAAAACTGCTCGCCGCCTGGGACGTGGCCGTGGGCGACAACCTCGTGGTCGATGTCGAAAATTCCCCCGGCCGTTCCGGCAAGGGCGTCGTCCCCTCCGACCTCGGCGGCCACGCCCTCGTCCGTTCGTTGAAAAAATCCCGGCTCTACCTCCTGATGCCGCGCTCGATCAGCCGGCTCAAGGGCGGGTCGTCCCGGGCCGACGCGCCCAAGATCGAGGAGTTGCTGTTCACCGGGCCGAACAGCATCGTCGTGACCGACATTCGCAAGGGCGTCCCGCAATCTAACCCCGCGCTCGACCAGCGCGGCGCCGTGCCGCTGATGGTCGCGGTGGAAAACGGCAGCATTCCCGGCGTCACCACCGAGCGTGGCACCAGCCGACTGGCCGTGGTCGGCGATTCCTTCTTCCTGCAAAATGACGCGATCGAGTCGGCGGCCAACCGCGATTTCGCCGCCAACCTGGCCGGCTGGTTGGTCGATCAGCATGTCCTGCTGCGCGGCCTCGCGCCGCGGCCGATCAAGACCTACAAACTGACCATGACCCCTGCGCAGCTTCTGGCCGTGCGCTGGCTGCTGCTGCTCGGCATGCCCGGCGGCGTGCTCCTCACCGGGCTGCTCGTCTGGCTGCGGCGGCGAAGCTGACCAAAATGAAATGGACCCAGACATGGATTCTGCTCGCGCTGGCCGGCGCGCTCGGGGCCTTCATCTTTTTCTTCGAGCGGCACCTGGCGGAGACCGGGGCGACGGCCCCGCCGGAGAAAGTGGTGCCGCAGTTCAAGGCGGCTGGCGTCACCGGCCTGCAACTGCGGCGCGGCACGCAGTTCGTCCTCCACCTCGAACGCGCCGGCGAAAGCTGGAATTTCACCAGCCCGCTCGCCTATCCCGCCGCGCCCGTCGCCGTCGAGAGCCTGCTCCAGTCGCTCGAACAGCTCGTCCCGCAGACCCGCATCTCGCCCGAGGAACTGGGCAGCCGCAAACACAGTCCCGACGAATTCGGCTTCGACGCCCCGCAGGCCGTGCTGACGCTGGTGGCTGGCGGATCGCGCCATGAGCTGCAGATCGGCGCGCGCACGGCCGCGGGCGACCAGGTCTATTTGCAGGTCGTGGGCCGGCCCGGCATCTACGTGGTCGAGGCCGGTCTGATCGACCGCCTGCCGCGCACGCTCAACGACTGGCGCGAAACCGCGCTGCTCAACCTGGCCGGCTGGAATTTCGACCGCGTCGAGACCATCAAGACCGGCGGCGGCCTCGCCCTGCAGCGCGAGGCCACCACCCGGCTCTGGCAACTGAGCCGTCCCCAGCAGCGCGCCGACCAGGCGAAGGTCGAGGCGCTGTTTGAAAAAATCCGCCAGGCGCGCGTCTTGGACTTTGTCACCGACGATCCCAAGGCCGACCTCGAGGCCTTCGGATTGCAGCCGCCGGCGCTCGAGCTGTTGTTCGGCCAGGGCACCAACCATCTGCAGCGCGTCCAGTTTGGCCGCAGCCCGACGAACGATCCGGCCAGCGTCTATGCGCGCCGCCTGAGCCAGACGAACATCGTGCTCGTTCCGAAAACACTTCTCGAAACGCTGCACACGCCGTTCACCGAACTGCGCGACCGCCGGCTGGTCGCCTTCGATCCGGCAGCGGTGGACCTGATCGAAGTACGCGGCGCCGAGCCGTTCACGCTCCGCCGGCAGACCAACCACACCTGGACGACTGGCGACAATCTCACGGCGGACGTTCCCTACATGCGCGACCTGCTGGTCCTGTTGAGCCAGTTTAAAATCACCGAGTATGTGAAGGATGTCGTGACTGATTTTTCCAGCTACGGCCTGAAGCCGCCGCCACTGCAGTATATCTTGAAAGCGGCCGTGACCAACGCCGGCGGCCTCACCAACGTCGTGCTCGCCCAGCTCGATTTCGGTACGAACCTGAACGACCAAGTGTTTGTCCGGCGCGCGGACGAGGATTCGGTCTATGCGGTCCGCCATCTGGACTTTCGCTACCTGCCGGCGGCCGCCTGGCAGTTGCGCGATCATCGGGTCTGGAATTTCACCACCAACCAGGTCGTGCGCGTAACCGTCCAGCAGCATGGCCAGACGCGCCTGCTGGTGCGCCCGCCCGCCGGCGACTGGTCGCTCGCGCCCGGTTCGCCCGGCACCGTCAACCCGTGGGCCTTGGAAGAAATGATGTTCCGCCTCGGCGACATGTACGCCATGACCTGGGTGGCGCGCGGCGCGGAAGGCCGGGCCCGCCACGGCTTCACCGGAAACGGCCACACCATCAGTATCGAGCTCAAAGTCGGCGAAAAATTCCAGACCTTGACCATGGATTTCGGCGGCTCCTCGCTGCTGCGGCTGCCCTATGCCTCGACCCTCGTGGACGGTCAGCCGTGGGTCTTTGAATTCCCCGAGCAGCTTTATCCCGAAATCCTCCGTGAATTGAGCATCCCGCCGCAGAAATAAAAATTATGCCGCGCGCCGCACCACGCCGTTTCTGGCCGCTCGCCTGCCGCCTCTTCCGCTGGTTCCGCATCACCGTGCTGCTCCTCGTCCTGGCCGCCGTCATCGCCGTCATCTGGCTGAACCAGGTCGGGCTGCCGGATTTTCTCAAGCAGCATCTCCGCGCCGAGCTGCGCGCGCAGGGCATGGAGGTCGAGTTCAACCGCCTGCGCTACCGCTGGTATCGGGGCATCGTCGCCGAGCACGTCGTCTTCGGCCGGGCCGGCGAGGCGCATGGCCCGCAATTTTCCGCGGACGAACTGACCCTGCGCTTCAACGAGGACGCGCTCTGGCGGCGAGAATTTCAACTCGACGGCGTCATCCTCCAGGACGGACGGCTGCTCTGGCCGGTCTGGGAGACGAACCAGACGCCGCGCCAGGTGGCGGTGGAAAAAATCCACGCCCACCTGCAATTTCTGCCGCAGGACACCTGGGAGCTGACCTCGTTCACGGCGCGGAGTTTCGGCATCGACCTTACGCTCCACGGCGCCATCACCAACGCCTACGCCATCCGCAACTGGAAGTTCGGAGACAAACCGCCCGACCCAAACGCGCTGGGCGCGTTCTGGAGCGACCTCGTCCATCAGCTCGACCAGACCAGCCTGGCCGCGCCGGCGCAGCTCAACGGCTCGATTTCCGGCGACGCGCGCGATCTGAAAACTTTTGCCGCCAGCCTCAAATTTTCGACGGCGCAATATGCCTCGCCCTGGGGTGGTGGAAAAAATCTCCAACTGGCCGCGCAGACCCGGCCGCACTCGAACGACCTCCTGCGCGCCGAGCTGAAGCTGCAAGCTGACGACCCGCGCACGCCGTGGGGCCAGGCCAAAACGATGCTCCTGACCATGCAGGTTGCGCCGTCCATGACGCAGCTTTCGCCGACGAACGCCACGCTGGACCTGCAGCTCCAGGACGCGCAGACGCGCTGGGGCCGGGCCGGCGATCTCGCGTTGACCGCGCGGTTCGCGCCCAGCACGAACGATCCCGCGCTGGTGCAGGCCGAGTATTTCGTGCGCGCCGATGAGCTCCAGTTCGCCAATTTTCGCGCCCGCCAGGCCCGGTTCGCCGTGCAGGCCGTCCAGGTCTCCTCGAATCTCTGGCCGCGTTCGCTCGCCGCGCAAATCCAACTGGCCGGCGCGGGCACGGAACAGGCCCGCGCCGCCACGGTTGCCATCAACCTCGGCGCCACCATCCCCGCCCCGGCGGAACTGCGGTTGGGCGACACCAATGTTTCGTGGGCAACGCGCCTTGAAAAAATTCCGGTCGATCTGGAAACCAGCCTGACCCATTTGCAGGTCACCAATCTGGCCGTGCCGACCGCCCTCCTCGCAGGCCGCTGGCGCGCGCCGCTGATCACCATTGAAACGGCGAAAGGAATTTTGGCCGACGGCCAGTGGAGCGCCACCGGCCGGTTGGACGCCATCACGCGGGAACTGTCGCTCGCGTTGAACACGGATTTTGATCCGCTCAAGATCGCGCCCGCGCTGCCCGACGAGGCCCGCGTGTTGCTGGGGCAGTTCACCTGGCGCGCGCCGCCGCGCTTCGAAGGCACAGCCCGGATTGTCCTGCCCGCCTGGACGAATCGCGCTCCGGACTGGGAGGGAGCGGTGCTGCCGACCCTAGCGCTGCGTGGAAAGTTTGAAGTGGGCGATGGAACATTTCGCGGCGTGCCCGCCACGTCGGGCCGCGGGCCGCTGCTTTATTCCAACTTCGTCTGGCAGTTGCCGGGGCTGCACATCACCCGGCCCGAGGGCGTCCTCGTCATGAGCTACACCAACAACGACCTCACCCACGAATATTTCTTCCACATCGACAGCGGCATCGATCTGAAGGCGCTGCGGCCGCTCGTCAAAAACAAGGCGCAGCGCGCCGCGTTTGATCTGGTCGAATTCACCGGCCCGGCCCGCGTCGCCGGCAGCATCATCGGCAACTGGGAGGATGACAAAACCACCGACGCCCGGTTGCAGGTCACGGTCACGAACTTTTCTTTTCGCGGCCAGTCGATCAGCGAACTCGACACCGGCCTGACCTTCACCAACAACCTGCTGACCTTTGCCAACACCCGGATCCACCGACCCGAGGGCACCGGCACCGTTTCCGAAGTCCGCGTCGATTTCAACCGGGACAAAATTTTCATCACCAACGGCCTGAGCACCCTCGCCCCGGCGGCGGCGCTGCGCGCGCTCGGCCCCAAGGTGGAGAAGACGATGGCCCCGTTCCAGTTCGGCCGGCCACCGACGGTGCGCTTCAACGGCGTGGTCGATCTTGATCCCAAAACCACCCTTGATGACATGCGCTTCGAGATTTTCGGCGGGCCGTTTCAATGGCGGGATTACCGGCTCACCGAAGTCACTACCATCGCCCACTGGCTGGGTGACACGCTCACGCTCACCAACGTCCAGGGCGCATTTCACGAGGGACGCGTGGCGGGCGACGCGCATTTCGCTTTCCTGCCGGGGGGCAGCGCTGATTTTTCCTTCCACGTCGGCCTGAGCGAGGTGAATCTGCACTCGCTCATGGTCGATCTGTTCAGCAAGACCAACAAGCTGGAGGGCGTCCTGGGCGGCCAGCTTTCCGTGATCCGCGCCAACACCGACCAGCCGAAAAGCTGGCAGGGCGGCGGCGAGATGAAGCTGCGCGACGGCCTGATCTGGGAGTTTCCCGTCTTCGGAATTTTTTCGCCAATGCTGAACAAGGTCGTGCCCGGCCTCGGCAACAGCCGCGCCCGCCAGGCCACCGCGACCTTCGCCATCACCAACAGCGTCCTCGCCAGCACCAACCTCGAAATCCACGCCTCCGGGATGCGGATGCAGTATGAAGGCACGGTGGATTTCGAGTCCCGCATCCATGGGCGGATGGAGGCGGAGCTGTTCCGCGACGTGCCGCTGCTCGGGTTGCTGGTGAGCAAGGTGCTCTGGCCTGTGACCAAGCTTTTAGAATACAAGGTCGCCGGCTCGCTCTCCGATCCGAAGACCAACCCCCTCTACATTCCGAAAGTTTTCCTGATGCCCTTCCACCCCATCCGCACCCTTCAGGAACTGCTGCCCGACGAGAAGAAGGCCCCGCCGGAGCCGCCGCCAAAAAAGGATTGAAGAGCGTGGTCACACGAACGCCGAGTTCAGCCGGCAGAATCGTGCGAGCACCCGGCGCAGCGGCGCTGTCCGGTCAATCCACGTGGATGAACTCATTCGCATTGAGCAGCGCGCGGCAGAGTTCGGTGAGGCTGTGTTGCTGCAAAAATTTCAGGCAGGTACCGTGCTCCGCCGGCCCAGGCGCGCGCTGATACGCGAACGCGAACGCACGGGCCACTTGCGCTCCCGTGTCCGCCCCGGCTGCGCGCTTCACGCGTTCCGCCAGCGCGCGGGCGGCAGCGACGGCCTGCGCTCCGTTCATCAACGTCAGCGCCTGCGGAGCGACGATGGATTCATGGCGGCGTGGACAGGAGGTGGAATTTTCCGGCAGGTCGAAGGTTTCCATGAACGGCACATGCACCGTTTTTTTCTGGATCAAGAAAAGGCTGCGGACGTTCTGATTTGTGGCGGGGGATGGATACCAGCCCTTGGTCTTCGTCTCGTTGTCATCGAGGAAGGCCGGGTTCGCCTGCAATATTTCCGCCGGCAGCTCCGGCCAGACCGGCGGTCCGCCCTCGCGCGGGAGCAACGTGCCGGAGACGGCGAGCAGTGCATCGCGGAGTTGCTCGGCGCTCAGGCGGCGGATGGTTTGGCGGGAGTAGTCAGTGCTCAGTAAAACAGTGTGTGCGGCCTTTGGACTGGTGAGCTTCTGACTGAGCACTGACGCACTGAGCACTGAACTACTTCGGTACGCCGCGCTCATCACGATCAGCCGGTGCAGCCGCTTCACCGACCAGCCGTCGCGCACAAATTCAGACGAGAGCCAGTCGAGCAGTTCGGGATGGGTCGGGCGCGCGCCGGCCAGTCCGAAGTCGTTCGGCGTGGCCACCAGACCGCGGCCAAAGTGCGACTGCCAGACGCGGTTGACGAGCACGCGCGCAGTCAGAGGATTTTCCGGCGATGCAATCCACTCCGCCAGCGCGAGACGGCGACCCGTGGTCTTCGGATTTGCGCCCGCACGGATCGTCGACGGATTTGGATACAGCACCGAAATGAAGCCCGGTTCCACGGGGGCACGGGGATCCTTGTGGTTCCCTTGGAACAAAATTTTCGTGACGGGTGGCTTGCCATCGGCGTCGGTCATCAGCAGGCCGAGCGTGAACGCGACCTTCTGCTTTTTGATCTCGTCGATCTGTTTGGTGAATTCGTCGCGCGCCGCTGTTTGCTCCGGCGTCAGCCCGGCCTTCAATTCCTTCTCATCCGGCTCCAGCTTCTTCTCGATCTCCTCGATTTGCTTCTTCGCCTCGGCCGGCCGCTTCTCCTTGGGCAGTTTTAACAATTCCGCCTCGGCGGGCGTGAGTTTCGCCATGCGCTCCTCCTGCAGACGCGCCTTCAGCGGGGCGAGCAACGCTGCGCGCCCGTCCTCCGCACGCTTGATCTTCTCTTCGACCGCCTGGTTTTTGCGGCGGATTGCCTCCTGCTCCGCGGCAAGGTCGAGCGGCAGATCGTCGGCGAATTTCACCGGCTCGAAAAACGCCCGGAGCCGGAAATGATCCGCCTGGGAGAGCGGATCGTATTTGTGATCGTGGCAGCGGCAGCAGCCCAGCGTGAGGCCGAGGAACGCGCTGCCCGTGGTCTCCGTCAAATCGGCCAGCAGCTCGGCGCGGCTGCGGTCCTGCTCGTTGAAGGCCCCGGCGGAATTGTCGTGCGGGCCGAGCCGCAGATACCCGGTCGCGATGAGGTGGTCCTGCTCCGCCGCGTCCTTCGGCGGGCCGTTCACGAGTTCATCGCCGGCGAGCTGTTCGCGGATGAACTGGTTAAATGGTTTGTCCGCGTTGAACGAACGGACGACGTAATCGCGGAACCGCCAGGCGCGCGGGCGGAACTCGTCCCAGTCGAACCCGTTGCTGTCGCTGTAGCGGACGACATCGAGCCACGCGCGCGCCTGATGCTCGCCATGACGCGGCGAAGCAAGCAGGCGGTCCACGAGCCGCTCGTAGGCGTCGGGCCGTTGGTCCGCGAGAAATTCCTGCATCTCCTCCGGCGTCGGCGGCAGGCCGATGAGGTCAAACCACAGCCGGCGGGCGAGAGTGCGCCGGTCGGCTTCGGGCGCAGGCGTGAGTTTCGCCGCGTCGAGTCGGGAGAGGATGAATTGATCAATGGGATTGCGAACGAGCCTGCGGTTTTGGACGGCGGGCGGTTTTGGATTCGAGACGGGCTTGAGGGACCAGAGGTCCAGCCGTTGGCCGCTGAAAATTTTTACGATGGGATTGCGCGGATCGTGCCAGGCGTCGCCGAGCTGTTCGCCGGGTTTCAACGGTGACGTCACGCTCGCCACGGCGGTTTCCGGCCACGGTGCGCCGTCGCGAATCCATTTCTCCAGCACGGCGATGTCGTTCGTCGTCAGCTTTTCCTTGGGCGGCATTTCCAGTTCCTTCCTGGTGTGACTGAC
>SIBH01000069.1 GCA_009695285.1 Pedosphaera sp.
CGCGTGCTCGATGACGCCTACAACGCCAACGCGGATTCCACGCTCGCCGCCCTGCAAACCCTGGCCGATCTGCCCTGTGCCGGCCGCCGCCTCGCGGTGCTCGGCGACATGGCCGAGTTGGGCGCGCACAGCGCGGCGGCCCACGCCGAAGTCGGCCGGCGCGCCGCGGAACTGGGCATCCAGCTCATCGCTGTCGGACGGTTGGCCGGGTTGACCGCGCAGGCCGCCCGGGACGCCGGCGCCCAGGCGGTGGAAGAATTTTCCGACGTGCTCGCGGCCGGACGCGCGCTGAAAAGCGCGGCGCGGGCGGGCGACGTGGTGTTGTTGAAGGCGTCGCGCGCGACCGGTCTGGAGCGCGTCGGCGAACTGCTTCGTCAGGATTGAAATGCTGCCTTACTTGAGCCAAATGCTGCTGGATGCGTCGCACGGGACGGACTGGGAAAGTTCGGTCTCGTGGCTGCGGGTCTTCAAGTACATTACGCTGCGCAGCGCCGGGGCGGCGATCACGGCGCTTTTCATCAGCCTGTGGCTGGGGCGGCCGTTGATCCGCTGGCTGCAGCGTTTGAAGTTCGGTCAGCACTATGACGACAAGGCCGAGGCGGGCGGTGATTTGAAGGCGCGCGTCCTTTCGAAAAAAGGCACGCCCGGCATGGGCGGGCTGCTCATCGTGCTGGCCATGGACGTGTCCGCGCTGCTCTGGACGCAGTGGAACGAACTGATCGCGCTGACGCTGCTGAGCGTGCTGGTCTTCGCCGCGCTTGGTTTTTACGACGACTGGATGAAGGTCACGAAGCAGACCTCCGCCGGGGCGACCGAGGTGGTGAAACTGGTGACGCAGTTTGCGCTCGGAATTTTCATCGGGGTTTATCTCTGGCGGCACGCGCAACTGCACACGCTGGTCGCGGACATCATGGTGCCGTTTGCGAAGCATCCCTTGCTGGTGGGCGTGCCGTTGCTCGGCGTCGCGCTCACCGTGCTGACGATTGTGGGCAGCTCGAATGCGGTGAACCTGACTGACGGCCTCGACGGGTTGGCCATCGGCTGCACCTTGATCGTGTCGTTTGTGTTTTTGATCTTCACCTACCTCGCGGGCAACGTGACGTTCGCGAAGTATCTGGCGATTCCCTACGTGCCGGGCGCGGGCGAGTTGACGGTCTTCGTCGCGGCGATGATCGGCGCGGGCTTGGGCTTTCTCTGGTTCAACTGCCATCCGGCCCAGGTGTTCATGGGCGACACCGGCTCGCTGGCGCTGGGCGGCGCGCTCGGCATCATCGCGGTGCTGATCCACCAACCGTTCGTGCTGGTGCTCGCGGGCGGCGTGTTCGTGGCGGAGGCGGCCTCGGTCATCCTGCAGCGCGGCTGGTTCAAATACACGCGGCGCAAGTATGGCACGGGCCGCCGGCTGTTTTTGATGGCGCCGCTCCATCATCATTTTGAGAAGCTCGGCTGGTACGAGAGCCAGGTGACGACGCGATTTTATATTTTGTGCTTCTTGTGCGCGCTCGTCGCCTTGAGCACATTGAAGCTGCGTTGAACGAAATCCAGATGGCGGTGCGGCGGGCGGGCGGTGGTTCAGAAAACTTTTAAGATGCAGACGTTGGCAGATAAACAGGTGCTGGTGATCGGCCTCGGCCTCAGCGGCGTGGCGGCGTGCGAACTGTTGCACGCGCGCGGCGCGCAGGTCTGCGCCGTCGATGCCGGCGGCACGGAGAAGCTGCGCCTCGAGGCGGAGCGACTGCGCGCGCTCGGCGTGACGGTGGCACTGGGGGTGACGGCGGCGCCGGAACGTCCTTTTGATTTCGCGGTCGTCAGCCCCGGCGTGCCGGGATCGCATCCGCTCATCCAGGAGCTGGCGCGCCGGAAGGTGCCGGTCATCTGCGAACTCGAACTCGGCTTCCAGCAGTCGCTCTGCCTGAACATCGCCATCACCGGCACCAACGGCAAGACGACCACCACCGAGTTGGTCGAGCGGCTTCTTACGCACCATAATCTCAAGACCGTCGCGGCTGGCAACATCGGCCTGCCGCTCTGCGCGGTGGCGGAGCGCGCGAAGGAGTTGGATTTTCTCACGCTCGAAGTCAGCTCGTTCCAGTTGGAGATGATCCAGTTTTTTCGTCCCGCCGTGGCGGTGCTGCTCAACCTCACGCCCGATCATCTGGACCGTTACACGAGCATGGCCGATTACGCGCGGGCCAAGGCGCGGATTTTTGAGAACCAGCAGGCCTTCGACTGGGCGATCATCCAGAACGAGGCGCTGGCGCAACTGCGCGCGCTCCACGTGGAGATTCCCTCGAAGATCATCACCTTCAGCGCGCACGACCGCCGCGCGGATCTTTACCTCGACCGCGGCCTGCTCATCAGCCGGCTCGAGGGCTGGGCAGGGCCGCTGCTCGACATGGCCGCGATGCAACTGCGCGGGCCGCACAATGCGGAAAATTTGATGGCCGTGCTCGCCGTCGGGCGGGTGCTGCGCCTGCCGGTCGGGCAGACGGTCGAGGCGCTGAAATCGTACGCGCCCGCGCCGCACCGCTGCGAGTTCGTCGCGGAGGTTAACGGCGTGCAGTACGTCAACGACTCGAAGGCCACCAACCTCGACGCCGTCCACCAGGCGCTGCTCTCGATGCCGGCGGGAAATAATCAGCAGGAGCCGAACGTGTGGCTGATCGCCGGCGGCAAGGACAAGGGGTTCGATTATCACGACCTTGGGCCGCTCCTGTCTCGGCGCGTGAAAGGGGCGTATCTGCTGGGGGAAACGCGCGAAAAAATCCGCGCGGCCTGGAGCCTTTTTACCCCTTGCCGCATGGTGGATTCATTGTTAGAAGCTGTCACGGAAGCGGCGCACCACGCGGTTTCCGGCGACGTGGTTCTGCTTTCCCCGGCCTGTTCCAGCTTTGACCAGTTTCAAAACTACCAGCACCGGGGTGAAGTGTTTCGCCAGGCGGTGGCCCAACTGGAAAATTTCCGGCCGGAGGAGCAGGTCATCCGTCCGGCTGGCGCGGAAAAAATTGCACTGGCCAAAACTTGAAACCAATTCGCTCCGGGATTTTTTGAGGGAAAATCCCGGGGCGAGAACAAACAACAAAACCTCAGAAAGAACGCCGCCGCGCGTTGAAAAAAGAAATGAACAAACCGAATCCGCTGGTCCCGCAAGGCTCGCTCGAAGAGAAGAGCCGGGGCAAGTCCCACGTCCGCATCGCCGTCATCACCATTCTGGCCATTCACGTCGTCCTGCTGGGCGCGCTCCTGATCCAGGGTTGCAAGCGCGAGGAACCGGTCCTGCCGCCGCCCGCTTTCCAGGAGCCGACCAACACCTTCACGGAGCCGACCAACACCATCCCGGCGCAGACCAATGTTGTCCCGCTCACCAACGTGATCGCCCCGCCGCTGACCAACACGGTGGTGCTCCCGCCTGCGGACGCCACCGAGCATGTCGTGGTCAAAGGCGACAGCTTCTACACCCTCGGCAAAAAATACGGCGTTTCGATCAAGGCCATCACGGCGGCCAATCCGGGCGTGGATTCCAGCCGGCTGAAGCTGGGCCAGAAGCTTGTCATTCCCTCGAAGACGGCTCCGGTGCCGCGAGGGGACAACACGACTGCGCCCGCACCGGACGCCGGCGCGGAAGGCCTCTACATCGTCAAGTCCGGCGACGTGTTGAGCAAGATTGCCACGGCCCACGGCACCACGGTCAAAGCCCTGATGGCGGCGAACAACCTCAAGACCTCGCAAATCAAAGTGAACCAGAAGTTGAAACTGCCCGCCCGCACCACTCCGGCCCCGGTGGCTCCGGTTCCGGCTCCGTCGGCTCCGGCCGCCCCTGGCACCGTGCCGACCGGCACGCCCATTCCCTGATCAATCACCCGGCCGCCGGAGCACCTCGCTCCGGCGGCCGGCCGCTTAAATGAAATGAAACTGGCCAGCACCATTTTACTTTTGGGTGTCGCCGCGCTTCTGGGACTGGGCACGGTGATGCTCTACAGCTCGCCGGTCGGGGCGTCGCTGCTTTCGCGGCAGCTCTGCTGGTGCGCGCTCGGGCTGGTGGTCGGGCTGGCGATGTTCCACGTAGATTACAAGCATCTAAAAAAAATCGCCTGGCCGCTCCTCATCGTCACTTTAGTGCTGCTGGTGGCCGTGCTGTTCCCCCAGGTCGGCACCTGGCGCGGCGGCGCGCGGCGCTGGTTCAATCTCGGTTTCATGCTTTTTCAACCTTCCGAACTCGCCAAGCTCGCGGTCATCATCGCGCTCGCGCATTACGCCGACTGTTTCAAGAGCAAGATGTCGGAATTAAAGGTGGGCCTGCTGCGTCCGGCCTTGTTCATCCTGCCGCTGCTGTTTTTGATTTATAAGGAGCCGGACTACGGCACCATGCTGCTGCTGGCGGCGGTCAGCGCGGTGCTGCTGCTCGTCGCCGGCGCGCGCTGGAAACTGGTCACGGTCCTCAGCCTCCTCGGCTTGGCCATCGTGGCCGTTTCCATCTGGCATAATCCGGTCCGGCTGGCGCGGATCATGGATTACATCAACGGCACCGGTTACCAGTCGGAGCAGGCCAAGATCGCCGTGGGTTCCGGCGGCCTGACCGGCGTCGGCCTGGGCGATGGCCGGCAGAAATTTGGATACGTTCCGGAAAACCACACGGATTTCATTCTTTCCATCATCGGCGAGGAGTTGGGCCTCGTCGCCACCCTTGGCGTGGTGCTCACCTTTTTCGCCCTGATGATCTGCGGCGTTTACATCGCGTCCAAGGCGCGCGACCGCTTCGGCCATCTGCTCGCGACCGGCCTGACCTTTCTCATCGGCCTGCAGGCGTTCATCAACATCGGCGTCGTCACCGGCGCGCTGCCCAACAAGGGCCTGGCGCTGCCCTTCGTCAGCTACGGTGGCTCCAACCTGGTGATGATGCTCGCCGCCGTCGGCCTGCTCTGCAACGTCGCGCGCCACGCGCAGCCCGGCCTCCGCGTCGGCGGCCGGAGCTTCAACCCGTTCACCCCGGCCGACGTTCCCTCGACTCAACTATCCTGATGCAAAACCCGCGGCCAGCGCCTTTGATTGCCATCGCCTGTGGCGGCACCGGCGGCCATTTCTTCCCGGGTCTGGCGGTGGCGCGCGAACTCATCGCGCGCGGCGGCGAAGTCACCCTGCTCATCTCGCCCAAGGAGGTCGATCAGCAGGCCGTCCAAAACGCCTCCGGCCTCGAGATCATCACGCTCCCCGCCGTCGGCCTGACCCGCGGCCACGTCCCCGGATTTTTGCGCGGCTTCTGGAATTCCTTCCGCGTCGCCAAAAAACTGTTCAACCGCCGTCCGCCCCAAGCCGTGCTCGCGATGGGCGGCTTCACCAGCGCGCCGCCGGTGCTCGCCGGCAAAATCTGCGGCGCGGCCACCTTCCTCCACGAGTCGAACACCATTCCCGGCCGGGCCAACCGCTGGCTCTCGCATTTCGTGGACCGCGCCTTCACGGGCTTTCCCTCCGCCGCCACGCGGTTGCACACCAAGCAGTCGGTCGTCACCGGCACGCCGGTGCGTCCGCAATTCCAGCCCGGCCCGGCGGCCCCGGCCCGCGTCGCGCTCGGCCTCGACGCCGTGCGGCCCGTGCTCCTCGTCACCGGCGGCAGCCAGGGCGCGGGCGGCATCAACGATCTCGTCCTCGCCGCGCTGCCCGAGCTGTTGCGGCTGCTCCCCGAACTGCAATACCTCCACCTGACCGGCCCGCACGACGTGGAAAAAGTCCGCGCCGCCTACGCCACCGCCGGGGCCGCAGCCGTGGTCCGTCCCTTCCTCGCGGAAATGGAACTGGCCCTGACCGCCGCGACCCTGGCGGTGAGCCGCGCCGGCGCGTCCTCCCTCGCGGAACTCTCCGCCCTCCGGCTGCCCGCGATTTTGATCCCGTACCCGCACGCGGCGGACGACCACCAGTTTCACAACGCCCGCGCCTTCGTCGAGGTCGGCGCGGCGCGGATGCTCGGCCAGCAGCGGGCCACGCCGGAAAATTTCACGCGACTGGTGCTCGAGCTCGCGCAAAAAGAGGGCGAGCGTTCCCGCATCGGCGTGGCGCTGGCGCAATGGCATTCGCCGAACGCCGCCGCGCGCATCGCCGAGACCATCCTGCAGGTCATCCCCGGCCGGCAGACCGGCGCCCGCCTGGAAAATGACGGCGCCGCCCGCGCGCCGCTGGATTTGAAATTGCCGGTGACCAGTTTGAAATCGTGAACCACCGCCTTTCACCCGGACCAGTCAGCGCGCTGCTCGAAGCGGCGGGGCCGGGCACGGTCGTGCATCTCATCGGCGTGGGCGGCTGCGGTATGAGCGGCCTCGGCCATCTCCTGCTCGATCTTGGCCATCGCGTGACCGGCTCCGACTTGCAGGCCAACGAGGAGACGGCCCAGCTCCAGGCGCGCGGCGCGGAAATTTTCTCCGGCCACGCGGCCGCCCAGCTCCGGGCCGCGCGTCCGGTGCTCGTCGTTTATTCCTCCGCCATCCGCACCGGCAACCCCGAGCTGCGCGCGGCGTTGAAAATGAAAATCCCCGTCGTGCGCCGGGCCGTGATGCTCGCCGCGCTGCTCGGCCGCCAGCGCGGCATCTGCGTGGCCGGGATGCACGGCAAGACCACGACCAGCGCCCTCCTCGCCTTCGCGCTCGAACAACTCGGCGCGTCACCGAGCTACGCCATCGGCGCGCTCGTCCCGCAGCTTGCCGCGCACGCCCGTTTCACTCCGCACTCCGCACTCCGCACTCCGCATTTTGTGATCGAGGCCGACGAGAGCGACGGCTCGCTGCGCGAGTTCGCGCCGGAGCACGCCATCGTCCTCAACGTCGATGAGGAGCATCTCGACTTTTACGCGAACCTCGACGCCATCTGCCAGGAGTTCGCCCAGTTCGCCGCGCAGACCACCGGCCATCTGGTCTTCTGCGCCGATGATCCGCGCCTCGCCGAGCTGTTCGCGAAGCGGCCCGGCGCGATATCCTACGGCTTCCATCCGCTCGCCACCTACCGCGCCGAACTCACGCCCGCCGTTTCGCGCCCCACGCCCCACGCCCCACGCTTCACCATCTGGCACGGCGGCCGGAAGCTCGGCGACTTCACCACCGCGCTGCTCGGTGAAAAAAATCTCAGCAACTGCGCCGCCGTCATCGCGCTGCTGCACCAGCTTGGTTTCGCGCCGGAAAAAATCGCGGCGGCCCTGGCCCCGTTTCGCGGCGCGGCCCGGCGGCAGCAGGAGCTTTTTTCCGGCGCGTCCGTCCGCGTCTTCGACGACTACGGCCATCACCCGAACGAAATCCGCGCCACGCTCCAGGCCTTCCGGCAACTGGGCGCGCGCCGGCTGCTCGTCGCCTTTCAGCCGCACCGCTTCACGCGCACGCAAAGCCTGCTGCACGAATTCGCCGTCTGTTTCGCGGGGGCGGCCCGGCTCTGGCTCACGGAAGTTTATGCGGCCGGCGAGCCGGAGATTCCTGGCGTCAACAGCGCCGTCCTCGCCGAGGCCCTGCGCGCGCGCGGTCAGGCGGTCGAACACGTCCCCGCGCTGGGCGCGCTCGGCGCGGCGGTGCGCGCGGCGCTCGAGCCGGGCGACCTGGTCTTGTTTCTTGGCGCGGGCGACATCACGAAAGTGGCGCATGAACTCGCCGCCGAGTTGGCCGCCGCCGAAACCCAAACCCTCTTGTGCATGAATCCTGAAACCTTGTTTGCGGAACTTTCCGCCCGGCTCGCGCCCGGCACCACCGTCCGCCGCGACGAACCGCTCGCCAAACGCACCACCCTCCGCGTCGGCGGCACGGCGGATTTCTACGTCGAGCCGGCGTCCGAGGCGGAACTGGGCGCGGTGCTCGAGTTTTGCTCCCGTCGCGCGCTGCCGTTCCTCATGCTGGGGCGCGGCTCGAACCTGCTGATCCGCGACGGCGGCATTCGCGGCGTGGTGATCTGCCTCGCGCACGAATCGTTCAGCCGCGTGCAGATCACCGGCGGGCACCTGCACTGCGGCGCGGGCGCGAAGCTGAAGACGGTGGCGGTCGAGGCGCGGCGCGCGGGCCTGGCGGGGCTGGAATTTCTCGAGGGCATTCCTGGCAGCGTCGGCGGCGCGATGCGCATGAACGCGGGCGCGAACGGCTCGTGGCTGTTCGATGTGGTGGAGAGCATCCGGTTCATGGATTACGTCGGACACGCGCACGAACGTCCGGCCGCCGAGGTGAACGTCGAGTATCGCGGCTGTCCGCTTTTCAGAAACCACATCGCGCTCGGCGCGGTGCTGCGCGGCCAACCGGCGGTGATGGAGGCGATCGCGGAGCGGATGACCGGCTTCAGCAAGAAGCGCTGGGAAAGCCAGCCGGCCCAGCCGAGCGCGGGCTGTATTTTCAAAAATCCGAAAACGATTCCGGCGGGCCGGCTCATCGACGAGCTGGGCCTCAAGGGCACGAAGCGCGGCGGCGCGATGGTCTCGGACGTGCATGGCAACTTCATCATCAACGAAGGCCAGGCCACCGCGCAGGACGTGCTGGAGCTGATCGACTTCATCCGCCAGACCGCGAAGGCGAAACGGGGAATTGATTTGGAAACCGAAGTGGAGATCATCGGTGAATAACTTTTTGCCATGTTTGAAAGATTGAACATCACGGTGATGCTCGGCGGCACCAGCGACGAGCGCGAGGTCTCGCTCCGCACCGGAGCGGCGGTGGTGGGCGCGTTGCGGTCGCTCGGTTATGCGGTCACGGAACTGAATCCAAAAACGCCGGCCTGGACCCTGCCGGCCGGGACGGACCTGGTTTTTCTCGCGCTGCACGGCGCCTATGGCGAGGACGGCACGGTGCAGCAGCAACTCGAGGAACTGGGCGTACCCTACACCGGCTGCGGGCCGGAGGCGAGCCGTGTGGCCTTCGACAAGGTGCTGACGAAACAGCGCTGCCTCGAGGCCGGCCTGCCCACGGCGCGCTTCGTGGTCGTCGATTCGACCGAGACGCCGTGGCCGCGCGGTTGGCAGCCGCCGGTCGTCATCAAGCCGGTGCGGCAAGGCTCCAGCGTGGGCCTGCAATTCGTTGAGCGCGTGGCCGACTGGGCTGCCGCGCTCACCGAGTCACTGCGCTTCGACACGCGCGTGCTGGTGGAGGAGAAAATTTCCGGGCGCGAAACGACGGTGGGGATTCTGGCGGGTGAGGCGCTGCCGGTGGTCGAGGTGCGTCCGCGCCAGGGCGCCTACGATTATCGGAACAAGTACACGGTGGGCAACACTGAATACTTTTGCCCGGCGCCGTTTGACCAGGAGACGACCGCGCGCCTCCAGGCGGCGGCGCTGGGCGCGTTCCAGGCGGTGGGCGGGCGGGATTATGCTCGGGTCGATGTGATGGTGCGTGAGAACGGCGAGCCGGTGGTGTTGGAAGTGAACACGCTGCCGGGCATGACCGAGACGAGCCTGCTGCCGAAGGCGGCGGCGGCGGCGGGGCTGGATTATCCATCGCTCTGCCAGCGGATGGTCGAGTTGGCCATGAAACGCGCGCCCGCGGTGCTGATGTAAAAATTTAACGTGCTTTTGAAAATGTGGTTCCAACGCAAGGCGAAAAACCGGGCTTTCACCCGCCGGCATGTGCTGGACGTGAAGCTGCGCTCCAGCGAGACGCGCCGCGCGCGCGTGACTACGCTCGCCATCAGCGTGTCGCTCGGGGTGGTCTTCGCGCTCTATCTGTTGTGGCGCTCCGGCGACTGGGCGTTGAACGCGCTGATCTATGACAACAAGGGTTTCGCCGTGCAGCAGATCGACGTGCAGACTGACGGCGTGATCGCGCCCGACCAGTTGCGGAGCTGGGCGGGGGTGAAGGTGGATCACAATCTGTTCGCGTTGGATCTGGCGCGCATCAAGCGGGACCTGGAACTCGCGCCGGCCATTCAGTCGGCGGCGGTGGAGCGAGTCCTGCCGCACACCTTGAAAATTCGCGTCACGGAACGCGAGCCGGTCGCGCAGATTGTCGTGCCGTCGCTGCGTGCGGGGGAGAAGCCGCTGCTCTATCTGCTCGATGCCGAGGGGGTCGTGATGCTGCCGCTCGCGCTGATTCAGCGCGCCGTGCCGCCGCCGCCGGGCGGGCAGTATCCGCTGATCACCGGCGCGAACACGACGGAACTGCTGCCGGGCCGCGCCACGGAGTCGGCGCCGATTCTCGCGGCCCTGCGGCTGATCGCGGCCTTCGATCATTCGCCGATGGCGGTGCTGGCCGACCTGCACCGGATCGATGTCTCCGCGCCGGAAATTTTGCAGGTCGCGACCGGGCAGCAGAACGAGATCACGTTCCGCGCCGCCGCCCTGGACCGGCAGTTGCAGCGCTGGCGACTGGTCCATGAAAAAGGCCAGCAGCAGTCGCGGCAGATCGCGTCGCTGGATTTGTCGGTGGCCGACCACGTTCCCCTGCGCTGGCAGGAGGGGACGGCCGCGCCCCCGGCCGCGCCCAAACTGAAGAAAACCTCACCCTACAGGAAAAAGCATGTTTGACCCCGTATCCATCATCGTCGGACTGGAGATCGGCACCTCGAAGATTTGCGTCGTGGTCGGCGAGGTCAACGCGCAAGGCGCGATGAACATCGTCGGCCTCGGCCAGTCCAGATCGCACGGCGTGCGCAAGGGCGAGATCGCCGACGTGGGCAAGGCGTCCGAGGACATTCGCAACGCCATCGTCGAGGCCGAAAAGTCGGCCAACGCGGAAATCCAGAGCGTCTATCTCGGCATCAGTGGCGGTCACACTCGCGGGTTCACCAACCGCGGCGTGCATCCCGTCGTCTCCGCCGACCGCGCGATCACGCAGGACGATGTGGACGACGTGATCAAGAACGCCAAGGCGATCAATCTCCCGGCGGAAAATTACGTGCTGCACGCCATCCGCCAGCATTTCACGGTGGACGGGCAGAGCAGCATCGTCGATCCGGTCGGGATGCTCGGCGCGAAGGTCGAGGTGGACATGCACGTCGTCCACGGAAATTTCAACCGGCTGCAAAATCCGATCCGCGTCGTGAAAGGTTTGCAGGTCGAGGTCGAGTCTCTGGTCTTCAACGGCCTGGCCTCGGCGCTGGCCGTGCTCACAAACGAGCAGAAGGAAATGGGTTCGCTCGTCATCGACCTCGGCGCCGGCACGACCGAGTACGTGGTCTATGGCGGCGGCATCATCAAGCACACCGGCGTGCTCGCGGTCGGCGGCGACCACGTCTCGAACGACCTAGCCTACGGCCTCAAGGTTCCGCTGGGCCGGGCGGAAAAATTGAAGATCGAGCAGGGCGCAGCGCTGGTGGACGACAGTGTGAAAGGAGCCACGGTCCCGCTGGTCAACGAGCACGGCTTCCCGGAAAAAACGGTCAACGTCGAGCATCTGCGGCGCATCATGTCGCTGCGGCTGGAGGAGGTTTTTCAGCTCATTGAGGAGGAGTTGAGCGAGGCAGGGCAGCTCGACCATCTGCGCGGCGGCGTGTTGATCTGCGGCGGTGGGGCGAAGATTCCCGGCATCCACCAGCTTGCGGAGAAAGTTTTTCAACTGCCGGCCGCGCCCGGCCGCACCAGCTCGATCAGCGGCCTGCGGTCGGCGCTCGACCAACCGGAGTTCGCCACCGCCATCGGTCTCGTGCGCTTCGGCAGTTTTCAGCAAAAGAAAAAGAAGACCGGCGGCCTGATGACGCGCGGCTTCAAGAACACCTTCGGCCAGATTTTCCGCCGGAGTTGAACGCAGCAACCCGAACCACTTATGACCAAAGCCCAAGAACCCGTCCCGGCCCCGGCCAAAAAAACTTTCTCCATCAAAGTGCTCGGCGTGGGCGGCGCGGGCTGCAACGCCGTCGGCCACATGGCGCGCGAACAGTGCGACGGCGTGGAGTTCATCGCGCTCAACACCGACGCTTCGGCCCTCGCCCAGACGCCGGTCGAACGCACGCTGGTCCTCGGCCCGAAGCTCACGCGCGGTATGGGTGCGGGCGGTGATCCGGAGCGCGGCCGCCACGCCGCCGAGGAGGACTTGGCGAAGGTGCGGGAAATTTGCGAAGGCGCGGACGTGGTCTTCATCGCGGCCGGCATGGGCGGCGGCACGGGGACGGGCGCGAGTCCGGTCATCGCCCGCGTGGCCCGCGAGGCCGGCGCGCTGGTGCTGGCCATGGTCATGCTGCCCTTCGAGTGGGAAGGCGGCCGCCGCCAGCGGCAGGCGCAGCTCGGCCTGCATGAGTTGAAGGGCGTGGTCGATGGTGTGATCTGTCTCCCGAACCAAAAACTTTTCAAGCTCATCGACGAGAAGACGAGCATGGTCGAAACTTTTGCCATCACCCACGAACTGCTCGCGCAGGGCGTGCGCGGCATCTGGCGGCTGCTGATGCGGCCCGGCCTGATCAATGTGGATTTCGCCGACCTCTGCTCGGTCACGCGCGGGCGGCACGCGGAGAGTTCCCTCGCCACCGCCGAAGCGCGCGGTGAACATCGCGTGCGCGAGGTTATGGAGAAATTGATGGCGCATCCGCTGCTCGACGGCGGGCAGATGCTCGCCGAGTCGGCGGCGGTGCTGGTCAGCGTGGTTGGAGGGCCGGACCTCACCATGTCGGAAGTGAAGCGGGTCATGGAACAGATCAACCGTCATTGCGAGAACGCCCACATCATCATGGGCGCGGCCATCGAGCCGGATTTTGCCGACCGCCTCTCGGTCACGCTCGTCGCCTCGCGCAAGCCGGCGCCGGACCGCGCGGAATCGGACGCCGCGCCCGCCGCGCCGGAGTTGGACACGCAGTTTGTCAATCCGACCGCCGGCAGCCGTCCGGCTTCGCGTTACGTCGCGCCCGCGCCGAACGCCACGCCGGAGACGACCGAGCGGCTCCTGCAAAATGCCGGCGGCCGCGCGCGCAAGAAGACGGCGAAGATGAAGCAGGAGCAGTTCAACCTGGAGATCGTCTCCAAAGGCCGCTTCGAGAAAAGCGAGCCGACCATCCACCAGGGGCAGGACCTCGACGTGCCGACCTACATCCGGCGCGGCGTGGCGTTGAATTGAGCGGGGAAATTCTAAAACATCGAACAACCAACACCCAATGACGGGTGCGACTGCGGGTTTCGGATTTCGATGTTGGGTGTTGGATGTTCGATATTCCCCGCCGAAAATCTCCCTTTGCGCCTTTGGCGTTAACCCAAATTTCAAAATGGAAAGGACGCGAGGTGAAATCCGAGGCGCAGGAGCGCGGCATTTATGCCGCTTCACTGTGCGAATGGTTTTGGACGCTCTGGAACCACAGAAGGCATGAACATCGAAGCGGCATAAATGCCGCGCTCCTGGCGCGCCCCGTAATTCGACTTCGGAGTTCGGGATTAAACTTCCTCAGTGCTCGACGGTGAAGGTGATGTCGAACGGCTGGTTACGAATCCATTTGCCCTCGGCATCCTGTTTCGACTCCGGGCCACCGTCGTCTTTCAAATCCGTGCCGATGCAGTAAGCGACGTAGCCCTTTTCCAGCCGTTTGAAGCGGAGCGGCTGGCCGTCGAACGGATCGGTGGGAACGGACTTCAAATAGGCCGGAACCAGTGCGGCGAGGGAACCGGGCAGTTGATTCTGGTGGGCGAGCCGGAAGCGTTCGACAGCCAAGGCCGTTTCCGCCACGCGCAAACGGGCGCTGTCATTTGCAGTGAATCTGATAAGTTCTGTCCCGTGCTGAAAAAAACTGGCGAATGCGACAGTTTTATCCATGCGTGTTCTGAGCATTTGGGCATCGTTCAGATCGCGCAGGGGTAATCTTTCTGATTTCGGCCTGCCGCCGACCACGAAGTTCGTTTCCAGGGAGGCGAGGTAAAGAAGAAGCTCACGTCCCGACCATCCTGATCATCGAAGCAGAGACAATAGGTCTCGGGAAGCAGCCTGACCCTCCGTCTCGTTTTCGCTAAC
>SIBH01000070.1 GCA_009695285.1 Pedosphaera sp.
GCGGTGGTCGCGGCGGCGACAACTTCTGGAGCAGCCGTTTCAGCGCCGGCTATGTCAGCCTCCCCGGTGGCGGCACGGTCAGCTACGGGTATTGGAGTTTTGGATTGTTCCGGATGGCTGTGAATCCAGCTGCCCCGTACGCCGCCTCTCTCTTCCGCGCCCGCACTGGTCCGATGATGCCCTGTAACCAATCACGCTTCTGCCGCTATCCTTCTGTGTGATGACTCCCAATTTGCAGTCAGATGAAACCGCGGCAGAAGAGTCCGGACTGATCTGCTCGGCGCAGGCGGGCGACCAGGACGCCTTCGCCGCCCTGATTGACAGGCACATTTCGCACGTCCGCACCTTCCTCGCGCTCAAGGCCCCGGTCTCTCATCTCGTGGATGAACTGGCGCACGACACGTTTGTCTTCGCCTGCCGTCACCTGGGAGAATTTGCACCTGGCACGTCCTTGCGCGCCTGGTTGCGGGCCATCGCGTGGAATCTGTTGCATGCGGAAGTGCAGCGCTTCGCCCGCGAACAGCGGAACCTCGACCGCCTCGCCACCTGGCAAGCTGAGGCTTCGCTGAGCGAGGTCGGCCACACCGAACCGCCCGTCGAGGCCGAGCATCTTCAGCATTGCCTCGAGGAATTGCCCGAACCATTGCGCGAACTCATCGTGCTCAAGTATCGCGACGAAAGTTCCACCGACGAAATCGCCGCGCGGCTCAAACGCAGCCTGGTGTGGGTGCGCGTGTCGCTGTTCCGCGTGCGTGCGCAATTGCGCGAGTGCATTGAGGCCAAACTCTCTGCTTCCAAGTCATGCTGACCGAGTCACAACTGATCGGCTACATCGAGGGCACGCTCCCGACCGACGAGCGCACCCAAGTCGAGGCCGTGCTCGCGCAGGACGCGGCGTTGCGGCAGCGCGTGCTGGAGCAGATGCGGCTCGATGCCGCACTGCGGGCCACGCTCGGTGGCGTGAAAGCCGGCGAGCGCGTGAAGCAATCCGTGCTTGCGGTCCTTCGCGGCGAAAGCGACGCCGCACTCAAACGCCAGGTGCTCGAGGACACCACGCATCTTCACCGCCCCGCCCCCGCCCCCGGAGCCGAAGCTGTGCAGCAGCGGCCTTGGCTGTCGGCTATCGACGATTGGCTCTCCGCACTGCTTCGCCGCCCCGCCTGGGCGGCCGGTTTGGCTGCGGCCTGCATCGTCCTCGCGCTCGGCGTGTGGCAGAACGCCCGGCCCGGCCCGGCAAAGCCGAATGAGCTCGCCGCGCTGGAGATGCCACAGCGCGTTGATTTCCCTGCGGGCACAGAGATGTTTCCGCGCCCCGGCACGAAGATTCAATTTAACAACCAGCGCCCCGGTTCCTTAACCCCACAGCCCGCCGATGGCCTGCGCGTTGGCGAGTCTGCATCCGGCACGATCGCCTACGCGGATGGAACCATTCTCCATCTGGAACCGGGCACGGAAGTTCGCTTCGTCGTGGCGAACAGTTCCAATCGCACCGGAGGCAAGCAACTGCGCCTCGTCCGTGGCACGCTCTCCGCCGAAGTGGCGAAGCAGCCCGCGAGCTTGCCGCTGCTCATTCACACGCCACACGCCACCATCACCGTCGTCGGCACCGAGTTCGACCTGGCGGTCGGCACGAACACCACCCTGCTCGAAGTCACGCACGGCCTCGTGAAGATGTCCGGCACAAACGCCACCGCCTCAATCGATGTCGCGGCGGGCGAAGTCGCGGTGGCGTCACCGGATGCTCCGCCGTGTTCCCAGGGCCTCGCTCGCAATCCATTGTTCCGGCCCTTTCGCAGCGACAGCCCCTGGAACACGCCGCTTGGGCGCAGCGCGCAGTACGAGTCCGTCCGGAGAATACAGTTGCTCGCGGGCGGTCCCGTGGTGGACGCGCTGCGCTCGCGTCGTCCGTTTATGGGTGGTCCGGCGCAGCCGCTGCGTGCCATCTGGATCAACGGCGTGCGCAGGACTGACGCTCGATTCAACAATTCGTCCACACTGCCGAAAACCACGCGCGACGCGGTGCTGCTGCAATCCGGCCGCCGTTTCGCCTATGAATTGCGCGGCGTGACCGCGCGCGCGGATGGAGATCTGGACGCCGAGGCCATGGAGCGCATCGATCTCGGCGGCCCCGGTTTTGTGTCCACGCCAAATGCCGCCGTGCCGTTTGGCTTGTCGGGTCTTGGCGGATTGATCCGGGTTGGCGAGCTCGAAAACGGCATCCATCACGCGCTGGCGGCGCGCGTGCCTCGCGAACGGCTCGGAGGCCGCCGCGATTTTGCCACGCCAAGCACTGTCTGGCCCGCGAGCGGCGGCGACGTGCCGGGCAATGAGTTTCTGAACATCGGCACGCTCCTCGCGCTGCCCCCGGAGGTGGACATCCGCAAACTCGCCGGCGATTCCGGCCCTGCCTACGAACTCGCCCGCGCCATGCAAGACTACGGGGTGTATGTCACCGGGACCATCGGCGCGCCCTTCGCGCTCCTCACTGACGGCACGGAGCGCAACGCCTCGCAATTCGATGCGCTGCTGAACCAACTCGTGCCCCTGCTGCAAGTGGTGCGAAACAATTCGGCGCAAGCTCCCGGCGGCGGCGGCGAGCCACGACGCCCGGCCGCACCAAAGTTTCCCAACGAGATAAAGTGAGTTATGAATGAAAGTGTGAAATTTCCACCCTCGACCTCCGTAGCCGCCGCTGTGAAGCGGCGGCTGATCAAACTGCGCCCGATGATCGCACCTCCATCGGCCCGGCTTCGGATCGCGGTCGCGCTGCTCGTCTCATTTTCTGCCGCCGCGCAGCCCGTCATCGTCTCACCACCGCAGAGCATCAGTCAGATCAACGGCTTCCCGGCGTGGCTCAGCGTCAGCGCCACCGGTGCGCCGCCGCTGTCGTTCCAATGGCGGCGTGGCGGCACGAATGTCGTCGGTGCAGCCAGCAACGTCTTCGGCTGGCCCGCGGTCCAGCCGGGCAACACCGGCAGCTACGATGTCGTGATCACGAACATTTCCGGCGGCGTGACCAGCGCGCTCGTCACGCTCACGGTGCTGGCGAACACAGCGAGTTGTTCGCTCACGAATCTGCGCCTCACGCCGTTGAACGAACTCGGACTCAACACCCACAAGGGTTACGCGGGCGGCCTCTATCCCGGCGGACTCAACTACCGGCCGCGTGCACACGACGAGGCCGGGCGTTTCATCGCACGCTCGCATATCTTTCCGCGCAACTTCGCCGGTGCTCGCGACACCAACTCCGGCAAGGTCGCCGTCGTCTCGATTGGCATGTCGAACACGACACAGGAATGGGCCACCGGCGCGGTGGACGGCACGAACGATCTCACCGTCGCCTTCAAGTATCGCGCCGATCACGACTCCTCGAAGCATCCGCTCACGGCCATCGTCGATCTCGCCCAGGGTGGACGCGACGCGCGGCAATGGACCAACGCTTCTCTCCACGCCTGGACCAACGTCGCCGGCCGCCTGACCTCCGCCGGCGTGAGCAGCAACCAGGTGCAGGTCGCGTGGATCAAACTCGCGGTCGGCGGCCCTTCGTCCATCGGCGCATTCCCCGTCCACGCGGTTTCGTTCCAGCAACAGCTCGAACAAGTCGTGCGCGCGGCGCGGGCGCGCTTCACGAATCTCGCCATCATCTATCTCTCCAGTCGCGTGCGTTCCTACGCCGCCGACGCTTCGCTCAACCCGGAGCCGTACGCTTACGAAGAAAGTTTCTCCGTGAAGTGGCTCATCGAACAGCAGCTCGGCGGCGCGCTGAACTACGATCCGGCGCGCGGCCCCGTCGTCGCGCCGTGGCTGGCGTGGGGCCCGTATCTCTGGGCCGACGGCACGGTCGGGCGCAGCGACGGACTAAATTGGAATTGCTCTGACCTGCGCAGCGACTTCACGCATCCGTCGCAGGCCGGTGTGTTCAAGGTCGCGGACCAGTTGCTAAATTTTTTCAAGACCGACCCGACGGCCACGACGTGGTTCCTGCGCACGAGCGTGACCGGCGCGCCGCCTGTGTGCGCGCCCACCGCCATCGCAAACGCTGGACTCGTACCCATGACGGTGAGTTTCGCCGCCAACGCTAGCGACTCCGACGGCACCGTGGTCGAGACGCGCTGGACCTTCGATGACGGCGGCTTCGCGACGAATGCGAATCCGGTGAAGACCTTCCTTGTGCCCGGCGCGCACACCGCCCGGCTCACCGTCACCGACAATCTCGGCAACACCACCGCGAGCAACGTGGCCGTGAACGTGAGCCTGACCTACGAGCTGTGGCGCGACGCGCAATTCACCGCCGCTGAACTGACGAACAGCACCATCAGCGGCGTGGATGCCGACCTAGACGGCGACGCGCTGTTGAATTTCGCCGAGTACGCGCTCGACTTGAATCCCCATGTGAACTCCCGCACCGGACTGCCCACGCCTGCCTGGACCACCGTGGGCGGCACGAACTACCTCACGCTCGTCACGAGCCGCAACGCCGCCGTGACCGACGCGCAATTCGTCGTGGAAGTCTCCAGCGATCTCACAACGTGGTTCTCCGGTCCCGCGCACACGACCGTGCTCGACAATTCACCCGCGCTCCTTCGTATCCGCGCCAACACGCCCGCCACCGCCGCGCAACACTTCATAAAACTGCGCATCACGCCGTAGCCGCACCGGGTTGGTAGGGCGTCATCGCTCCGCAAGCCGGGGAAGGTGTCCGGAGCCGCGCTCCCAGAGTGTAACGCCCAGTCCCTCCCACGCTATTCTTCAGTGATGACTACGAAGATTCTTTCCACGCTCGCCGCCCTCTGCGCGGTTGTCGCCAGCGCGACAACCAACGATCTGATCAGCAACGGCTCGTTCGAGTCCGGCACCAACGGCTGGATTCTGAACGGTGGCGCGGCGCGCTATCAGTTCTTCGCACCGGGGCACACCGGCACCAATGCCTTGCGCGCCTTCAATCGCGTCTCATTCACCAACGCGCCGCAGCAGGACGTGACCGCCGCGCTGCTGACCGCGACGAACGGTGCCGTGTGGACGGCGCGTCTCGCCGTGCAGGTGGCTTTCCCGACGACGGTGCGGGCGTGGCTGCGCGTCGTGGCGAACAACGGCGGTGTGCTGGTGACGAACCGGCAACTGCTCGCCGAGCGCGTGCTGCGGACGACAAATTCTTGGACGCTGATCACCGGCACCAAGGCCGTCGTGTGGACGGGCACGCTCACGAACGCGCTGTTCTACACCGAGTCTGGCATGAAGCAGGAACCGAGCGGCACGCAGTATCCAGCCACGATTTTTGATT
Source organism: Pedosphaera sp. (assembly GCA_009695285.1). GTDB lineage: Bacteria > Verrucomicrobiota > Verrucomicrobiia > Limisphaerales > SIBH01 > SIBH01. The sequence goes on from SIBH01000070.1 coordinate 5,282, forward strand.
CCATCACCGTGCGCCCAGACACGGACGGCGATGGCTTGTGGGACGAGGAGGAAGTGCCGCGCGCGCAAGACTGCACCGGCACGAACCCGTTGCGGCGCGACACCGATGGCGACGGTCTGCCCGACGGTTGGGAAATCGCGCAGGGCACCGACGCGCTCACGCCTGACGACACCGCTGATCCCGATCACGACACCTTCACGAACTGGCAGGAGTTCCGCGCCGCGACCCAACCGACGAACGCGCTCTCGTTTCCCGGACGCCCGCGCGCGGGAGGATTGAGCGACAGCGCACGCGCCGTGCAAACCATGCTGGCGCTGGCTCCGTCCGCGCCGACCAATCGCTGTTTCGTGGGCCAGCACTTGTCCGAGATCAACAAGGAATGGACGAACCACGTGCTCAACCTGCACGCGATGAGCGGTCGGTGGCCGGCGATGGTGAGCTTCGCGGGCGAATCCGGCAACGGCCCGCTTCAGATGGGCGCCGTGGTGCCGCGCGCGCTGGAAACCTGGACCAATGGCGGTCTGGTGCTCATCAAATGGTCGATGCAAAATCCCTGGAACGGATTGATGTCCTCCGCCACCAATGCCGTGGGCGTGAACATCCCTGAGCTTCTCAATCCCGCCACGCCGCTCGCCACCAACCAGGTCGCTCGCTCGAACTACCTCGCGTGGCGCACCACGATGGCTGACGCGCTCACGACCTTGCGCGATGCCGGCGCGGTCGTGCTGTTCCGCCCGTGCTCGGAAGTGAACGGCGCGTGGTTCTGGTGGGGCAACAAACCGCGCGACCAATATCTCGCGCTCTGGCGTGACGTGCATGACCACTTCACCTTCACGCGCGGCCTCACGAATCTGCTCTGGGTCTATGAGCCGGATCAGTCGGTGCATCTCTTGAGCAGCCCGACGACCAGCGGCACGCCCATCGACTACTATTATCCCGGCGACGACGTGACGGACGTGGTGGGCCATAATTTCTACGACGACGACTGGACGCTCCCCTATGACAGCGATGCGGTGTGGCGGAACTACGAGAAGCCCTTCGCCGTCCCGCAAGCCGGCCCCAGCGCGCAGCGCGACGGCAGCTTCGACAACTTCACCTACCTCAACGGCGTCACGAACACGCTCCCTCGCCTCTCGTTCTTCTGTGTGTGGAACAGCTTCACGACCGGCGGCGGCGCGGTCACCAACAACATCGCCATCACCGACAATCTCAACGCTTCAAACTTTCTCGCCCACCCGCTGCTCGTCACGCGCGAGGAAGTGAACTGGCCATACCATCTACCGTTCTCACTGAGCATCGGTGCGCCGAGTGCGGGAACGCTGCATATCGACTGGCAGGGCGGCATGCTGCAATGGAGCGAGGATCTTTTGAACTGGTCCGACCTGCCCGCGGCGACCAAGCCTTCCCTGCAGAACATCACGACCAATTCAGCGCGCTACTGGCGGTTGCGGCGGTGACAAGCAAACAGCCTGTTACGATCTCCCGCGCTGGATCAACCGGACCGAATCCAGCCGCAGCCGGGCCCCGGCGAGATGCCGGTCCAGGGCGCTCCCCTGCTCCACCAGCAATTCGATCTCCTCGGCGCGGACACTGCGGTTGACCTTCTGCAATTCCTGGAGGCGCGTGACTTCGCGATCCAACTGCGCGGTCATTTCTTTTCGCGCCTGCGCAACCAGACTTGGAATTCGGGCATTGGCGATGGCCAGCGCCTTGTCGAGCAACCCCGGCAACAACTCCTCCCTCACCTCGGACTGATCCAGGAGCATGAAAGCATCGCCGGCCTTCAGTTGTCGCCGGAGCAGTTCCGTGGTGACGGTGGCACCGGCCTCCTGGCCGCGATGATCCACGAGCACCCGCAGCGGCGTGGGCGGCAGGAACCGGTCCACATGCAACGGCGGCGGCGCAATGCACTCGAGCAGGTAAATTGTTTCCAGGAAAATCCCCGGGCTTTTCGCATCCGGCCACAGACCGAAACTACTGTTGCCCTTTTCCGTCCCGAGCAGCAGGTCGAGTGCGCCGGTGACCAGCGGATGATCCCACGTCAGGAACTGGACATCCTCACGTGACAACGCGCGCTTGCGGTCACTCGTGATCGTGAGACCTCCCGACGGCAGTCCGGGAAACGATTCCGCAAACACGCCCGCCGAGCCAAGTTGAAACGTCCGGTGCGTCAACTCCTCGACGTGGACCGAAAAGTGGTCGAAGACCGCGACCATGAACTCGTCCAGCAGACGATCTTCATCCTGCTGCTGAATGTCGTGGACCAGCCGGCCCGCGGTCTCTGATCGAAAAGAGTTCAGCTCAAGCAGCCGGTCCCGGCCTTCCTCCAATCGCGCCGCGAGCAGAGTCCGGGCGGCGCGCGTTTCGTCGATCAACTTGTCCAGCCCGGCCCCGGAGTCCGGCTGGGTCTCATGAAAATCCTGCGCGAGGTCCAGAATACGCGCGCCAAACTGCTCGAGCAGGGCGCGGCCGCCGTGCAGATTCTTTTCAAACGATCTGAGTCCCTCGTGATACCAGCGCGCCAAGACTTCCTGGGAACTGCCCGCGACGAATGGGACATGAATCTGAATCTCGGAAGACTGCCCGATGCGGTCCAGCCGCCCGATGCGCTGCTCAAGCAGTTCCGGACCGGGCGGCAGGTCGAACAGCACCAGATGATGCGCGAACTGAAAATTTCGTCCCTCGCTGCCGATCTCCGAGCAGAGCAGCAGGCGCGCGCCGTCCTCCTCGGCGAACCACGCCGCATGGCGGTCGCGCTGCACCAGCGGCAGACCTTCGTGGAACGCCGCCATCTTCACGTTCAGCCGCTGGCGCAGCGCGGCGTCAATCGCCTCGACCTTGGCCTGGGTGCGGCAGATGAGGAGAACTTTTTCTCCGCCGAGACTCCGCAGCAGGTCGGCTAGCCAGTCGAGGCGCGGGTCCTTAGAGAAATCCGGCTTGAAGCGGGTCGCGGCGCCGGCATCAGTGTCAGCGGCGAATTCCGCAGCCAGTGCGTCGAACAGTTTCGGGTGCGCGGCGTTGGCTGGCAGCGGATATAGTCGCGCGCGGCGGTCGGGGAAACCACTGATCGTCGCCCGGCTGTTGCGGAACATGACGCGTCCGGTGCCGTGCTGGTCGAGCAAGGCATCCATCAACTCCCGGCCCGCAATGGCATTCCCGGCGTCGATCTGATCCAGCTTCGCCCGAAGGCCTGCCTCGCTGGTCGCGAGGATGCGCGCCAGCATCTTCATTTCGCCGGCGGAAAATGTTCGGCTGCTCCGTAGTTTTTCCGCCAGCCGGGCGACGTCGCGATAGCCGTCCGCCTCCTTGATGAACCCGGCGAGGTCATGAAATCGATCCGGATCGAGCAACCGCAACCGGGCGAAGTGGCTCGCCATGCCGAGTTGCTCGGGCGTCGCGGTCAGCAGCAGCAGTCCCGGCGTCCGGCGGCTGAGCGCCTCAACCACCGCGTACTCGGGACTGACCGTTTCCGGCGACCAGCCCAGATGATGCGCTTCATCGACCACGAGCATGTCCCAGCCGGCGGCCAGGGCCTGTTGCCGGCGAACCTCGTCGCCGGTCATGAGACCAATACTGGCCAGCACGAGTTGATCATCAAGGAACGGGTTCGCCTCGGGATTCGCCGCCGCGATGGCGGCGCATCGTTCCTCGTCGAAAATGTGAAACCAAAGATTGAAGCGCCGCAACAGTTCCACGAACCACTGGTGAACCAGCGATTCCGGGACGACGATCAGGACGCGCTGCGCCCGGCCGGTCAGCAGCAGCCGGTGCAGAATCAGGCATGCCTCGATGGTCTTGCCCAAACCCACCTCGTCGGCCAGCAGGACGCGCGGGGCCAGCCGTCCCGCCACTTCGGAGGCGATGTAAAGCTGGTGTGGAATGAGGTCGATCCGCCCACCCGTGAAGCCACGGACCCCGGACTGGCGCCGCCGGTGCTGATGCGTCAACGCCGCCAGCCGGAGATCGAAAACCTCCGGCGCATCGACCTGCCCGGCGAGCAGACGTTCCTCGGGCTTGTTGAAACTGATGGTATCATTGAGTTCGCTCTCGCACCACTCTTGTCCCCCGCCCCGGTACCAGATTAGGCCGGCGCGCTCAACGACTGTTTCCACCGCCAGCTCCTGGCGATTATGGTTCTCGATGATGTCCCCCGCACGGAAGCGCACGCGCCGCAAAGGCGCATTGTCGCGGGCATATTCACGCGTCTCGGTGCTGGCCCCGAACAGCATCGTCACGGTTCTCGAGCTGGTGCGCAGGACCGCGCCCAACCCGAGTTCCGGTTCGCTCTCGCTGATCCAACGCTGACCGATGTGAAAATTGTCCAGCATGAAGACTGACACTCAATGCGGCGTCGGGAGAATCTCAATGCCGCAGTTCGACGCGACCGCGAGAAGTTTCTCAATATCAGCAGGCGTCACCGGCATAGGCGGTGAATCGAAGGACGGCACCGGCTGCGCAATCTCCGCCATGAACTTCTCGAAACCCGGCGGCGTGACGAGAATCAACATCAGCGCCGGCATGTGACTGTCGGCCTGCGTGTAGCCGGACCACGAAGCGCCGTCGTTGTTAGAAAATGCCTGATTGTCCAGCATCGCGCCGAGGCCGGTGATGTTGGTGGAATTGGAGATGAGCCAATTGAGGCTGCCGGAAACTTGATGCACGGAAACCCAGTAACGGGTGTTGGGCGCAAGCACGGGCTTGTTGGTGGAGGTGCGGGAGTAGTTGAAGGCAGTCGCGCCGCCGACGGTCATCGCGCCCAAGTCCTCGACGAGGGTGGTGGGTACGCCGCCGGAGCCGGACCAGAGTTTCAACCGCACGCTGCCATTCACGCTGGCCGTCATGCGCACGAAGATGGACTCCAGCGCGAAGGCGGATGCGCCGGTGGTGAAAGCGTGGGCCGCAGACTGAGCGGCGGCGTTCAGATTTTCCTCCGTGCCCGAGACGGCGGTGAGATTATCGACCACGGTGGCGGCGCGCAGCCCCGGAGCCGCGAACGCGATCGCGGCCAGCAGCGCGAGGGCAAGGCAAAGGCGGAAACAGGCGGAGAGTTTTTTCATAAACGTCATGGGTCGCACCGGAGTTGTCTTTGGGCGGATGCGAGTGGAGCAGAACGCTGGGCCATTGGCGAGAACGGAGGCCGGCGGAGCGCGGAGCATTGCTTCGCGTGTTGCGGCTGGGTGGACGAAAACAGGAACTGGCGGAGCAATGCTCCGCGCTCGTGCTTACGCCCTCCGCTCTTTGATGCTCGCCAGAATCTCCGCCACGACTTCCGCCTTCGGCTGCGCGTCTTGCGGGCCGCCGTGGTGGAGACGGAGCTAATCTATCCTGACGCGGAAGAAACGGTTGGTGACGGTGTCCACGGCGATGTTGCGTTGGATGATGCCGTCAATGCCCGTGAGGTTCGTATGCGGCCTAAATTCGCTCCAGGTGGGCGGGTTGAGCGTGGCCGTAGTTTCGATGGTGTAATGTCCGGCGCTCACGGCAGGCCAGGTGAAATTAAAAACACCGTTGGTCACGCTGCCCGGACTCACGGCGGGCGGCGGATTGCTGATGGTGTAGGTGAACGTGGAGATCGGCCCAAGGTTGGCCACGGAACTTCCGGGCCAGAGTTTGATGATGACGGTTTTATTCTTCGGCACGCCATTCGAGATGATCGTGAGCGGCAGGTTGTAGGGCACGGGCGACTGCGCGCCGAAGAAGGTGATGCTTGCGCCGCTCATCTTGTAGTCCACGCCGTATTGCGCGGTGCTGCGGGCGTCCACGCCACAATAAAAAACCTGGTCGCCGCCCCAGTTGGTGAAACTTGGCGGCAGGGTCATGGTCACGGGAATATTGACGGTGCCGACAGAGTCATCGCTGTTGGTGCCGCTGGAAGTGAATCCCGTGAGCGGCATCGCACCGGGAACATCCACAAAGAACGCGAACGCGTTATAATTGTCCACCACTAGATACGGGTTGGAAAAATAAGACGTGATCGTGTAGTTCGGATTCGTGGCGGTGGCGGTCAGGGTGACGGCGGTTCCATCCGGCACGGTCAACTGCCAGCCGGTGTTGGTGATGAGGATATTGGTGCTGCCGTTGCTCACCCAAAGGTCGCCGTTCGTCGCGCTTTGGTAGCCGTGGCCCGCGAGATAAACCTGACCGCCGATGGTGCGGTTCTGCCGCTTGCGCGTGAAGTTCACGTTGATGAGGCCGGAGGCGGTCGCGTAGTTGGTGCTGATGCTATGGCCGTTGGCATTGGTAAACGTGTAGCCTTGATACATGACGGTGAGATAGTAGTTCTTGTTCGTGACGGGAATGGCGATGATGTATTTCCCGTCCGGCCCGGTCAGGCTCGACCCGGCAAAATTCGTTGCGCCATAGATGGCCTGCGTGAGATTATTGACGATGGCACCTTCGAGCGGACTGCCCGCTTCATCCTTCACCGTGCCGCTGAAAGTGACGGGCGCAGGGAGTCCGTTGGTCACCATCACGGTGACGGAAACGGTTTTGGTTTTGCCCTTCATGTCGGAGACGGTGCAGCGGACAAAATTGATTCCGTTCTGCGTCCAAGCGTGAAAGCCGTTTGTGGCGTAACGCGAATCCGGATTCACGCCGCCGAAATCCGTCCCGCCGAGCGCTTGATTGTCGTCGAACTCCCAATAGTAAGCCAGCGGGTCGCCGTCTGCGTCCGCGCCGGTGGCGGTGAACGTCTGGCCCACGCCCGCGCCGAGCGTGATGTTCGTCGGCGTCAGCGTCAGTGTCGGCGCGTGGTTGCCGGGGAATGGACCAAAGTTCACCATCACATCGAGCGACTCCGGCGACGTGCCGCCTTTGGTCACTGGCGTGACGTGGAGATTCACGCCCGCATCCGTGTAAGTGCGCCCGATGGCAAGCGGCGCGTCGTGCATGTTGGCATAAGTGGCGTTCGTCGGGCCGCGGCTGCCGGGCGTCATGTCCCACAGAACGGTGGTGCCGCTGGTGGCCTTCGGATTGTCCGCGCCAAAAATGACTTCCAGCCCGTTCAGCGTCCACTTGGCGTCCGGCAGATTCGTGATGGCCTGCCGATAATACAACCAATACGTGTTGCCCGCATCGCGCTGGATGCGCAGCGCGTAATTCAAACCCGGTGACACCACGCCCTGATCAAACGCGTGGACGCGGTAGAGGCCGGAAGCGACCGGCATGGCAAGGTTGTTCGTCGTGAGCCAGCCGAGTTCAAATTTGGAAGACGGATTAGCATCGCGGTCCGGCGGCGGATTGGCCGTGTGTGTGTCTTCCTTCCAGCCCATCAGATCAAAGACATTGCCGTAACCCGCGCTGAAGATTGCGGCGAGGGGCGAAATGAACGTGGGACTGGAACGACCATTCGCGTGCTGCAAACCGAGGCAGTGACCAATCTCATGCGACAAGGCGGTGAAATAATTGAACGCAATCACCGCGCGCCCGCCATCCGCGGCCGCGCCCGCTTGGCCCAAGAGATATCCCGTGGCGATGATGTCCATATCGTAATTCGCGCTTTCAAATTTAGCCGCTTGGCCGTTGGTCAAACCCATAGCGCGCGCTTTAGCCCGCGCATCGTCCGCGAGCGAACCGGGCGCGCCCCAGACCGTCCATTTTTGTTTCGGCGTTCCGGGACAAATGTTGGTGTAGTAGTTGGTCGCGACGCCAAGCGGAATCACCGGCAGGATGGTGAATTCCACCGAGAACTGGCCGTAGGATTGTTTCAGAAAAAAATTATTGATCTCCGCCTGCGTGGTGCCGTTCGTGAAATTGTTCCAGCCGCTGAAGCCGCGGGCGTCCGAGTTCGTCGGGCCGGCGGCATCCGTGAAACTCACCGGAATGACGAGAATTTTCCGGTGGCCCTTCGTCCAAGTAGATTTGGCGGCATCCGCGCCGCGGGTTGGGGAAACAAATCCCGCCATCATCACCAGAATGATGATGGCCCAGTGACATCTGGATAACGTGCCGACGGACGAAACGCCTATAAGATGCATGTTATCAGTTTAGAGCAGGATCCAGATGGTTCAAGCCGCGATTGGTATTGCCGCTCTAGCGCAGACCGTCTGTCTGCGTTACGCCCTTCGCTCCCTGATGCCTGCTAGAATGTCCGCCACGACTTCCGCCTTCGGCTTCGCGCCTTGCGGGCCGCCGTGGGGGAGACGCACGCTCACCGTGCCGGCTTCCATGTCGCGCCCGCCGATGACCAGCATCGTGTGGACGCGCAATTGTTCCGCGTTGGAAATCTTCGCCTTGAACGGCGTCGCGCTGTAATCCGCATCCACGCGCACCCTGTTCGCGCGCAGTTCGGCCACGATGGGCTTGGCGTAGTTGATCAACCCCTCGGCGTCGTTGAGCGGGATGAAGCGCACCTGATCCGGCGCGAGCCAGAGCGGGAAGTTGCCCGCGTAATGCTCGATGAGGAAGCCGATGAACCGCTCATGCGTGCCGAGCGGCGGTGCTTTCAGCGTTGAGGCTGCTTGGCCCACGCGGTCGCCAGTTTCAGGAA
>SIBH01000071.1 GCA_009695285.1 Pedosphaera sp.
CATCGGAAGCGGGCCGGGATGACCCAGCGGGTGACTTTGGCCGTGCGTGAACCCGGGCGGTCCTCGCCGCTGACGGTGACGAGATCATCGCCCAGTCGAACCAGCGGCGCGGTGGCGATGGGATGCGGCCATTGTCCGACGATTTCCATGCGCAGTTCGGGCGAAGCGGTGTCGATGGCAATGATGTCGCGCGAGAGTCCGGGATGATCCTTGGGCGGCTTGGAGTAGTGACTGCCATCATCGCCGCCGACAAAGAAGAGAGTCTGGCCGATGGCGACAGCGGGTCCGGCGGCACCAGCCCTGGGGCGGGGAAGCAGCGCGTGATTTGGCCGGCCATTGGAACTGGTGAAAAAAACATCCCGTTGGTAGGTGCGGAAAGATTTCCCCTCGACCGCGGAGAGAGTGCAGCCGCTGCCGAAAAAGATTCCTTTGTCCGTGGCTCCCGCCAGCGGAATGATGCCGATGGGATCATGGCTTTTTCCGGCGCGCCAGCCTTCGTCGGGCCGGGTCAGGTCAAGCGTCAGCGAGGTGAGTTGAGTGTGGAGGGCGTCTGGCTCCGCCGAGCCGCCGATGAGGTGCAGCCGGTGGTTGAAAACCGCATGGCCGGCATAAGCGCGGGGGTCGGGGAGCGGGGAGGGGAGTTTCGAGAAACGTCCGTCGCTTCCCACCAGCCAGACATCCGCGAGATGGCCCGTGCTGTTGCAACCCCCCGCAAGCAGCATCGCCTTGCGGTCGGGTGTGGAACAGAAAGCCGCGTAGGCGACGGGGCCGGGCAGCTCGCCAACTTTGCGCCAGTTCCACTGGCCGTCGCTCCGGCTCAAGAGGAGAATGTCTCCGTAGAATTTTTTCATCCCGCCATCCCACGGCGCCTTGTCCGGAAAGTTGGAGCCTCCGATGGCGAGAATCGCCTCGCGGCCGCCGGTCTCGAGCACGGTCACCGCCGCCATCCCGCCCCGCCCGACGGCATCCGGAACGTCCGGCAGAACTTCGGCGGCCCCGGCGGACAGCGCGAGCAGGCAGGGAATGATGACCCGGATGAACGGCATGGTGACTGGTCGAAAATTGTTTCGTGGACCCGGCCCGGCTGGCGCGTGACGCGCCGGCCCGTGCGCGGCCGCGTCACCGTTGGCCCTCTTCGCTTTTGTCGCGGGACTTTGACTTCTGTTCAATCGGCAACCTCTCACGGAACCTTGCTGGCTCCGGCCTTTTCCGCGACCAGCTCGGCGAGCAGACGCTCGGACTCCTGGTTGATGGATTGGACCAACCGGTCTTTTTCTTCTGGCGGGATGGCGTTGTCCCCGGTGATTTTTTCCCGTTGCCCGGCCTGCTCCCGGTAGGCCTGATAAAGCCGCAAGGCGGCTTTCTCTTCGAGCTTGTCTCTCGCCGCCACGTTGAAGGCCTGCTGGTAGGACGGATCGCGGGACAACTGGTAGCGTTTGAACCTTTCCGGCGGCAGGATTTCCTGGACGGCCAGGTCGCAGTTTTTCTGGTAGCCCGCAAGTTGGCGGGGGCTGAGTGCCCTCTCGATGCCGTACTCCTGCTGCATCCGGACCTTGTGCGGATCAAGGGTGGCGAAAATATTTCTGAACTCTTCCTCGGTGGGGGCGAAAAGGCGCAACTCCGACCGCAGCGTGAAGGCATGACCGCTGTTATGCACCAGAAATTCCTCATACTCCCGCACCGTCAACAGCGTCCGCGCCTGGCTTCTCATTTCATCGCGAATCTTGATTTCCTCAAGGTAGTCGGATGGCTGGCCCTCGGCGCGATGCGCCATCTGGTAGGCTTTCAAATTCGCGACATAGTCATCGCAGATGTTGATGAGCCGGGTGTGCTTTTCGACCGGCAACGCGCCCAGAATGGGCCCGGTCAGGCTGTGCTTGAGGCCGGAAACCAGCGGGGGCAGCCGGAGGTCGTTGGTCCGGTCGGCTCCGAGATGACGCGTGATCAGTTCGGCGCGCAGCGACTCCCGGCGGGCGCGCGTCTCCGCCTCGGGTTCGGTCACGACCGGCCTCGGCGGATTCGCCTTCCACCAATCGACGTTGGCCGCCATGGCTTCCTGCAGCCGCTCCTGGTCAAACATCTCGTTGATGTCGCCGACAATCATATCACGGATGCGGTTCTCCGGACAGCCCGTGGCCCGCATCGCGCTGATGTAGCCGGCGTACTCCGGCAGGGAAAGATCCTTCCAGGTGAAAATCCGCCGAGGAGCCGGCGGCGACGGGTCGGCAGCGGCAGCCCCGTCCGTCAGCAGGCAACCACCCAATACGACCATCCAGACCAGGGGCAATTTCATCACTGGACTTTCTTCATCACACAGCCAAAGACGCCACCCGCGACGCCGTTGGGCTCGGCCTGAAATTTGACGGTGACCTTCTCCTTGTTGCGCGTCAACTCGACGGGGATTTTGTATTCCACGTCGAAGAAATCGCCGGGCTGGTTCCGGTTGACCGTTTGCGTGGCAATCTTCTGCCCATCCACCAGAATGTCGAAGGCGCGGCGGCGGTCGCTGCCCCAATAAGTGCAGACCAGCGTGGCGGGCTGATCGGACAGGACTTCCAGGTCGTAGCTGAACCATCCGCCGTCACGCGCATGACGCCAGACCTTGTCGTTGAAGGTTCCGCTCTGCACGTTGCCTTCCGACTTGAAACCGTGCTTGCGCTCCGCCGCCTCATCCCCGATGACGACGCTGTCGGGATTTCGATTCGCCGGCGGCTTGCTCACCACCTCACCCGCCGGTTTCCCTGCTTGCGCAATCTGCTTGGTGCCCAGCACGGCCCGGTCCACGTGGACGACGGAAATTTTTTCGCAGTAGTCCTTCGCGCCGTTTTCGAACACGCAGAGAATCTTGCCCTCCTTCGTCACGGCCATGCCGGAATAACCGGCCAGGCCTTCGTTGAGCATGAGGCTGTGCGGCCAGGTGGCCCCGTCGTCTCCGCTCAGGCGCAGGGTCAGATTGCGCCGGCTGCCGCGATTAAACCCGCCCGGTTGGGAAACGGCCGGGTTCAAGAACAGGATTTCTTTTTCATTCAGGCGGAGAATGCTCGCCTGACACGCCGGACAGGGCAGATTTTTGTCCGCCACCGGCTTCGACCACGTGAGGCCGCCATCAGAACTGGTGGAGGTCACACGATGGCCGAGGCCGTAGGCTCCATCAGGACCGCCCGCCCGCATGTTCATCATTAAAGAGCCGTCGCTCTTTTCGACCACGGTGGGCTCGCCGACAGAAAAATCCGTCGTCGGGGGGATCAGACCGCCCGTCTGCCAGATCTTTCCGCCGTCGTCTGAGTAGATAATGCTGTCTCCGCCGGCCGGCTTGCCGTCCACCTTCCGGCTCACCCCGCAAGGAACAACCAGCCGTCCCTTGCTCGTGTGAATCCCGTTGGCGGGTCCCACTGCAATTCCGAGCGGTGAGCCGCCGAAACCTTTCAGAAAGTTTTTGTCCGAGTAGGCCTTGTCAGTCGGAACGTCCGAGGTGACGACCATGGGCGACCACGTCAGCCCGTCATCGGTGCTCTTGGTATGATAAAGCCCGCTGCCGGTGGGTGACCCCATGACCGTAAATAACAGATGCACCGTCTTGCCATCCCGCTCGACGATGGCGACGGGATTGCCCGCCCGGATGGGAGCCTTGTCGCCTTCCTCGTGGATGATCACGTGTTTCGACCAGGTCTTTCCGCCGTCCTCGCTGCGCTTCATGATCTGATCAATGTCTCCGCCATCTCCCCGGCCATTTTTGCGGCCTTCGGCGAAGAGCAGAACGGTCCCCTTGCCCGTGACCACCATGACCGGGATGCGGTAGGTGTGATACCCGTCCTGCTGGCCGACGAAAGCGTCCACGCGAAAGTCCACGGCCGGTTCAGCAGCCGGCACCGCCGCGCCAAAGCACAGCAGACCGGACAGTACGGTTGTCGATAGAATATTCATAGTCGGTCTCATGTCTTTGGATTGTTTGCGAGGTTAGTTGACCGTCCCCCCCCCAGTGCAATTCATTTATTCTTCGTCTCCCAGATTCATCTTGGCCACGCCCATTCGATTTGGCAGCGTGCAGACATGCCGACAGTTTTACGTTCTGGCCCTTACCGCTTCTTCTTTTAAGCGGGCGACCGACACGAACCACCACACGTCCATATTGAGCGCGACACCTCCAAGGCGAAGTTTTGACTCGAACCGATTTCGTTGCAGTCGAGCGCCGGATATTCCCGCGCCGAACTCAACACGATTTACCGATTGATTGAGCAGCACCAACCACTACTCTTGCAGCACTGGCATGACTACTTTGATCCTTGATTCCGCCGCCCTCAAGGCCACCGCCGTTGAGGTCACCGATGATTCGCTCGTCGTCGAGCTTGCCGACAGACGCTCCATTTCCGCCCCGCTGGCATGGTATCCGCGTCTCTTCCACGGCACCGTCGCAGAGAGAGGGCATTCCAGGTTTATCGCTGGCGGCGAGGGCATTCATTGGCCCGACCTCGACGAGGACATCAGCATCGAGGGCATCGTTGCCGGACGCCCTTCCGGTGAGAGTCCGCGTTCTTTGCAGAAATGGCTGGAATCTCGCCATGACCGCCGTGTAACAGTTTTCGGCTCACGGGGCAGGCTTGGTCAAATTTTCCAGCGGTCGTCCGTCCATCCATGCGCTGCATCAAACGGCGGCGGGCCGTCGCGGTTGTAATCGGCGGGCCTGGTGGCCGCCGTCATTGGGTTTTGCCCAACCCGCATCCCCGCGTCAGCCCCCGGCCTTCAACCGAATCTCCGCCTGAAAGCCCGCCGGCTGCCGGTTCTGGAAGGTCACTTTTCCCTGACACGCCTCCACGCAGCTTTTCACAATCGAGAGTCCCAGCCCCACGCCGCCGGTCTCGCGGCTGCGCGAGGCCTCGGGACGGAAGAAAGGATCGCCCAGTTGCGGCAGCACTTCTTCCGGCACGCCCGGCCCGCAGTCGGCCACGGTCAGCAACACTTTATTGCCCTCCGCGCGAGCGGTGATGGCGACCGGCCCGGCCTGGCCCGCGTAACGCAGCGCGTTGCGGACGAGGTTGGCCACGGCGCGCGCGAGCATTTCGGAATCAGCCTGCGCGTGCAGTTCGTCGGGGATGTCGAACTCGACGCGATCCGCAGCGGTGGTTTCGCGGGCGAGCACGCGCTCGACCAGCGGCCGGAGCGGCACGGACTCGAGCACGACCTCGCGGGCCTTGAGTCCGGCCTTGGAGAAGGAGAGCAGTTCATTCACCAGCGCGGACATTTGTTGAACCTCCTCGCGCAGGTCGTCGAGGTGGGCCTTCTCGGCGGGATCGGCGCGCTGCTCCAGAATGCCGAGCGCCATCTGGATGCGGGAGAGCGGCGCGCAGAGTTCATGTGACACGTCGCCGAGAAAACGCTTCTGGCCGGTGACAAAGCCGTCGAGGCGCGCGGCCATGGCGTTGATGGAGGCGGCGAGCGAGCCGAGTTCGTCGCGGCGGCGCGTCGTCACGCGCACGTCGAAACGGCCCTCGGCAATCTGTCCGGTGGTCTGCGTCAGGCGCGCCACGGTGCGCGTGATCGAGCGCGCCAGCGGCAGCCAGAAGAGCGCGGAAATCAGCGCCGCCCCGCCCGCCGCCAGGAGCCACGGGCGAAATTCCACGAGCAGCCCGTTGAAGCCGATGGAGTCGGACGCGATGATGACCGCCGTCGGCACGCGCGTGCCATCCTCGTAGCGCAGCAGGGTGCGCGTCAGCAGCCAGTAGCGCGGGGAATCATCGGAGCGCAGGAGAAATTTCGGGCTGGAACGGTTCACGGGCGGGCCGCGGGGCGGGGGACGTTCGCCGCCAATCGGCGGGCGGTCATTGCGCGGGCCGGGGCCGCCGAGTGGTTCGGTCAGTTTCTCGCGGACGTTCGGGGGCAGCGGCGCATCATGGCCGGCGAGGCGCTGGCCGTTGGGTTCGTAAAAGCGCAGGTCCAGTCCGTAGGCCTCGCCGTAGCGGCGCAGCACCGTGTCCCACTCGGCGCGGGGCCGCTCGCGCAGCTCGACGGTGACGAGATCGGCCAGCGCCTGCACGCGCGGCTCGCCCTGCGCGAGCAGGGCGGAGTCGAGGCCGAGGGCGAAGTTGGAGCGGATCACCAGCCACGCGACGCCGGCGAGCAGCGCGAGGTTCAGGAAGAACCAGCCGAGAATCTGGGCGAACAAGGGCAGGCGCAGCTTCATTCGGCCTCCGGGTTGATCAGCAGGTAGCCCGCGCTGCGCAGCGTGCGGATGAAGCGCGGCGTCTTCGGATCGTCGCCGAGTTTTTTCCGCAGGCCGGAAATGTGAACGTCAATCGAGCGGTCGAAGACGTCGTAGTTCCGGTCGCGGATTTCATCGAGCAGCGCCTCGCGGGATTTCACGCGGCCCTTCGCGCGGGCGAGGCTGGCGAGCAGGTCAAACTCCACCGGCGTCAGCGCCAGCGGCTGGTCGCCGAGCACGGCGGTGCGCGCGCCGGTGTTCACCCGCAGCGGGCCGACGATCAGTTCCAGTTCCTCGTCTTCCTGGGTTGCGGCGTGGTGCGTGGTGGCGCGGCGGGTGACGGCGCGCAGCCGGGCGAGCAGTTCGCGCGTGGAAAAGGTCTTCGGCAGATAATCGTCCGCGCCGATTTCCAGGCCCACGATGCGGTCGGCCTCGTCGCCGCGCGCGGTGAGCATGAGCACGGGCACGTCGGATTTTTTGCGGATTTGTTTCAGCACCTCGAAGCCGTCCAGGCCTGGCAGCATCAGGTCCAGAATGATCGCGTGCCAGGTCTCGCCCGTGGCCTTGGCAACGCCCTCCGGCCCGGTGTGGACGGCGGAAACCTGGTAGCCCATCGGGCCGAGGTAGGTGCCGATGAGGCGGCAAAGTTTCTTGTCGTCGTCAATGACCAGCACGCGGCCGGGGCCGGCGGGGCTGGAAGATTTCGCGGTTGTCTCGGTCGTTTGCATGGACGTGCGGCGGTTGCTGACGGGGAGAATAACGGGTTTTCCGAAAAAGCCGCCAACTTTTACATCTCCTTAACAATTTTCCCCGCGCTTCCAAACACTGCCTTAACACCGGGGCCGTCAATTGATGACGTAACGTATGAACTCCGAGAACAAAAACACGAAGGCGGAAGCGCTCCGCCGGTTCATCACCGCGCCCGCGTTCGCGGGTGCGTTGTCCTTCCTCTGCTTCTGCCGTGAATTTTTCCGTCCCGTGTCCGGGATGGGCGGCGGGGCCGGGGGCGGACGAGAAAGGAACAACATGAAAAACAAAACCATCCTCATGACCCTGGGCCTGACCGTGACACTGGCCTTGCCGGTGGCCGTCCTCTGCGCCCAGGACAAAGCACCGTCCGGCCCGCGCGGCCAGCGCCTGCCGGTCCAAGACCGTGTCCAGGGCGGTCCCGGCGGCCAGCGCCCGGACGCTCCGGACCGCGGCCCGGGCGGCCCCGGCGGCCAGGGCCAGCGTCCGCCGCCGCCGCTGATCGCCGCGCTCGACGCCAACCACGACGGCGTCATCGACGCCGATGAAATCGCCAACGCGCCCGCCGCGTTGAAGAAGCTCGACAAAAACGGCGACGGCAAATTGACTCAGGACGAACTCCGCCCGCCGCGCCCGGAAGGCGGCCCGGAGCGCGGTGGCCCGGATGGCGGACAGAATCCGCCCGGCCGTCCGCAGAACAACTGATCACCTCCCGGCGCGCTGCCCGTCAGCGCGCCGGGGAACTGAACGAAATCAAAACGCCACCGGCCAAACTCATGAAACCAACCCTTTCACGTCCTCACGGTCTGACGCTCGTGCTGTTCATGCTGCTCGTTTCCGCCCCGGCGCGCGCCGCCGACCCGCGCACCGATTCGTGGCTCACGACCTGGTCCGCCAAGTATGCCCGCATCTACACCACCGATCTGAACAAGACCAGCGGCGTCTCCGTGACCACCTGGAGCAACGGCACGCAAGTCCAGGCCACCCCGGCCTACGCGGGCGTGCAGGAAATTTATTCGTCGCCCACCTGGGTTTACATCCGCAGCACCGGCCTCGGCAGTCACATCATGGGGCCGTGGTTGAACGGCGCATTTCCGAACCTGCCCAAAAACCAGAAGGCGTTCTACCGCATCCCGCGCACGCCGGCCACCAACGGCGTCCACACGCTCACGGGCCTCGGCGCAATCGGCTATTTCGTCGATGGTGTGGCGATGTTTGATTCGCGCGACGGTTTTTATTGGAACGGCACCGCGGAAGCCGGCGGGGGCGGCACGGGCTACTGGAACCGCGAGGCCTACGTGAACGAAGGCGCGACCTTCGATCCCGGCTACGCGCACCAGGAGAACACCGGCAACCACCACTACCACGCGAACCCCGTCGCCCTGCGCCATCTGCTCGGCGACCACGTCGATTTCAATCCGGCGACCAAGACATACTCCGAGTCCGCCGGCGCGGTGACGAAACATTCGCCCATCCTCGGCTGGGTGCGCGACGGCTTCCCGATCTATGGGCCGTACGGCTATTCGGTTTCCAACAACGCCGCGAGCGGGATCCGACGGATGCTCTCGGGCTTCCAGCTTCGCAACGGCTCGCGGGGCACGGACAACCTCACGACCACCCGCACCACGATTCCGCAGTGGGCCGTGCGGGCCTACGGCGTGGCCAGCACCCAGAGCGGTCCCCCGGTCAACGGGACGTATCCGTTGAACCGCTACATGGAGGACAACGCCTTCCTCGGCGATCTCGGCTACGCGATGGGTGTCGAGTTTGACCTCGACGAATACAACGGCCGCTGGTGTGTGACGCCGGAGTTTCCCGCCGGCGCCTACGCCTATTTCGTCAGCATCAGCAGCAACGGCACGCCGGTTTATCCCTACAACATCGGCCGCTCGTTCTACGGCACGCCCAACGGCGCGGCGGTCACCACGCTCACCGAAAGCGTGACGACCAACTTCGTCGGCGGCGCGAGCGCGCCCCAGACGCTGGGCCAGCCGTCCGTGGGCGGCGGCAATGTGACGCTGGTCTGGAGCGCGGCCGAGGGCGGCACGTATCGCGTGGAATCCACCACCAACTTCACGGCGTGGACGACGAACGCCACGAACGTCGCGGCCAGCGGCAACACGGCCCGCTACACCAACAACAGCGCGGGCAGCCTGGGCTTCTACAAAATCGCCCGCACCGCGCTGGCGACCTACGATCCAGTGAGCGGCACGACGGGCGGCGGCGGCACCGGCATCCTGAGCGTGTCGCCCACCAGCGGCAATCGCGGCACGACTTTCACGCTGACCATCAACCTTGATCCCACGGTCAATCCGCCTCCCCAGAACGCGCCGATCAACAGCGTGACCGTCGGCACCATCACCGGAACGGCCAACGTCCACGTCAGCCAGCTCCAAGTCACCAGCAGCATCACCATCCCGGCGGGCGCGGCCACGGGCGGGCAGACCGTGACGGTGATTTTCCCCGGCCCGCCCGGCAATCCCGGCGCGATCGTGACCTACACGCTGCCAGCCGGATTCACCATCAACTGAGCGCCACTGTGAACGCGCGTTTTATACTCGTAGCAGCCGAGGTAACGAGGCTCAAACTTTCCGGTCTGCAAAACCTGCGCATGATGTGTGGCCCGCGCGTTCATGGCGGCTCGGCGGACCGTTCCCATTTTCCCGCCCGTGTGGGCGGGCGGCGGACGACGTTGAAAATCTGTGTGCCGGCGTCGTCCGCTGTTTCCTTTTCCGTCCCCATTCGTAATAAACCATGAAGACGGCCCGCGGTTGTAGCGCAGGAGTCTTCGCCTGCGAGTTCACGGGGCGTCCCGCCCCGTGTGGCTGGGAGCGCCGGCATCCTTGCCGGCGCGAACGCGGGCTGGGGCCAGAAACGCGCCGGCTGGAAGCCAGCGCCCCAGGCTCTCTCGAACTTCGCAGCCTCCAGTTTCAAGGAAGGTGTCCAAATGCACCCGCCCCCACCTTCCGCGCACCGCAGGCTGGACGGACCGCATGCCATCCGTGACCGTCACGATTGAAGCCGCATGAAATTTCCAGCTCCAGCCGCCCGCCAACGCTCCCCAGCAGCGCGGCTGGCGGCTTTGCTGCTCGCGCTTTCTTGCCTCGGCGCTTCCGCCGCCCATCTCGCTGTCGAAATTCAGCCGCGCTTCCGCAGCGCTCCGCTGGTCTTTGACGCCGCCACCAACACCACGGCGGCGGGGCAGAAAATTTCCGTCACGCGCCTGGACTTCCTGCTCTCGAACATCGCCCTGCGCCGCGCCGACGGCTCATGGCTGTCGCCGCCGGACTGGTTTGCCTTTCTCAGCGCGCGCGAAGGCCGCACCAGTTTCCGGCTCGAGGGAATTCCGGCGGGCCGCTACGACCGGCTGCGATTCAACATCGGCGTGCCGGAAAAGGAGAACCATGCGAACCCCGGCGGCCTGCCCGCCACTCATCCGCTGAACCCGAACGTCAACGGCCTGCATTGGAGCTGGCAGGGCGGCTATGTTTTTCTGGCCATCGAAGGTGACTGGCTCAAGCCCGATGGCCGGCCCAGCGGCTACTCCTACCACGTCGCCACCGACCGGCTGCTGATGTCCGTCGAACTGCCCGTCGCGCTCGATCTCGCCACCGACCGCGCACTTCGTCTCGCGCTTCACGTCGACCAGATTTTTTCCTCGAAGCACGCCATTAAAATCTCGGACGACACCACCTCCACCCACTCGCGCCCCGAAGACCGGCTCGCCGGGCAGCTCCGGGAGAACCTCGAGCGGGCGTTCACCGTCGAGACCATCGGTGGGTTGCCCGCAACTACGCTGGCGGGCCGCACGAACGGCCGCCCCGCGAAACCGCTCGTCGCCGCCGCCGCCACGCCCTACCGCTTCACCTTCTCCGGATTTTTTCCGCAGCCCGCGCTGCCGCTGGACAACCCGCTCACCGTGGAAGGCGTCGAGCTGGGCCGTCGCCTCTTCCACGATCCGCTGCTGTCCATCAACCAGAGCCAGTCCTGCGCCTCGTGCCATCAGGCCGGGCACGGTTTCACCGACGCGCTGAAATTCAGCGTCGGCGCGGAAGGCCGGGCGGGCACGCGCAACGCCATGCCGCTGCACAATCTCGCGTGGAAAAATTCGTTCTTCTGGGACGGCCGCGCCGCCACGCTGCGCCAGCAGGTTCTCGAACCAATTCAAAACCCCGTCGAGCTGCACGAGTCGCTGACCAACGTTGTCGCGAAGCTGGCCGCCACTGGCAGGGCGGGCCGTCCTCTGCCCGCCGCGCGCACGAACGCCAATGACGGCGCGCACGGAGTGGCGCGCCCCACCACCAACTACCCGTCCCTTTTCACCCGCGCCTTTGGCACGCCGGATATTTCCGCTGACCGCATCGCCCGCGCGCTCGAGCAGTTTCTTCTGACCCAGGTGTCGCACCATTCCAAATTCGACCGCTCGCTGGCCGGCGAGGTCGAACTCACCGCCGAGGAGAAGCGCGGCTTTGAACTGTTCAACACCGAGTACGATCCCCGGCACGAACAGTTCGGCGCGGACTGCTTTCACTGTCACGGCGGGCCGTTGTTCCAGAGCCAGGGCTTCGCCAACAACGGACTCGACCTCGAAGCCAGGGACGCCGGGCGTCACGACGTGACGAAACGTCCTGGAGATTTTGGAAAGTTCTCGGTGCCCAGCCTGCGCAACATCGCGCTCACCGCGCCCTACATGCACGACGGGCGGTTCGCCACGCTCGAGCAGGTCATCGAGCATTACAGCACCGGCGTGAAGCGCAGCGCCACGCTGGATCCGAATCTGGCGAAACATCCGGACGGCGGACTGCGTCTGAATGCAGCAGACCAGCGCGCGCTCGTCGCGTTCCTGAAAACGCTGACGGACGCCCGCTTTCAAACCAACCTTTCTGCCGATGCAAAAAAATAGTCCGGCTCCAGCACCCGGCATGAATCTCGTCCTTTTGGGCCGGCCCAGACCGGTGGACCTGGGAGCGCCGGCATCCCTGCCGGCGTTCAGCGGGCGGCATGCAAGGTGGGGCGAGACTCCGTCGAGCCACCATTTCGAGCGCAGCGAGGCGAGCCGGGCGAGCATCTCCCCTTTGGTCCGCTGACCAGAGATGCTCGCTGTGCTCGCGCCTCCTTCGTCGGCAGCAACGGCTCGACGGAGTCTCGCCCCACCTGAGGTTCATTTTATTGCGCCGCTCGACGCGGCATTACTGGTTTCAGCGCGACCAAGGGCGCATCTGGACACTGTCCTTAAATTCCGACGTGAGTGTGGTTCCGGGAGGGAGGCTCCCAGGGATTTGCGCGTGCTTAACAAATCTCCACGCGCGGCACACGATGGCTTAACGGAGCCGGCGGAGAATCATCCCGTGAAATTGATCTCCACCACCAGGTTCGTCGGGAAAATTCCCGGCTCGGCTTCCGCCCGGCATCGTGCCACGGTGCCCGCGATGAATCGCCTGCTCGTCCTCGCCTGTGCCTGGCTCGCCTGCACCGCCCACGCCGCGCCGCAAAACATCCTGCTCATCATCGCCGACGATTACGGCGCGGACGGCAGTTCGCTTTACAACTCCACCAGCGCCGGCGCGTCGCTGCCGCCCACGCCGAACCTCGCCGCGCTCGCGACCAACGGCGTCGTCTTCCGTCACGCCTACGCCAATCCCGTCTGCTCGCCCACGCGCGCCGCGCTCATCACCGGGCGGCACGGGTTCCGCACCGGCATCCGTGATGTGATTCTGGGGCCGGCCAGTCCGATGCTGACGGCGGCGGAGTTCACGCTGCCGGAGGTGTTCGCGGCGAATCCATCCTTGAACTACCAGCTCGCGCATTTTGGCAAATGGCATCTGCACAATCAGGCGAACAGTCCGACCACCATCGGCGGCTGGCCGCACTTCGCCGGTTCGCTCGTGGGCGCGGTGGCGAACTACACGAACTGGACGAAGACGACGAACGGCACCTCCTTCACCACCACGAACTACGCTACGACCGACGTGGTGAACGACGCAGTGGCGTGGATTCAGGCGCAGACGAACAAGCCGTGGTTCGCGTGGGTCGCCTTCAACGCGCCGCACACCCCGCTGCACAAGCCGCCCAACGCGCTCTGCCCGCATTACACCGGACTCTCCGGCACGCAGGTCAACATCAACAACAACCCGCGTCCGTACTACGAGGCGATGGTCGAGGCGATGGACAACGAGCTGGGCCGCCTGCTCGCCTCGGTCAACCGCAGCAACACGCACATTATTTTTCTCGGCGATAACGGCACCACCGGGCAGGTCATCCAGCCGCCCTATGCGAGCGGCCAGGCCAAGAACACGATTTACGAGGGCGGCGTCAAGGTGCCGCTGATCGCCGCCGGGCCGGCGGTGGTGAATCCCGGGCGCACCAACGACACGCTCGTCCACGCCGTGGATGTGTTCGCGACGATTCTGGAAATGGCCGGCATCACCAACCTCGCGACGCTCACGACCAACGCCATCGACTCGCAGAGCTTCCTCCCGGCGCTGACCGGCATCTCGAACCTGACGCGCCACGTTTTCGTGGAAAAATTTGGGACAAACTCGCCTTCGGCCGATGGCCGCGCGCTGCGGAACGGGCAGTTCAAGCTGCTGAGTTTTGATGCGGGCGGCGAAGAGTGTTACGACCTGCTGGCGGACCCGGCCGAGAAGACCAATCTGTTGTCCGGTGCGTTGACCGCGACGCAGCAGGCGAATTACTACAGCCTGACCATGCGTCTGGGATCGTATCAGAACACCGTGGCCGCGCCGGTCATCACCGGCTTCAGCCGCGCCGGTGCACAGTTCAACCTGACAGTCCAACGCGCGACGAATCTGACCTAT
>SIBH01000072.1 GCA_009695285.1 Pedosphaera sp.
ATGACGCTCGTCCCGCCCGGCAGGGTGAAAACGACCTTGTTCAAGTCCGGAATCTTGATGTCCGACTCCCCGGCGAACAGGGAATTGGCGGTAAAAAAAAGGGCGAGGGTGAATAGAGTCCGGAGGCACGAGTTGGTTTTTCTCATAGGGTTCGGTGCGGACTATGCAAAAACCCGGGCGCATTGCCAATGATTTCTGCAAGGAATGTCGGAACTCCATGAGAATGTTCCCATCCAAATTCGATAGGAATGTCCCCATCGACCGGGTTGCGATAGCAACCCGGCCACAACATGGAGACCTTAACAAGGAACGGAAAGAACGGGAACGAATGACAGTGATGGTGGGCGTCACGGAGCAGAAGCTGACACTGATGCAGGCATGCGAATTGATGGACGCGGGCTACCGCCACAGCAAGCGCATCTGGAAACGGCATCATGCCGAGGGGGACGCCGGTCTGGTGCCAGGGAACGGCCAAGAAAACGGCGTTCCAATCCGGACGCCCGGCTCATGGCCGCACTTCGGCCTGATGCTGCTTCGCCCTTTCCAAAACTTCGTCGTGCGGCGTCGGCTCATATTCATAGTCGTCTGGCTCGACGTAATCTTTGCGCATCGGATGATCCTTAAAATTGTCCCACATGAGAATGCGGCGCAAATCGGGGTGGCCATCGAAGACGATGCCGTAAAGGTCGAAAATTTCGCGCTCCTGAAACTCGCCGCCGCGCCAGACGGGCGTGAGCGAGGCGACGTGATTTTTGTCCGTGCGATCCGCCGTGCGCTGGCGGAGGATGACCGGCCCGTGCTTCAACGCCATCGAGTAAAGGTGATAGACGGCTTCAAGACAGCCGGAGATTTGCGTCGCTTCCTCCGCGTCCTTTTCCACGCCGTCGACGAGCTTCTTCACCTTGGTCTTCACAACGCGGTCGGGCCAATCGACGCCGGTGACGTTGGAGCAATAGTCGAGGCGGAGTTGCGGGTCGTCGCGGAGAAACTGGGCGACAGCGAACGCGTGCGCGGCGTCCACGAGCAACGAACGCTGTCCGGACGGGCTGTCGTTCGGAATGATTTCGAGTTTCACGCCGGGCACGGCGGCTTCAAGGCGGGGTTTGATTTCTTCGAGCGTCATGGGCGAAAGAGTTAAAGTTCCTCCCACTCCTGCTATCCGCGATGATAATCTCCTCGACTTGCACGGATTTCAGCTTGGATTTCTTTTGCGGCGAGATTGATGACCGGAATCTTCAACCTTCCCAACTCGTCCGCGAATTTCAGCCTGGCCATGCTGGCGAGTGCGGCAGCCTTGCCCAGTGAAAGCTCTCCGATTTCAAACAGCCGCACGGCAAGCTGAAACTTCAATTCGTTGGCGACGGCCTGCCGCGGCTTGCCGGAAGCGGCCAGCAGATCGTCAGGATATTGAATGGTCAGTTCAGCCATGCACAGAGGGTAGTCCACCGAACAAGGTTCCGGCAAGGCGCGAAGTGTTTGTTTCCAGTCGTGCCGATCAAGTTGCCCTGGGTCACGCCGTTCTCGCCACCGGCGGCTGCCACACCAGCGGATTGCTCGGCGGCACCAGATCGTGTTCGCCGAACTGCGGGATGGGAAATTCGCTCGGCGCACCGGCCACGAGATGACGCGGGCGGTTCGGGCCGGTGAGTTTTTGTTCGTCGATTTTCCGTTGCAGCGTCATGAAGGCGTGAATGAGCGCCTCCGGTCGCGGCGGACAGCCGGGGATGTGGACATCGACGGGGAGGTAACGGTCGATGCCCTTGAGCACGTTGTAGCCCTGCTTGAACGGCCCGCCGCTGATCGCGCACGCGCCCATCGCGATGACGTATTTCGGCTCCGGCATCTGGTTGTAAAGGCGCACGACTTGCGGCGCCATTTTCTTGGTCACGGTGCCGGCAACGATCATCAAGTCGGCCTGACGCGGCGACGGGCGAAAGACTTCCGCGCCGAAGCGGGCGAGGTCGTAGCGGGCCATCGAGGTGGCGATCATTTCAATGGCGCAGCAGGCGAGGCCGAATTGCAGCGGCCAGACGGAGTTTTTCCGGCCCCAGTTGTAAAGCTCCTCGAGCTTCACGGTGAAGATGCCCTGTTTGCTCAGTTCGCTTTTTAGTCCTTCGTCCATTAGAAAAATGTCCAATGCCGAAAATGGCCCGACGGAGTCTCGCCCCACCGTTTCGGGTTTCGTCGTTCGTGCTTCGTCATGCGAAATTCGGGGTTTACTTCCACGTCAGCACGCCTTTCATCCAGGCCCAGGCCAGGCCTTCGGCGAGCAGGAAAATAAACACCAGCATCGCCAGGAACGCGCCGACGGGCAGACCGGTGAAGGCCACGGCGAAGGGCAGCAGAAAAACCACCTCCACGTCGAAAATCAGAAAAATGATCCCGTAGAGATAATACTGGGACTTGAACTGGATGCGCGCGTCGTCCTTGGATTCGAGGCCGCATTCGTAGATGGCGTTCTTGTCCGCGCCGGGCTTGGGCGGGGAAAATTTCTTCGCCCACAGCCAGGCCAGGACCAGGGGGGTGAGCGGGAAGAGCACGGCCAGGGCGAGGAGGACGACCAGGAACAAATATGGATCGTAGTCTGTCATGAATGAGTTCCGTGCTGACGGAACTTCGAAGTGACGGTAACAACCGCCGCTGTGAGCGTCAAGCGAGGTGGGCGAGGCTCCGCCGAGCCGTGACTGCCTCGTGCGTTTCCGTCCGCCCGCAGCCGCCCGTCCCGATCACGGTTCGGCGGAGCCTCGCCCCACCAAAATTGTCGCCGGATCGAAAACGGGCGTGACCTCAATTTTTCCCCGGCTCGTGTTTCCGCAGGCCGACGGAGCGCGCGATGTCGTCGAACTCCTCGCGGCTGACTTCGTGGAGCGGTTTGCCTTTGAGCTTCTCGTTGATCTTGATTGTCTTTTCGGTCATCGCCTCGTGGGTCTCGGCGGTGCCGCCGACGAGGGCGAAGTTTGGCCCGGTGGTGACGCGCTGGTGCCCGTCGGAGTCCAGGCCGATGCCGAGCAGGATGGCTTTCTTTTGTTTGCCGGACGATTTCGACATGGGGCGAGGCTAGGGGAGGTCGGGGAAAGTTCAAGCCGCAACGCGGATCAGCTCACAGCAATTTCGCGATTTTATCCGAGGCGCCGCCCAGGATCGGCCGGCCGTGGGCGACGAGCAGGTTCTCGAATGGCTCCTGCACCAGGAGGGCGAGACTGCGGCGGAGTTCGCCCTGGCTGCGGCAGTATTTCGGCGGGAGCAGCTCCAGCGTGTTGCCCGGCAGATTGACGACCGGGTCGCCCATCACCAAGAGCGAGCCGGCGCGGAACGCGGTTTCGCCGCCGGCCGCGCCGTTGAGCGCGTGCAGCCGCCAGCCGTTCCATTCTTGAGCGTTGGCGGGAAACCGCTCCACGCCGGGGAGGAGCAGCACCGCCTCGCGCGAGGCCCAGACCGGCACCTGCCAGATTTCGCTCCAGCAAAGAGCATCGCGCTCATGATTGTCGCTCGTGAGCACGATGGCCGTGGGCCGGCCGCGCCTGGTCAGGCGCTGCATGGCGTCGTGGGCCAAACAAATGGGATCGAAGCAAAATAATTTTCCGCCGAGGGACACCGCATGGGAGGTCAGCTCCACTTTATGCACGGGAGAATAGCCGCTCCACTGGAAAACTCCGGGCAAAATCTCATCCAGAAATGGCGCGGCCATCAGGTCCATGGGCAGAGCAAGGCAAGCGCGGCGACCGGGCGGGCGCGGGTGAAACGGCGGCTGGCTTTCGAGTTCCGAATCATCATATTGACGCGGCGAAGTTAATCATTTGCGTGGGGGCAGCAAGCAGTTCCGTTGAAAAAGTGCATCGCCACGTCCACCGGCCGTTCACGCTTCCGGGCCGAAGACGCTGCTGAGGATGACTTCCTTGGCCTTCCAGATCAGCGCCATGGTCATGGAGATGGGGAGCAGGATCAGAATCAGCAAAATCCATTGTCCGCTGTGTTCCACCACCTCGATAAACAGGATGACGAAACTTGGCAGCGTGTTGATCTGGCGCAAGGCCAGGGAGACGAGTTCCACGCAGAGAATGAAGGCCAGCAGGCCGCAGTTGATCCGGGTGAAGAGGCGCGTGTCGTCGCGCAAGGTTTCGTCAGGCAGCATCGCGGCCAGGCGCCAGAGGACGGGATTGAGCGAGAAGAGCAAGAGCAGGCCGGAGATCATGAACAGTTCCACCATCGACTCGTAGAAGGTGTTTTTCGGCATCCGGCCCGACCAGAAGATGAAGGGGGAAAGTCCGACGTTGACGAGCGCGAAGAGTTTGGCGCGGTCCAGCGCCCGGATCCAGACGCGTTCCTGTTTTTGAAACCGGCCCAGCAGGCAGAGTCCGTAGTAGAGCAGGCCGGTGACGACGAGCGGCGGGAAGACATTGAGCGGGCGGAGCCATTCACCCTTGGCGGTCTGGAAGCAGACGACGAGGGCCAGCGGCAGGCCCCAAAAGAGCGCCGAAAGTCCGCGCATGGTTCGGCCGAGCGCGGCGAGCAGTTCGGGTTGGGGCGCGGAATCGGTCATGGCTCAGGCGGAAACCGGACAGCGGCCCGGGGGCGCGGTGTTCAAAAGTTCAGGTAGGTATACTCGCGCAGGCCGCGCTCGTAATCGTCGAGCAGGCGCATGGCCTCGGAGGGTTTCATCACGTCGGACTTGATGGCCTCGTCGATCTGCACCTTCATGCGGCGCTTGAGTTCGTTCTCGTCATACTGCACGGCGGCGAGGGACTGGACGATCGTGTTTCCCTCGATGATTTCCTCGACGAAGTAACCGTTGGGCTCGTCGGGATCGAGGAAGACGTGGACTTCGTTAACGCGGCCGAAAAGGTTGTGCAGATCACCCATGATGTCCTGGTAGGCGCCCATGAGGAAGAAGCCGAGATAGTACGGCTCGTAACCGTGGCCGGTGCCGTTGGCGGCGGGGTTGGGAATCAGCTTGTGAAGCGGCAGGGTGTCGCGAACGTCGCGGAGGTCGATGAACTTGTTGATCTGTCCGTCGGAGTCGCAGGTGATATCGACGAGGGTGGCTTCGCGGGTCGGGCGTTCGTTGAGGCGCGCCACGGGCATGATCGGAAACAACTGGCCGAGCGCCCAGTGGTCGAGGAGGGACTGAAAGACGGAGAAGTTGCAAAGGTATTGGTCGCCGAGGCTGTCTTCGAGCTTGCGAATTTCCTCCGGGATGTAGGCCTGGCCGTGAAAGCTCTGCACGACTTCGAGGCTGATCTCCCAGTAGAGCTGTTCGAGCTTGGCCTTGTCGGGCAGCTCCAACAGGCCGAGCGTGAACATCTGGTGGGCGTCCTCCTTGCGTTCCTGCGCGTCGTGAAAGGCCTCGAGCTTGTTCAACTTCGCGATGTTCTTGCGGATGTCGAGCAACTCCTTGACGAGCGCGTGCTCGTTCTCCCCGAAGGTGAACTGCGCGCCGGCGCGGATTTTTTCAATGGCCCCGAACACTTCCACGATCAGCACGCTGTGATGGGCGACGATGGCGCGCCCGCTCTCGCTGACGATCTCCGGATGCGGCACCTTCTCCGCGTTGCAGACGTCGGCGATGTAGTAAACGATGTCGTTGGTGTATTCCTGCAAGGAGTAGTTCGTCGAGCTGTCGAAGGCCGAGCGGCTGCCGTCGTAATCCACGCCCAGCCCGCCGCCCACGTCCAGGTAGTCGATGGCGAAGCCCATCTTGTAAAGTTTCGCGTAGAAGCGCGACGCCTCCTGCACCGCCTTTTTCACGGTGAGAATGTCCGGCACCTGCGAGCCGATGTGAAAGTGGAGGAGTTTGAAGCAGTGTCCGAGATTTTCCGCCTTCAACATCTCGGTGGCGGCGAGCAGTTCGCCGGTGCTCAAGCCGAACTTCGCATTCTCGCCACCGCTCTCGGCCCATTTGCCCGCGCCCTTGCTCAGGAGCCGCGCGCGGATGCCGATGACCGGCTCGACGCCGACCTGTTTGGAGATGTAAATGATCTGCCGCAGCTCCTCCAGCTTCTCGACGACCATGATGACCTTCTTGCCGAGCTTGGTGCCGAGCAGCGCCATGCGGATGAAGCCCGCGTCCTTGTAGCCATTGCAGATCACGAGGCTGCCGGCCTGATGTTGCAAAGCCAGGCCCGCGAATAGCTCGGGCTTGCTCCCGACTTCGAGACCGAACTGGTAGGGCTTGCCGGCGTCCAGAATCTCCTCCACGACCTCGCGGAGCTGGTTGACCTTGATCGGAAAAACGCCGCGATAATTTCCCTGATAGTTGAATTCCTTGATGGAATTGCGGAAGGCCACGTTGATCGACTCGACGCGGTGGCGGAGAATGTCCTGGAAGCGGATCAGCAGCGGAAACTTCAGGCCGCGGCCGCGCGCCTCGTCGATCACGTCGTTGATGTCCACGGCCGCGCCGGCTTCCTGCAGCGGCGAGACCACGACGCGCCCGGCTTCATTGATGTCGAAATATTTCGAGCCCCAACGTTGGATGTTGTAGAGGTTGCGCGCGGCCGGGATGTCCCAGGCCGGGCCGTCAGCGGAAGATTGGCTCATGTGGTTTTTTCAAAAACGAGCGCACTATAGGCAGCGCGTTGTGGAATTCAATAGGTGGAATGAAAAATTTTCGTGGCGGCGGAAGCGGCAGCAAAAGCACGAGCCGCAAATTTGAGGTTTAATTTCGCGGAGTTGAGGAACAAGTTAGCATGGTCAGCAAAATCGGAGAATTTATGGTGAGCGCCAGCCAATCCCCAACCTTTCCAGTGACCGGCCGGGCCGGCCCAAGGAGACTCTTATGATCAAAAGACCAATCGCCATCATTGATGACGAGGCCCCCTTCACTCGCATGGTGAAACTGAACCTCGAAGCCACCGGCGACTTTGAGGTGCAGGAGGTGAACTGGGCACCCGCAAGTTCAAGCCCGACCTGATCCTACTGAACGTGGTCATGCCCAACGTGGACGGCGGCGAACTGGCCGCGCGGCTCCAGGCGGATCCGGTGCTGTGCACCACGCCGATCATCTTTCTCACCGCCACCGTCTCGAACCACGAATCAGCCCATCGCGGCCTGAACAGCGGCGGCTTTCTCTTCCTCGTCAAACCCGTCAGCCAGGCCGACCTGATCCAATACATCAACGACCATGTCAAAGCCCCGTCCCCGTCCCCGCCCGCCCCGGCCGGGCCGGCCGCCGCCCAACATTCCCGCCCGGTGGCCGACTGACCACCGCGCCGAACGGGGAAAGGCCCGATGAACCCCGAAATCATCCTGGAACCGTCCGCCTTCGACAAGCTGCACGACCTCGACGGCGCGAAATTTGTCGGCGAGATGATCGGCATCTTCCTGGATTTCGTTCCCAAAAAAATCGAGGCCGCGCGGCGCGCGGGCGGCACGGGCGACTGGCAGGGTGTGGAGCAGGCGGTGCATCCTTTGAAATCCTGCGCGGGCGGCGTGAGCGCCTTGGTCCTCCAGGAACTGGCCACCCGCCTTGAACAACTTGCCCGGGACGAACAAGTCGAAACCATTCCCGCGCTCCTCCTCGAACTCGAAGCCGCCGCCGCCCAGGTCATCCCGCTCCTCGCCGCCGAGCAGAAAAAGCGGGCGGCCTGAACTGCGGATGATGGCGGTGGAACGCACGACGCGAGCCGGCCGGCGGAACGGCCCGGGGACAAGACGCGGCGGTAAAAATCCGGCCGCCCCCGCTTCGGCGCGGGGGTGGAAAAGATTCGGCGGTGCCGGGTTTATTTCTCGCTGACGGTCGTCACCGAGGTGGTGCCGGACTTGGCGAGCTTCGCGGCGCGGTCGGCGCGGACCTTGTCGAGGCGTTTCAGCACGCCTTTCTCGATCTGCTGGCTCGCGCCAGTTGTTCCTGCACCTGGACCGTCCGGTAGATTTCCACGGACGGCCACGCGAGCAGCGCGGTCAAGACCGCCAACCGCGCCCAGTTCTTTTGGTTTTTGCTCATAATGGTCCTTCTGCTGTCTGTGATTTGCGAACAGTGGTGATAGCGGCAAAAGCCCGGGCGGGGTTTAATCGGAAACCGGGAAGGGAAAGCAGGGACCAACGCAGCGGCGCAGTGGACGCAGGGATCGCTGGGTTGAAACTAGTGAGGGACACCATCAGGTGGGTGCTGCATCGTCCGCCAAACTCTGCGTCCCTCCGCGTTCTCCGCGTCTCTGCGATTTTCCGGACCGGCCCAACTGCCTGGTTCCGGCTCAAAACAAGCTCACCGCCGCCTGCACCGCCGCGACGAGCGCGCGCACGCGGGTGGCCAGTGGAAAATCCGACGGCGCCTCGAGCGTGCAGCTCAGGCGCGTTTTGTTTTGCAGCAGCCAGAAGGCTTCAGGCCATTGCGGGCGCGAGTTCGGGTCCAGGTTTGGACTGATGATACCGCCCTGCGCCTCCCGCCCTTCGATCATCGGGGAAAGATCGATCGGGCAGACGGGCACGACGGCTTCGATCATTTTTTGCGCGAGCGAGGGGCGGCCATCCGGGTTCACCTCGTAAACGTAGAAGCCATGCGCTTCCCAGTCCTCGTGCAGGCAAAAGGCCGCGTCGAACGCCGGTTGACGCTGGAGCCAGGCCACATGCGCCCGCGTTTCGGCAGCCTCCAGGTGACGGTAGTCGCGGTTCAAATCCTGGCCGCGCGCGTTCTCGCGGGAGTTGCGCGGGAAGCCGGTCGGGTTCAGGCACGGCAGCAGGCACAACTCGGCGTGCGCGGGCCAGGCGTTCGCGCGCAACAATTCCAGCGCGGCCAGCGGGCCGGCGGGTTCATCGCCGTGGATGCCGGCGCTGAGGAAAACGCGGAACGGGGCACGCGGCGTGCGGAGGGCAGCGGCCCGGCGCAAGGCGAACCACTGGAAGTTTTCGTCAGCGTGGAAAGTCTCGGAGGTCCAGCCGTGTTGTTTTGCCGCCGCCTCGAGGTCGCGCAGCACGGCGACGATGTCGATCGTCTCACCGTGGTAGCCGTCGTGATTGTTGCCGAGCCGCTGCATGGCGAAAACGTAAACGACGACGGGGAGCGACGGAAGCTGGAAGCGCGGACCGGTTCACTCGCTCCGCTTCAACTTGTACCGTTCCGTCAGCCATTCCACGCACCGCTTCTGCCACGCGTCCCATTCCTTGCCCTTGTAGCCGTTGTAGCCGTGGTTGCCCTGCGGAAACTCCAGCAGTTCCGCCGGCACCTTTTCCGCCTGCAACGCGGCCAGAAACATCCGGCTGTTCTCCACCGTCACCACGCCGTCCGTCGCGGCGTGGGTCAGGAACGCCGGCGGCGTGTCTTTCGTCACCTGCTGCTCGTTGGAAAACAACGCCACCAGTTCCGCCGTCGGGGCCGGCCCCAGAAAATTGTTCCGCGAGCCGCCGTGCGACTTCGGCCCCATGCTGATGACCGGATACACCAGCACCATGAAGTCAGGACGGCAGCTCTGCTGCTCCACCTTGTCCTCCGACTTCGGCTGCCCCGCGTCGAAATGCGTCCCCGCCGTCGAGGCCAGATGGCCGCCCGCCGAAAAACCGATGATCCCGATCCCGCCCGGATTGATCTTCCATTCCTTCGCGTTCGCGCGGACGAAACGGATCGCCCGCTGGGCATCGAGCAGCGGCCGGCGATAATCCCCGCGCGGCAGCCGGTAATCCAGCACCACGCCGGCGATGCCCTGCGCGTTCAGCCAGCGCGCGATGCCGTGGCCTTCGCCATCGAGCACCTTGCCGCCGTAGCCGCCGCCGGGACAGATCACCATCGCCAGTCCGTTGGCCTTAGCCGGGGCGGGCAGATGCACCGTGACGGTCACCGCCGCCTTCTCAAACTTCCCGTCGCCCAGCGGCGCGTCCTTCTCCCAGATCGGCAGCCGCAACGGCTCCGCCCCGTTCGCCGCTAGCACCACGCAGCCCGCCAGTGCCACCCACATCGTCATCATTTTTTTCATGATCAATTTCAATTCAAGTCCGCTCCCCTGCCCTGTCGCGCCGCCGGCAAATACTTCACCATGTCCCGCACGGCCATCACCGTGCAGCCCTGCTCCTTCAAATGCTCCAGGTATTTTTCAAACGTGGCCACCTCCGTGTTCACCCACGGATGCTGCTTGTCCGGGACGCCGTGAAACGTGAGCACGGCGATCTTGCCATGCTTGGCCTGCGCCACGGCGGCGACGAACTGCTCGAACTTCACGCCCGGCTTGGAGTCGAACGCCTGCGGCATCAGGAGCGGCTCGTCCTTCGCCGGATCAAACGCCCTCGCTCCACCGGCGCGGGCGAACCGGTATCCCCGACCCCGCAGCACCGGCAGGGCGGCCGCGCTGGTGGCGTATCCGGGATAACAAAAACTCGTGGGCCGCGGAATCTGGTGCGCCGCGCACTGCTGCTCAATGTATTCTAGGGCGGCGTCGAGCTGCGCCGGCTTCTGGCCGTTGACGGCCTGGTGGTGGCGCGTGTGATTGCCGATCTCGAAACCCGCTTCGTGCAGTCCCTTGATCTGCGCCCACGTCATGTACTGAACCTTGTTCGTCGCAAAATCGAATCCTTCCGTGATGAAGAACGTGGCGCCGAAGCCGTGCTTTTTCAGCAACGGGCCGACGATGGTGGCGTGGCTGGCCACGGAATCATCGAAGGTGAGGACGACCAGTTTGTCGGGCACTTTCATCGCCGCGCCCGGCGTGGCCGGCGCGTCCGCCGCCCCGCCGACGGTGGGAAGCAGCGCGGCGGCGCAGACGAATGAGCGCAGCCATTTCAAGACGGAGAAGCGTGTGTGCACGCAGGATGTTGAGAGCGGACGCGGTGACTTGTCAATGACCGGCCTTGCGCGATGACTTCGCCGATCGGAGTTCAGGTCGGAGCAGGTTGAAAACACTCCGGGCCGTCGAAGCGTGCGCTGTTCACCTTGTCCGAGACCTGCACGCAGGCCATCTCCTCCGCCGGGAACGGACGGAGCAATGGTTGCAGGAAACCCGCCTCCTGCTGCTCATCCAGCCACGAACGATAATGCTCCGCAGGAAGAATCACCGGCATCCGCTCATGCACCGGCCGCACCAGCGCGTTGGCCTCGGTGGTGATGATCGTGAACGTCTCCACCACCGCCCCTTCGGTCCCCTGCCCCGGATCATCCGGAAACAAATCCGGCGCGCGCGGCGGACGCAGCCACCGCTCCCACAACCCCGCGAAACAAAACAGCCCGCCGCCGGCCAGCGTAAAACGGAACGGCGTCCGCGACCGCTCCGCCCGCCGCCATTCATAAAAACCATCGGCGGGCACCAGGCATCGCTGCCGGGCGAAGGGTTTGCGGAAGCTCGCCTTCTCCGCCAGCGTCTCCGCCCGCGCATTGATCAGGCGGTCACCGATCCCCTCCTCCGCCGCCCACGGTGGAATCAGCCCCCAGCGCAGCGGCCGCAACACCGTCCGGCCCTCCTCGCAGCGGAGGACGGGCACGAGTTGGCGCGGCGCAATGTTGAAGCGTGGTGCCATGAAACCGGCCACGACGACAAACTCCACCAGCGCCGCCAACTCGGACAACTCTTGGGCATTAGAAAATCGGCCGCACATATTTTTTTCGGAAGGTTAGTCCAGTCTCAAAACTGAAGCGAGATCATGCCGGATGGTGCCCATCATTTCGCCCGGAGCGCCCACTCGAAAAATTCTCACACCACGGCGTTGGCTTTTTCGTCCGGGGAATGCGCGGCGCGGTTCGTCATCCCCACGCGGTGCTTGAAGCCGAGGCGGTCGTTGACCGCGCTGGCGTGATTGAGCGCCTTCCAGCGTTCCGGTCCGTCTTCGCTGCCGCCGCTGACGAGGAACGGCCGGGGACAGATCAGCGCGTGCAGGTCGGTGAGGTCATGCCCCTCTTTCACGAGCCGGGCGTACGGGCCGGTGCGGGGATTGGCCGCCAAGGGGACGCCGGCCTTCGGTCGCGGCTGCGCGGCGTCGAGGCCGAGTTACCACGGCTCCCAATAGTTCACGTTCGGTTTCGTCTCGTCCCAGACGATGCCCGGATCACTCACCGCCACGCAGGTAAACTTTTCCCAGAGCGCCGCCGCAAAGAGCGCCCACTTGCCGCCGTAGCTGTGGCCGATGACCCCGATGCGGCTGGCATCCACCTCCGGCAACGCGGCCAGGGCCTGCCCAAGGTCCGGCTGCCACGCATTGCCGCCCGGCGTCCGAGGTTGAGCGTGACAAATCCGCGGCGGGCCAGTTGCCGTCCATAATCGCGAAACCGGTGCTTCTCCACCTCGTTCAAGCCCACGCTCGTCTCCGGTTCATAATAGACCACCAGCACCGCCGGAAATGGCCCCCGGCCCTCCGGCACCAGCAGCCAGCTTTCCTGCAACCGGCCCGGCCCGGTCTCGATTCGGACGCGTCGCTGGGAAAAGTTTTCGCGCCGCTCCTGCCTGAGCACTTCCAGCTTCGGCTTCTCCAGCAGCGGCGGCCACGCCCCCATCACGCCGTGCCAGTATGAGAAAATTTCCGCGCGCTGCCGCGGCCAGTCCCGGGCCGACTGCACGCGCGATCCGTCCGCAAAAAGCTGCGCGAACGAAACTATCCCATCTTCCCCGCAAATTCCGGCGGCGGCTGGAAATGCGCCACCAGGGAATCCGGCAACGGCGCGTCCCCACGGCGCGGCGAGGAGCAGCCGCAGGCGAGTTGGTAGAGCAGGAGGTGGAGAATGAAGAATTTCACTGGGGCGGAAGCAACTGGCGAATCTTCGTGATGCAGGTCGCACGAAAGGTTTCATCATCCATGAAGCCCGCCGGCCGGCTGCGGGCGTTGATCGGAATTTGCCGGCTGACCTGCTCGAACCACGCGCTGGCTTCCTGGGCGGCGGCGCTGGCTTTGTTTTTTTGGGCCAGGTTCCAGAGCGTGACGGCGAAGCGCAGATCATCCGCGCCTTCGCGGCAGCGGTAGAGGTGCGGGACGAGGCCCGAGCTGGTCCAGTTGATCATCGCGGTGTCCGGCTCGCGGTCGTCGAGGTCGAAGAACTGGTAGCCGTGCAGGGCGAGCAGGTGCCATTGCATCCGCGAGGTGACGCCTTTCCGCAGCTCGGCCCACTGGTAGTCGCCCGCCGGCTCCACGCGGGGCCGCGGCAAGGTGACGCCGCCCTCGATCACCCCCTGCGCCCGCGCCAGCCCAGGCCACGCCAAGGCGGCCAGCAGAAAAAACTTTGTGAATGTTGCGGCCATGGTGAACTGGTGGATTGGCGCGCAGTATATCAGCGGTGATTTTGGCCGCCTTCACAAAATCCGGGCGGCCATCGGCGCGGGCGCATCTGGACACGGTTTGTAAAACCCGGCCCGGCGCGTGGCGGTGGGCCAAATACGAACACGCCGGCTAGGATGCCGGCGCTCCCAGGGCTTCCGCCAACCACCGTGTTTGGATGATTACGGCTGGAGCTGGCGGATGCGATAGAAGCGCTGGGCGTTGGGCGCGATGGTGTCGGTGAAGGTAAGGGTGTCGCTCGTGGCCGTCAGCGGATCGCCAATCGGAGTCCAGGCGGCACCGGGGGCGTCCACGGTTTCGATGTATTCCACGCGGTAGTTTC
>SIBH01000073.1 GCA_009695285.1 Pedosphaera sp.
CGGACGCGGTAGAAGCGGGCGGGGAAGGCGGCGGAATCCAGGAGGGTCTGAACCGTGCCGTCGCCGTTCACCTCGGCCAGTTTTGTCCAACCGGCGGCGGTCAGCGAGTTTGTGAATTCGATGAGGTAGTTCATGCCCGCCGTGGTTGGCACGGACAAGATGAAGCCCGTGGCCGTGACGCGCGTGGTGATACCGGGAACAGTCAGCGCGGTCTGGGCGGCGCCGACGGCCCCGGCCGCCGCCAGTCCCGTCGCGATGGCCAGAATTGCGCTGCAATGTTTCATGTTTCGTGTTGGTTCGATGGAAGGTCAATCCTTTCCCGGCCCGGCGGAGATGCAAGTCTTTAACAGAAGATCCCAACACCGGGGCGCGATCGGGTCCCCGCACACAGAGCGCGACTAATCCGGCGGCCTGGCTTGATCTCACCAACATCGCCGCTGCCGCCAATTTTCTGCGCCGCTTCAACCGCATGATTTCGCCGTGATGGAGCTTTGTTCCCGCCCGCTCTCGGTCTAAACTTGCGCGCGATGAGTTTGCTGGTGAAAATTTGCGGCATCACAAATCTGGCCGACGCGCAGGCGGCGGTGGACGCGGGCGCGGACGCGCTCGGTTTCATGTTCTACGAGCCGAGCGCGCGGAACATTGCCCCGGCGGCGGCGCGGGAAATCATCGCACAGCTCCCGCCGCGCGTGGCGAAAGTCGGCGTGTTCGTCAACGCGCCGGCGGAAGTCATCCATCGCATGGCGGCGGAGTGCGGGCTGGACACGGTGCAGTTGCACGGCGAGGAGACGCCGGAATTTTGCGCGCAGTTCGCGTCGCTGAAAGTGTGGAAGGCCGTCCGGGTGCGCGATGAAGGTTCGCTGCGCGCCCTCCCCGCCTACGAAACCGACGCGTGGCTGCTGGACAGTTATGTGGCCGGACACGCGGGCGGCACCGGGGAAAAATTCAACTGGGAACTGGCCGTCGCCGCGAAGGCGTTGGGCCGTCCGATCATTCTCGCCGGCGGACTCACCCCCGCAAACATCGCCGCCGCCGTGCAGCAAGTGCGCCCATTCGGCGTGGACGTTTCCAGCGGCGTCGAAGCCGCGCCGGGCCGGAAGGACGCCGCGAAGATGCGCGCGTTCATCGGGACGGCGAAGGTGGAAGCAGGTGGAAAAGAGGGCAGGTGAGAAAGTGGGAAAGTGAGCAGGTGGAAAAATGCCGTCCGCCTCTCACTTTCCTACTTTCTCCCCTGCCCGCTTTCCCCTACCTTCTCACCATGAGCATTGTCGCCAGTCCCACGCTGCCCGACGCCCACGGCCGCTTCGGCCAGTTCGGCGGTCGTTACGTGCCCGAAACCCTCATGCACCCGTTGCAGGAGCTGGAGGCCGAGTACTTCCGCGCGCAGCACGACCCGGAGTTTCAGCGTGAGTTGAGCTACTACCTCCGCGAATTTTGCGGACGCCCCACGCCGCTCTATTTCGCCGAACGCCTCACACGCGAACTTGGCGGCGCAAAAATTTATCTCAAGCGCGAAGACCTGCTCCACACTGGCGCGCACAAGATCAACAACGCCATCGGCCAGATTCTGCTCGCCAAGCGCATGGGCAAGACGCGCATCATCGCCGAGACCGGCGCGGGCCAGCACGGCGTGGCCACTGCCACGGTTAGCGCGATGTTCGGGATGAAATGCGTCATCTACATGGGCGCGGTGGATTGCGAACGGCAGATGCTCAACGTCTATCGCATGAAGATGCTCGGCGCGGAGGTGGTGCCGGTTCATGCGGGTCAGAAGACCTTGAAGGAGGCCGTCAACGAGGCGATGCGCGACTGGGTGACGAACATCCGCGGCACGCATTACATCCTCGGCACCGCCTATGGTGCGCATCCGTATCCGGTGATGGTGCGGAATTTTCAGCGCGTCATCGGCGACGAGGCGCGGCGGCAGATTTTGGAAAAGGAGGAGCGGCTGCCCGACCTGCTCATCGCGTGTGTCGGCGGCGGCTCGAACGCGATTGGTTTGTTCTACCCGTTCCTCAACGACGCTTCGGTGAAGATGACCGGCGTGGAGGCGGGCGGACTCGGCATCCGGCCCGAGCAGCACGCGGCGCGGTTTCAAGGCGGCTCGCTCGGGGTCTTGCAGGGGACGCGCAGCTACATTTTGCAGGACGAGTTCGGCCAGATCCAATCCACGCACAGCGTCAGCGCCGGGCTGGACTATGCGGCGGTCGGCCCGGAACACGCCTGGCTGCGCGATGCCGGGCGCGTGGGCTACACCTACGCGACGGACGACCAGGCGCTCGAAGCCTTTATGAAGCTCGCGCAGCTGGAAGGCATCATTCCCGCGCTCGAAAGCGCCCACGCCGTCGCCGAGTGCATCGTCTGCGCGCCGACGATGAGCAAGGACGCGCTCATCATCGTGAACCTCTCCGGTCGCGGCGACAAGGACGTGGCGCAGGTGGCGGCGAAGGTGAAGTTGCAAATGCCGGAGTAGTTCGATTCCGAAGTCTGAATTGTGAATCTGGCTGATCTGACGGTTGAAGTTTATCGTGAACCGCACTTCACTGGCTATGGTTCCAAAACCATTCTGCACCCGGGCGCACCCGCCACGCCACAGGCCTTCCCCGATGTCTCCGTGGACGTGGCTGAATTGCTGAAGCGCTGAACCTCTCCGTTCCCGGCGACCGCGTGGCGCGAAATGAAGCTTGATATTTGCCGGGGCGAAAGCAAGATTCCGCCCTAAATTGACAAACACTTATGGCTGACATCGCAAACAAATACGCCGAAAACACGACGGGGAAATTTTACGTGGACAACCAGTGCATCGACTGCGACCTGTGCCGCGAGACCGCCCCCGAAAATTTCACCCGCAGCGACGACGGCGGTTATTCCTACCTTTTCAAGCAACCCTCCACGCCCGAAGAAGAGGCGCTCTGCAAGGAAGCTCAGGAAGGCTGCCCAGTCGAGGCCATCGGCGACAACGGCGGTTGATCTCTTTTTCCCCACCCACCCGCAGGCCTCAGCTTGCGGGTTTTTCGTTGTCCAGCAGGCCGCGCCGCAACAGCTCCAGCGCCTGCTGCGACGTGACGTGTTTGAACGTCTCGCGGTCGTAACGGTTGTAGCAGCGCAACACCACGGTCTGGTCCGGCGTGGCCCGGGCAATGAACACCGTGCCGACCGGCTTGGCCTCGCTCCCGCCGGACGGCCCGGCGATGCCCGTTACGGCGAGCGCATGGTCCGCGCCGGAAACTTTCCGCGCGCCCTCGGCCATGGCGCGCGCGGTTTCCTCGCTGACCGCACCGTGCTGGGCAAGCGTCGCTGCCGGCATGCCGAGCAGTTTCACCTTGGCCTCATTCGAGTAGGTCACGAGGCCGCCCCACAAAACAGCGGAAGCGCCGGGGACGTTGGTCAGGCGGTTCGCGATCTGGCCGCCGGTGCAGGATTCCGCGAGCGCCAGGGTTTGTTTTTTCTCCGCCAGCAACTGCACGATCACCGCCTCCAACTGATCGTCATCGACGCCGTAAATATTTTCCGGCACGAGTCCGCGCACGATCCGCTCGGCCCCGGCCACCAACTCCGCCGCGCCACCGCCGCGCGCCACGAAGCGCAAATCCACCTCGCCGGTACGCGCGCAATAACCCAGCTCCAGCCCGGCCACGGTCAGATGTTGCAACGGCCCGACGATGATTTCCTCGAGCCGCGACTCGCCGAGTCCAGTCGTCTTGAGCGTCCGGCAGACGAACGCCGTTTCGAGCGGGAATCTTTTTTCAAGGACCGGCACGACCTGGTTCGTGAACATCGGGCGCAGTTCACGCGGCGGGCCGGGCAGCATGACGAGGCAGTTTTTCCCGGCACGAAACTGCCCCGGGGCGGTTTCGATGATGAGGCCGGGAGCGGTGCCGTGGGCGTTCATCAGCACTTCCGCGCCCTCGGGCACGAGACTCTGCACCTTGGTGCTTTCGGGAACGGGGCGCTGGCGGGAGGCGAAAAATTGCACGACGTGATCAAGCGCCGCCGTGTCCATCCGCAACGGGCGGCCCAGCAGCGCGGCGATCAAATCACGCGTGCGGTCGTCGCTCGTCGGACCGAGGCCGCCGGTGGTGATGATCAGATCGGCCCGGCCGAGCGCCTCGTGCACCGCCGCCTCGATGGCCGGACCGCTGTCGTCCACCGTCACCTGCCGCGCGACGGTGTGGCCCAGGTCGGCGAGTTGACGGCAGAGCCATTGGGCGTGGGTGTTGAGCACGCGGCCGAGGAGCAGCTCGCTGCCCGTGTTGATGAGTTCAATGTTCACTGGGTCTAATCCTGCCAGTTCGGGGGGAAGAGTTCAAACGTGGCGCGTTGACTTGCCCGCGTGGAGAAATATAGTGCCCCCATGCCGGTCGCCGCCAAACCAAACACGAACGCCAAAGAAAAGTTCCTGGCTTTTCTAGGCACGAAGAATCTGCGCATGACCTCGCAGCGGCAGGCCATCATCGAAACAGTTTTCGGCACCGAGGAACATTTCACCGCCGACCAACTCCTCGAATGGTCCCGGGCCCGGGACCGCTCCGTGTCGCGAGCCACGGTCTATCGCACGCTGCCGCTGCTCACCGAGAGCGGGTTGGTGCGCGAGATGGATTTCGGCAAGGACCACAAGTATTACGATCCGAACTACGCGGACCACCCAAACCACAACCACATCATCTGCCAGGACTGCGAGAAGATTGTGGAGTTCGAGAGTGAAAAAATTTCCCAGATCGAAAACGAAATCTCCCACCGTCTCGGCTTCGAGGTGAAGACGCAGCGGCTCCAGATTACCGCGAGCTGCGACGAGTTCAAGAAGCGTGGACGGTGTAACAAGAAAGCGTGTTAGTCTTCACCCAGCGGAGTTCCGCAAGGTCCTGTGGAGAAGGAGGCAGAGGCCGGCCCCTCAGAAACCAAATCCTACCAACAGCCGGATGTTCCAGCGCTCGTGGCCTTCGAGTTCCAGGCGGGTGTTTTGGTCGGGGTTCTCCCCGAAGTTGGCTCCGAAAATTTGAGGCATGACCGAAAGGGTGGCCCACCAGTTCGAGTGGCGGTAGTTGATCACCGGGCCGACGTAGAGCGCGGTGTTTTCCCAGCGCTGATATTCCGGCACCTCATTGTGGTCGCGCGCCTCGATGCCCACCGACCAGTGCGTGCCCAGGCTGCGGCTCACGCCGAGACTCAACTCGACCTCGCCTTCCATTTCCCGGAAATGTCCGCTCCATTCGGTGGCGTGCGTCAGGTTCAGCGCCCACGTCCAGTCGCCATGGCGCTGGCCGAGAATGATCTTCTGTTCCAGCTCGAACTCCGGCCCGGAAAAACGAGGCTCCAGATACAGCGCCAAACCCACGCAGTGCTCGGCCGGGCTCAGCACGAGATAACGATTCTCCAGGGAGATGCCGTCGAACTTGAAATCACTCGTCCGCCGGCCGGTCACAGGATCCTTGAAGCTGGTCTGCGAGGAATTGACGTAGAGTGAAACTGTGTAGTTGTCGGTCACACCGTATTCGAGCTCCTGACGAAATTCCCAGCGCTGATAGCGCTGCTGACCGACGGCGGAATTTCGGCCCAGACGGGAGGTGATCCAGTTTTCCACCTCCCAGCCGCCCTTGGGCATGGTCTCAGGCTCGTAGGTGTAGGTGAAGAGGCGCTCGTTCGCACGGCCGGTGGAGAGGCCTAGGCTGGCGGCCAAAGCCAGAATGACATATTTCATTTTCATGTTTTGAGTTCGATTCACAGATTAACCAAAGCGGGGCGCAGAATGTTGCGAATGAGTCTCAATGTCAACAGAGGAATTTTTAGACCTTGTCCGGTGGTGGATTACTTCGTTCGCCGGGCGCGTTTCATTTCCCGCTCGCGCAGCCACGCGAAGATCACCGGTGTCACGATCAGGATGTGAACCAGGCTGCTCACCATCCCACCGATGACCGGCGTGGCCAGCGGCTGCATCACCTCCGATCCGGTGCGCACGCTCCACATGATCGGCAACAGGCTGGCCACGATGGTCGCCACGGTCATGACTTTCGGACGCAGCCGCAGCCGCGCTCCGTCCTTCACCGCTTGAATCAGATCGGCGTGCGTGAAAGCCGCGCCGCGTTCCTCCTGTCGTTTCTTCAACATCTCCTCGAGGTAAACGACCATGACCACGCCGGTCTGAATCGCCGTGCCGAAGAGCGCGATGTAGCCGACCCAGACCGCCGCGCTGAACGGATAACCAAGTGCGAATTGCAAAAGGAAACCACCGGTCAACGCGAACGGCACCGCCAAGATCACATGCGCCGCCTCGATCACCGAGTGATAGACCACGTAGAGCAGCAGGAAAATGATCAACACCACCGCCGGCAGCACGACCCACATGGTGCGTTGCAGGCGTAGTTGGTTCTCATACTCACCGCTGTATTCGACGGTCATGCCCTTCGGCAGTTTTGGAACAATCTCCCGGTCGATGCGTTCCTTGATTTCTTTCACGAAGCCGCCGAGATCGCGGTCCTGCACGTTCGCCTGCACGTAAACGCGCAGGCGCCCGTTCTCGCTGGCAATCTCACTGGGCCCGGTGACGCGTCTAATTTTTGCCACCTGACCGAGTGGAATCTGTCGGCCCGCCGGCGTGGCGACCAGCACGTCGCCGAGCCGCTCGATGTCGTCGCGTTCCTCGCGCGCCAGCCGCACCTGAATGGGAAAGCGCTGCCGGCCTTCAATCGTCGTCGTGAGATTTTTGCCGCCCAGTCCGGCCTCGACCACGTCGAGCACTTCGCGGGCGCGCAGGCCGAAACGCGCCATCGCCACGCGGTCCACTTCGATTTCGAGATATGGTTTCCCCTGCACGCGGCTCGGCGCGACGCCCATCGCGCCCCGCGTTTCCCGCACAACGCGCTCGACCTCAAACGCCTTTTGTTGCAGCGCGTCAAGATTGTCTCCGAGAATTTTTACACCGACCTGCGCGCGGATGCCGGTGCTCAACATCAAAATCCGGTTCTCGATCGGCTGCAAAAATCCCGGCACATAGCCCGGCACCTGGGTCAGTTTTTCCGTCAGCTCGGTGACCAGTTTTTCCTTGGTCATGCCGGGACGCCAGGCGGGATTGAGTTTCGTCCGCCACCCGTCGCTGATGAACTGCGGCTTGAGTGTGATCGTCGTCTCGATCATCTCGACCGGCGCGGGATCGGTGGCGGTTTCGGCGCGGCCCAGCTTGCCGCCGACGGACGCGACTTCCGGCATCGCGCTGATCACGCGATCCTGCCACGACATGATGCGTTTCACTTCGGTCAGTGAAGTGCTTGGCAGCAGCACGGGCATGAAGAGCAGCGAACCTTCGTTGAGCGGCGGCATGAACTCGCTGCCGAGGCCTTTGACCACG
Source organism: Pedosphaera sp. (assembly GCA_009695285.1). GTDB lineage: Bacteria > Verrucomicrobiota > Verrucomicrobiia > Limisphaerales > SIBH01 > SIBH01. Next base: position 7,343 of record SIBH01000073.1, read on the forward strand.
TTGGCGGTGGCGTTCCATTTGCGGGCCTCTAGCGCCTGCACGACCGGGCGAGGGAGTCCGATGGCCAGCACCAGGCTGGTGACCAGCAAGACAGCCGCCACGCCCAGCACGGTTTTGCGATAGACCAGTGCCCAGTTCAGCACCGGATCGTAAATGGCCAGCAGCCGTTTCATCAGCCAGTTCTTGTCCTCGGGACGAAACGGCCCACGCACCAGCACGGCACACAGCACGGGCACGATGGTGACGGCGAGCAGCGTCGAGCCGATCATTGCGAACGTCTTCGTGAACGCCAGCGGATGAAACAATTTTCCCTCCTGCCCTGAGAGCGCGAAGACCGGCACGAACGCCAGGATGATGATCGTCATCGCGAAGAAGATCGGCCGCCCCACCTGCTTCGAGGCTTCGAGCGTGACTTTCAAAGTTTCAGCGGCGGTCAGCCGAATCTTGGCGGGTGAGACGGTGCGCGGGTGGGAATGCGAGGCGTCGCCCGATCCCGCTTGCTCACTCTCCCACTTTCTTACCTTCTCCTCCTCCGCACTTTCACAATGCCGGATGACATTTTCCGTCATCACAATCGCCGCATCCACCAGCACGCCGATGGCGATGGCGATGCCGGAGAGCGACATGATGTTCGAGGTGATGCCGAACTCCTTCATCAGGATGAAGGAAATCAAAATCGACACCGGCAGCGGGAGCGTGACGATCAGAATGCTGCGGAAATGCCACAGGAAAATGATGTGCGCCAACGTCACGAGAATGATCTCCTCCCAGAGTGCGTGCCGGAGCGTGTCGAGCGTGCGCTCGATCAGTTCGCTGCGGTCGTAAAAGGGTTTGATCGTCACGCCGGGCGGCAGGCTGGGGGTGATCTGCTTGATCTTTTCTTTCACGCGATTGATGACCGCGAGGCCGTTCTCGCCGGTCCGCATCACCACCGTGCCGCCGACTACTTCGCGGCCGTTCACATCGAGCGAGCCGCGCCGGAACTCGCCGCCGATCTGCACCGTGGCCACGTCGCGCAAATAGATGGGGGTGCCGTCGCGCTCCAGCAGCACGATGTTCTCGAGGTCGGCGGCGGACTTCACGAGACCGAGGCCGCGCACGACAAACTCCATGCCGTTTTCCTCGATGACCTTTCCGCCGACGTTGAGATTGCTCTCGCTGACGGCCTTCATCACCTCTTGGAGCGGGACTTTGGCCGCGCGCATTTTCACCGAGGAAACTTCGATCTGATACTGCCGCACAAATCCGCCGACGCTCCCAACCTCGGCCACGCCCTGCACCGCGTTGAGCTGGTAACGCACGAACCAGTCCTGCACCGCGCGCAACTGGCCGAGGTCGTAGCCGCCCTGTGGAGACTGCGCGGGATCAACGTCCAGATAGTATTGGTAAACCCAGCCGAGGCCCGTGGCGTCCGGGCCGAGCTGCGGCACGACGCCCGACGGGAGCTGCGAGGCCAGCAGGTTGAGCCGTTCCAGTACGCGCGTGCGGGCGAAATAATTGTCGGTCTTCTCCTCGAAAATAATCGTAATGAGGGAGAAGCCGAACATTGAATTCGCGCGCACCGTTTTCACGCCGGCCAGCCCCTGCAAATTTACCGAGAGCGGATACGTGACCTGATCCTCGACCTCCTGCGGACTGCGCCCGGTCCAGTCGGCGAAGACGATGACCTGGTTCTCGCTCAAGTCGGGAATCGCATCAACCGGCGTGCGATAGACCGCGCGGATGCCAAAGGCGACGATGAACAAGACCGAGCACGCCACGATGAAGCGATTGCGCAACGACCATTCAATAAAGCGGGTGATCATAATAGTTGGAGTTCAAGCTTCAGCTTGCGTTGGAGTTCACGCTTTAGCGTGTCCGGGTGGGGCGCTCGCCGGTGACCGGATGCGTGCATCCGCACTGCGCGGAACAAGCTAAAGCTTGAACTCAAGCTTTTCACGGCTTTACCTCCTTTCCGCAATCGAGCATCTCCGCGCCGAAGAACGGATTCTGGATCGGCCCGTCCATTTGAATCCAGAAACTGATCTTCGCCGCGCCGGGAACGGCCTTGTCGGTCATCGGACACTGGAAAACTTTCAACGTGCCGAACGCGGCCTGCTGCGCGCGCAGTGTCTTCGCGAAATCAGACACGGCCAGGCTCAACGGTAAAAAATTCTTGCGCGCCGCCGCCAGGGTCTCGGCCTTCTCCAGATGCGCGGCGGCTTCGATTCTTGGCAGCATCGGCTGCCACGATTTTTCCTGTGCCAGCAGACCGAGCAGCGTCGGCATGGTCAGGTGAAACTGCGCCGCCTGCTGGTTGAAAGCCTCCAGCTTGTCCGCCGCCAGCGCTGCACCCAGGCCGCTGACCGCCGCGAGAAATTCACCAACACCCTTTCGCTGCGCCTCGGTCAGTGCATCGCCCGCGACCGGCGGAGCGGACGCGGGGTTCGCGCTTTGGTTCAGTTGCGCCTGCGCGTCGATCAGCATGTTGCCGGCGGTGACGACGCGCTCGCCCGCGCTCAATCCGGCCAGCACTTCCCACGCGTCGTCGCCAAGGCGGCCCAGCTTGAGCTTGCGCTGTTCGTAACCGCCTCCGCCCCGGTCCACATAGGCCACGGGCTGCGTGCCCGGCGAGAGCACCGCGCTGCGCGGCACGGCCAGCCCTTCGGGAATTTCCAGCTTCACCGCGCCGTCCGCGAACAGCCGGTGCAGCAACTCGCGCCGTTTCGGGCCGTCGCGCCCGACGAGCGGATTCTCCAGCTCCACGCGCACCTTCGCGCTGCGGGTCAGGTCGTTCAGGTTTGGATCAATGAATGTGATCGGCGCGGAAAAAGTTTTTCCGGGCAGCGCGGGCGTGGTGATTTCCACCAACTGCCCCGGCTGGAGCCAGCCGAGATCGCGTTCGTAGGCGTCGAAGCGAAACCACATCTTCGAGAAGTCCGCGATCTCGAACAACACGTCGCCCTCCTTCACGTACTGGCCCTCATAGACCTTCCGCTCCACGACCGTGCCGCTCATCGGCGCAAGCATTTCCGTGCGCGCCTCGGCGGAATTCTTTTTCGCGAGCGCGGCGATTTGCGTTTCCGCATAGCCAAGCCGGATCAGTCGCTGCGCGGCGGACTGCAACATCCGTTCGTGTTCGTCACGCATGGCGGGCGTCGCGGCGGCGGGCTGCTTGAACACCGTCAGGTACTCGCTTTCCGCCGCGAGCAGCACCGGGCTGTAGAGCGTGGCCAGCGGCTGCCCGGCGACCACTTCCGCGCCGACAAAGTTGACGTGCAACTTCTCGATACGCCCGCCGGCATAAGCTGAGAGACGGCGATGCGCGGTGTCATTGTCGTCAATGGCGCCGGCCACACGCAACGTCCGGTGGAGCGGCCGGCGCTTCACTTCCTCGGTCTGAACGTGGATGACTTGGATGACATTCGAGCCGAGCGTGATCACGCCCGCTTCCGCGTCGAAGCCCCTCTCGCCTTTATACACGGCCACCAGGTTCATGCCGCAGATCGTGCAGCGCCCCGGCTGGTCGGACTTGATCCACGGGTGCATCGGGCTTTGATAGGTGAGAATTTCCCGCGTGTCGGTGGCGGCGGCTTTTTTCTCCGGCCAATGTTTCGCGGCAAACCAGCCGCCCGCCGCAGCGAGCACGGCGATCAGGAGGAACAGGGATTTCGTTTTCATGATGGTCTCAGGGTTGGGTGGTCGCGGTGGCGGACAAATCAAATTCGACGAGGCCGCCATGCAGGGCGAGATCGGCCACGATCAAATGCTGCTCGGCAATGGCACGGTTCAGCATCGTTTCGCCGTCGAGCATCTGGCGGCGTGCGTCGAGCACGTCGCGGAACGGCCCGCGTCCGGCCGCCCAGGCGGCGTGCGCGGATTCTAGCGCCTGCCGGGCGCGCGGCAGAATTTCATCGCGATAGAGCACGGCCACGCGGCGCGCGGCGTCGGTTTGCACGGCGAGTTGGTTGATCTCGTGGCGCAGGGAAAGCGTGAAGTCCGCCGCGTCGAGTTCCACGGATTGCAACCGGGCCTGATCGCGCCGCAGGTCATGGTGGTATTTGCCGGCGTTGCCCCACGGCATATTAAAGCTGAGCGTGAACAGCCCTTCGCGGAAACCGCCGTCGCCGCTGAATTGCCGGCCTTCGATGCCCGCGCTGAAATCCGGCAGACGCTGGCGGCGCGTCAACTCCGTGGTGGCCTTCGCCTGGAGAATCTGGGCGTACAGAACTTTGACGCGCGGCGCGGCCTGGGCGGCCCGGGCGATGAGATTCGACGCGGCCGGCAGCGGCGCGGCGACTTCGGGCAAACGCAGCGCCGGCCAGGGTGCATTGATCGGGCGGTTGACCCAGCGGTTGAGCGTGGCTCTTTCGTAGTCGCGATTTTTCTCCTCGGTCAGAAGCTGGTCGGCGCGTTTCGATTTCTCGTTCTGCGCGGTGAGCACGTCGAGCCGGGTCGCCTGGCTGTTGCGGTATTTTTCCTCGGTGACGGCGACGATGGTTTCGAGCCAGGCGAGGTCTTGGCGGCTGAGTTCAAGCTGCCGGCCGGCCCGGGCGAATTTCACGAGCTGCGCGATGAGCTCGCGGCGCAACTGGCGGACGCGGAATTCTGTTTCGGCCTCCTGCATGGCCGTCTCGGCGGCGGCCACGCGGCGGGCGCGCCCGGCCTTGCCGAAGAGCGGGAGTTTCTGCTCGAGGCCGTAGATCAAATCGCCTTCCTCCGAAGCCTTGGGACCACGCCGGCTGAAGGTTGAGCCGCCAAGCTTGAAGACCGGATCCTCCCAAGTCCGGACGGCGGCGGCGTTCCAGCCGGCGGCCTCGGTGCGCGCGTCCTGCGCGCGCAAGGCGGGGTGATTGGTGCGCGCCTCGGCCACCAGACGGTCAACCAGCGCGGGCGTGATGGCCAGCATGTTGGTCGCGGAACCGGCTGGCGGTTCAGCGGCAAAGCTGTGGATCGCTGCAAATGCGGCGCAAAGTGGGATGGATAAATTGTTCATAAGTACAAAACGGGTACGGACCAAGGGACAAGGGTGCGGCGAAACGCAATGCGCCGGTTCAGGGCACACTGCGGGCGTGGAGAGAAATTATCTCAGAGAAGATAACTGCAATTCCGCTGGTAGAGCGGGGTCGCAGTCAGGGCAGGGAGGAAGAGAGGAGCGGACGGCGGCGGATTTTCCGCGGCCGGCTGAAGCACAAATAAAACGGCCACGAGCGGGAGTGACTGTGTCTGATCGGAGGCCGAAGCGCGGCTGGCCGGAGCCGGAGTGAGGGGTGTGGAAGAAGCCGGCGCGGGCTGAAGGCAGCAGCAGTCGGGTGCGGCGCAGCAGGTGATTTTCGCGGCGGCGACGGGGAGTGGAGAAATGAAGACGCCGGCCAGCAACATCAGGCTGGTGAACAATGCGGTCAGCGTTTTCATGGTCGAACAGTAGCGCAGCCAGGCGCGCGGCGCCACCGGTTATTTGGCGGCTTTTTCGGCGGCCTCGATCTTCTTCACGTATTTGGCGGCGTCTTTGTTGAAATCTTTCAGGCAGCCTTTGCAGCACAGTTTGATCTCGCGGCCCTCGTGAACGAATGAGTGGGGCTTCATGTCGCCCTTGTCATCGATGACCTCGTCGGAGACGGGGCAAGTCTTGAGCGTGTAGGGCTTGACGACTTTTTTCTCCTCGGCGGCGCACCCGACGAGCGGCGCAATGGCGAAGGTGACGGCGAGAACGACGCAGGCGATTTTCTGGATGGATTTCATATTTTTATTCGTTACCGACACTGATTATACGCTCTTCGGGCGAAAATCACTCAATCTTTTTTTGGCCATGCGTGCGCCAAGGCGGAATTACCGGTCGTGCATCCTGATGCAAATGGAGCGCGGGTGGGTCGGGGACGACACCGCCGCGCTCCGGCGAAGGCCAACCCAGGGCCACACCGGATCACCATGCCATCAGTTTGCCAATCAACACGACCACGGCCGGATCATCCGGGAAAATCACCGGCAACTCCTTCGTGCGGACGGTGCGGTCGCCCTCGCGCCGGACCATGACTTTCACCGGGCAGCCGCAGGCGCTGTAGAGAAACGT
>SIBH01000002.1 GCA_009695285.1 Pedosphaera sp.
CCGCCGGGAAGGTTGGCGCGTGGGTAAGCAGCCCATCCAACGCTTGCGTCGAGACGAAGGTCTGCGGTGCCGCCGAGTAAGCGCAAGCTGGTTAGAGTGGAGTTTTCAGGGGATTGCCCGCCACGACGACAAACTGGAAGCATGTATGAACATGGGACTTCATTTTGGATGCGACGGTGCTTGAGCAAAATCTTTTGCCTTTGGGTAGGTTCACGCACCACGCACCACGTCTCCCATTACCGCGTCACCGACACGGCAATGTAGCGCGCCTGCGGGATGATAAATTTCTTCACCTCCACGCTCACCGCTTTCGCCGAGAAATCCGTTCGAATCATCTGCGCGATGTCCACGGCCAGCGTCTCGATCAATTCCCAGTGGCAATCCTGCCCGAAGCCGAGCAGTCGCTGGCAAACCGCGCTGTAGTCGATGGTCTGCGCAAGATCGTCCGCGGCCGCGGCGGTGGTGAAATCACTTTGCATTTCGACGCTCAACAACAGGCGTTGAGCCTTGGACCTTTCGACCTCGGGCACGCCGACGTGATAAAACACTTCTAGATCGCAGATGGTGATTTTGTCCATGTTCAGACTTTGGTTTGTTTGATGACCGCCTCCAACAAAATGCGAGTCGGCTGATTGAGCGACAAGGCCAGCGCCTGAGCCGGTGAAACCCACCGGAATTCCTGCGCCTCCTCGTTCAACCGCACCGCCGCCGACCCGGCGCAGCGGCAGGTGTAGTTCAAGAGCACAAAATGCGCGTCCTTGTAAAACTCCCGCGAATGAATGCAGTCTTGCACCAGCACGAAGCGGATGGCCGTGATCTCCAGCCCTGTCTCCTCGCGAATCTCTCGCCGCAACGCCGCTTCCGAGGTCTCGCCGAACTTCGTCTTCCCACCGGGAATGCCCCACAGCCCCGACCATTTGTGCGTGTGAATCATCAGCACATCGTCGTTGTCCGGATGAAAAATCAGCGCGCCCACGGTGGCGATGGGCCGCTCCTCGGCGCCGACGCCTTTCCATTCCAGTCCGTTTCGTTCCAAAATTCCCTGCAACTCCCCGAGATGCTCCACGATCAAATCTGGTCCGCTCGCGCGCAGTTGCTCCACCCCGTTGTAACCGGTCAGCACCGCGCAGGAATGGATGCCGCCGTGCTTGGCCGTCTCGATGTCATGCTGCATGTCTCCGATGAACAGCGTCTCGTCCGGGCGCAGATTGTTCTCCGTGAGAAGCTCGTGAATCTTCGCGCGCTTGTCCCACACCTCCAGATACGGCCGCTCCAGGAATTCGTGAAACTGGTTCCTCGCCGTCTGCGCCGCGAAATGATCCCGATGCACCGTGCTCAGGAGAAAGGTCCGCAAGCCCTCGCGCCGGCAAAATTCCAGAAACCCCCGTGCGTGCGGGAGGTCGGCCACCGAATCCTGGCACTCCTTGAAATGTCCGTGGAACCAGGCCTCCAACTGGGCCAGCGTAATGTGCGGCGTGTAACGGTCGTAGAATTTCGTGAAGGGCAGGCAGAACTCCGCGCGAAACTGCGCCAGCGACAACTCCGCAATCCCGGCCTGGCGAAAAACAAAATTAGTCGCCCGCCACACCGCCGGCAGATCATCCACCAGCGTGCCGGACCAGTCGAAAATGATGTTGCGAATCACGCCGCGAAATTAGCAGGGCGCTCGGTGGTTGTCAGTGTAATCATCGCTCAAGGCCGGCACAGGGCGCGCAACGCCTCGTGAATCTGGCCGGCGGCGTCGGGGCCGACGGAGTTGATCTCGCCGTAGATTTTTTTCTTGGCACCGTAGAGATAAGGCGGCTGGCGGTCCCATTCGCTTTTCGGAATGAGGTAGCCGATCTCCTCGTTGGCCAGGTCGAAAATAAATTTGATCCGGCCCGGCATCAGTTCGCGCAGCGGCGGGACTTCGACCGGCTCGACTGAAAAATTCCCGCCGGGCACGCGCTCGATGCCGCCGTTGACGATCTCCGGATAAATTTCGCTGGTCACCCGCTTGGAAGTGCGTCGGCCCGATGTTGGCAAAACCACCTGGCCCGACCTGCTCGTATTCGTGTTCATTGGTGTTGATGCGCGGTTGAACCGAATCCTCACGGGGTGGATTGACCGGCGCGTCTGGTGGTGGAGGTTACGCTTTTTTCCAAAATCGACGAGAGGAAAACCGCCGCCTGGAAAGCAAAAGATGCAGGCTCGTCCCCGTGGACAAACCTGCAACTTTCAGCCGGAATAATTTCTGCGGAACCTATGCCCGGATGTTCATTTCGTACTCGTGCTTGGTGGTCTTGCCCGGCATCGGCACGGGGTACTTGCCGTTGGCGTCGCCAATGATCGGCGGCGGTGAATCCATCGTCCATTTGTCGATGTCCGGAGCATACTCCATGTCGTCATTGAGCATGTCCTCGTAGCGGATTTCCATGCCGGTGTGCGCGGCCTTGCGGCCCATGGAGGTGACGACGCTGGCCTGCACGCCGAAAGGGACTTCGTTGTAGGGCTTGTCATTGCGGATGGCGTTGGTGAGGTCATCCCACTCGTAGTTGTAGGCGTTCAGGTTGGGTTCCGCGTCCGGCTTCGATTGCCAGAGCATGCTTTCCCGGGTGGGCAACTGGCCCTTGTGAATGCTGGAAGGGCCGCTGAAATCGTTGGATTTGGCGGCGACCGCGATGCCCTTGGTGCCGTGAACATGGCTGAAATAAAAGGACTGCGCGCCGCTGTTGCAACGTCCGTCCATGTAAAACTTCGCACCGTCCTCGAAGGTGTATTCCACCGCGTAGGAGTCGAAGTTCTGGTCCACCCACGGATCGCCCTCGGGGCTGACGCGAAAGTGCCGCCCGCCCAGCGCCTGCGCCTTGACCGGCCAGGCGTTTTTCATCCAGCAGCAATGGTCGATGTGGTGGATGTAGAAGTCGCTGAAGCAGCCGCCGCTCGCCCAGAGGAAGCTGTGGAAGCGAGAAATCTGCCAGAGCAGCTCGCTCGGGTTGCCGGGCCAGCGTTTCGAGAAGGCCGAGGCGACCGGGCCGTGCATGCGGTATCCTCGCATCAGCATCACATCGCCGATCTCGCCGTCCTGAACGCGCTTGTGCAAGTCCTGGAGATGCCGGGCGTGACGCGACATCAGGCCGACGCCCACCTTCAAACTCTTGGCCGACGCCTCGTCGGAAAGTTTGAGCATCCGGCGGGAAGTCGGGCCGTCCGCCGTGACCGGTTTTTCCATGAAGACGTTCAGCTTTTTCTCGATCGCGTATTTGAAATGCACCCAGCGAAAAGCCAGCGGCGTGGTGAAAATCGCAATGTCACCGGGCTTCAAACAGTCCATGGCATTCTTGTATCCGTCGAACCCGATGAACCGGCGTTCTTGCGGCACATCGACTTTTTCCTTGTGACGGGCGGCGAGCCCGTTGTAGGCGTTCTTCAGTTTGTCGGGAAAGACGTCGGCCATGGCGACGAGTTTCATGGGGCCGGTCTTGACGGAGAGGGCATTGTCGGCCGCGCCGCCGCCGCGTCCGCCGCAGCCGATGAGGGCGACCTGGAGGGTGTTGTTCTCCGCTGCGAACACATGTGGAATGGTCACGCCGGCCAGCGCCGAAACGGCGGCGATGCGGCCGGAGGTTTTGATGAAGTCACGACGGGTGGTGGGAGGTGTTGGAGTATTGTTCATGGGGGACATTTCAGGACGTTGGGGAGCAGGTGTCAATGCCTGATTCGGACGGCAGTCTGACTGATCGTAGCGCCGATCTCCGGTCCCGCGTTGCACGTCAGGCCCTCAACTTCTTCTCCAGCATCTCGCCGATCAAGGTCGGGTTCGCCTTGCCCTTGCTGTTCTTCATCACCTGGCCCTTGAGGAAATTGAGCGCAGCTACTTTGCCGGCCTTGAAGTCGGCGGCGGAGCCGGGATTCGCGGCGATTACGTCATCGCAGAATTTCTCCAGCGCGCCGGTGTCGCTCACCTGCGCGAGACCGCGTTTCTCCACGATGACTGCGGGCGCGTCGCCGGTGGCGAACATGTCGGCAAAAACACTTTGCGCGATGCTGCTGCTGATCTTGCCGCCGTCCACCAGACCCGCCAGCACCTGGATGTCCGTCGGCTTGATTTTCACCGTGTCGAGCGCCGTGCCGGCCTCGGTGATTTTTGCGCGCAGATTGTTGATGACCCAGTTGGCCACGGCTTTTGGATTCTTCGCGCCCGTTACGGCCTTCTCGAAATACGCGCCCAGCGGCACGTCCCACACGAAGGTCTGCGCGTCGGTCGCGGGCAGTTGATAATCGCGGATGAACCGATGCTTGCGCGCCAGCGGCAGTTCCACCATGCGCGCGCGCACCTCGCCGATCCACGCGTCGCTGGGCACGAACGGCATCAGGTCCGGCTCGGGGAAATAGCGGTAATCGTGCGCGTGCTCCTTGGTCCGCATTTCCTCGGTCATCTGGGTCACGTCATCCCAGCGGCGGGTTGATTGAATGAGCTTGCCGCCCTTGCGCAGGACTTCGATCTGGCGCGGGATCTCGTATTCCAACGCCCGCCGCGCGCCGCTGAAGCTGTTCATGTTTTTGATCTCGATCTTCGCGCCGAGTTCCTTCGTGCCCACCGGGCGCACGCTCACATTCACATCGCAGCGCACCATGCCCTTCTCCATGTCGCAGTCGCTGATGCCGCCATAGACCAGGATGTCCTTGAGCGCATTGAGATATTCGTAGGCCATGTCCGCGCTGGTGAGGTCCGGCTCGGAAACAATTTCCAGCAGCGGCACGCCGGCGCGGTTGAAGTCCACGCCGCTCGTGCGGTCGAAATGGAAATTCTTCCCCACGTCCTCTTCCAGATGGGCGCGGGTGATGCGGACGCGCGCCGCGCCGTTCACCGAACCCGCGCCGGTAAACTCGAAATCGACAAAGCCGCCCAACGTCGAGGGTTTGTCGTACTGGGTGATCTGGTAGTTCTTCGGGGCGTCCGGGTAGAAATAATTTTTGCGGTCGAACTTGGCGTAGCGGGCGATGGTGCAGTTGAGGAGCAGGCCGGTGAGGGCGGTGAGGCGCAGCGCCTCCTCGTTGGCGACGGGCAGCACGCCGGGCAGGCCGAGGCAGACGGGGCAGACGTTGGAGTTGGGGTCGGCGCCGAATTCATTGGCGCAACCGCACCACATCTTGGATTTGGTTTTGAGCTGGACGTGTGTCTCCAGCCCGATGACAGCTTCGTATTCCATAAGGGCGAGGAGAGTTTAACCACGGATGAAGACGGATGAACACGAATTTTTGGCGTGGGCCTCTGCGGGAAGGCGCGCCAAAGCGGGCTGAAAACACGATCTCCCGACAATCCAACTCACATCCCGCGATAGATGATTTCGAGGGACATCACGGCGTAGGCGGTGACGAGGGCCGGGTCTTTCTCCCACCAGCGGCCGTTGTCGTTGGCCCAGGAGCCGTCGGCTTTTTGCAGGTTGATGAGGCGCATGGCGACGTCCTTGCGCCAGTTGATTTTCTTGCCGTCCTTCAACTCCAGGATTTCCGCGCCATAGGCGTTGAGAGCCTTGGTCATCAAGTGGAGGTAATAATAGTAGCCCTGCGGTCCCATGCCGGGGTTTTCTTCGAGGGTGTAGTTGGCGCGCAACCATTCGAGGACGGCGACCACGCGGGGATCAGTCTTCTTCACGTCGGCGTAGATGTAGCTCATTAGTCCAGCGTAGCTGATGCTGCCGTAGGTGCGGAGGGCGACCTTGCCGGCGGCGTTGGTCTCGCTGCCGGCCATGCTGGTGCCGGGGTAATAAATGAAACCGCCCTTGTGTTTGGGATCTTCGGAAACCCAGTCCTGCTTGTTATGGCTCGGCAGATTCTGGCAGTTCTGGATGAAGCTGGCGACGGCCTGCCAGTTCAGGTCTTTGGCTCCGGGCAAATTCTTGTCCTCGGCCAGGTGGCGGCTGTAATACATCGCCTCGATGGCTACGAGGGTGTTGTTCATGTCCGAGTGGGCATATTTGCTGCCGTAGCCTACGCCGCCGTCGAACGGTGAATCCGTTTTGCCGAGTTCGTCCATGTCCACCTGGGTGCCGGCGAGGTAGGCGCGGGCTTTGCGGAGGACGGGATCGTGCTTGGGATTGTTGGCCGCGAGCAGGGCCATCATGGAGAGGGACGTGTTGTAGTTGATCAGATTTGTCTGGTAGATGCTGCCGTCGGGCTTGGCGCAACTGAGGAGGAAGTCGAGGCCCTTCTGGGTGCGGGGGGCGTTCTTGTAGCGCTTATCGGGATCGCCGAGGAGCGCGGAGAGGGCGAGTCCGCTGACGGAAGGATGATCGGGCGTGGACCACCAACCGTTGGAGTTTTGCGTGGCGGCGAGGGAGGCGAGGCCCTTGTCGATGGCGCGCTGGATTTCGTTGTGAAAGGAGACGTCCGCCGTGGGGTTCAGCCGCACCGTGCCTGGAAATGATTTGTCGGCGGCGGCGGCGGGGCTGATGAGAGAAGCGGTCAGGGCGGTCAGGAGCAAGGTGCGCTGCAAATTGGTTTTCATACGATTTGACATGACTGGCCAGAATGACGCCTGCCAGGCGGGCGGTGTTCAAGAAGTTTTTTCGACGGCCCGGGCTGGTTCCAGCTGAATCGTAATCTGCACCACCGTGTCTTTGGGCGGCAGCGCGTCGGGGTTGACCGAGAAACGATCGTCCTTTTCCCGGCCCGGCCGCGGATTGTTGACGAGCGCGTCCGGGTCGATACGGATCGAGACGATGGATCCATCGCGCTGGGCGACGAAGGATTTCTCGAAAATGTGCGAGCCGTTGTAAACCCACGGGCCGGCGGTGAGGGGCTTCTTCGTTTCCCTATCCAAGATCAGATCTTCGATGCGCCGGCGTGTCTCCTGTTCACCGGTCTTCCAACTGATCCCAATGGTGACGGTCTGGCCGGGCGGCGGGATGGAGACATCGGCATGAAACAGGTTGGTATTCGCGGCTTTCACGCCGAGCAAGAGCAGGGCGACGTGAATTTGCTGCGGCTCGACCTCGGTACTCAGGACGCTTTCGTGGGTCTTGCCGGCCTTATGGACGATCACATACTCGACGGTGCCTTCGCGCAGGCAGACCTGCGCGGGAAAACTGACGGCGCGGCGTGCCTTATCGATGCGCACTTGGCCGAGCGCGAACATGCCCGGCTCGATCTGGTGCAGTCCCGGCTCGGGGGCGTTGGTGGGGTTGGCTGCGCGCAACTCCAAGGCCGGCAGGGTGAGTAGGCAACAGAGCGCCGTTCGCTGGAGTGTGGAAACAAGCAGATTGATCACGTCTCAAATTCTCATTCCCCGACGATGAAGCCAAATGAAATATGCGCCGCACCGGGCCGTCATCGGCAATTCAAGATTGCGCCGGTCCGGCGTATGTCGTAAAAATTTTTAATGCGATTCCTTCGTGAGCACCGGTTCTCGGCAATCTTCATTGTGATGCTGATTTTTTGCAGCGTGATGGTGATCCGTCAACTGGGCACGAACCAGTCCCGGCGGGACGAGCAGCATTTCGAACTGCGCGAGGCGCTCATTCTCCTGCACTCGGTCGGCTCCACTAACGAGGCGAAACGCATTTACCAAAAACTCTGGCCCGAAGCTTCCAAACTGTCGAATAAAGTGCTGTTGGATGATTTCCAGCGGACCCAGGTGCTCGTTGATTCGACCGCCCGCCAGCCGGAGAATCCGGTCTGGCAATACCATTGGATCGTCACCAAGGAGCTGGAGCTGCGCTCCGAAAGCACGCTGGTGCGCGCGCGGAAACTGGCGGCAGAAAAGTGAGGCAAGATCGGGCGAAGGCGGGCGTTGACAGTCACCCGCGCACCGTCTAGTTTCGCTCCGCGCTTGAACATTAACTTGTAAAACAATGTTGCTACGAATTTCTCTTATTTTTGCCATCCTCGCGGGGGCGGGCGTGATTGTCCTGACCCAGTTGAAGGTGCGCGAGCACGTCACCGGGATCATCGCCGTCCGCAACCAGAATATCGACTGGCTGCGCATGGAAAAAGCCGAGCATAAGAAAACAGGCGAAGACTTGACCGACACCAAGGACAAGCTTGCCAAGACCGCCACCGAACTCGCCAACACCCAGACCGAACTGGCTTCCACCACCACCAAACTCGCCGACGCTGAGGCCGCCAAGATTGCCCTCGGGAAAACGTTGGAGGATGCCCTCAAGGACAAAAAAGACGCGCAATTGGACCTGGCCAAATGGACGGTTTTGGAAGTGACTCCCGAACAGGTCAAAAAGGCGATCGCCGATCTCAAAAAGGCCTATGATTCCATCGGAGTTATCGAGGAGGAAAAGAAAATTCTGGCGCGCAAAGTGAAGGCTTTGGACGCTCAAATAGCCTTCCTGATTGGCACCAATGAAGATTACGAAGTTATCCTGCCGATTGGCTTGAAAGGCGTCGTCAAGGTCGTCGATCCGAAATGGAACTTTGTCGTGCTCGACATCGGGGAAAAGCAGGGCGTGCTGCAACACGGCAAGATGATGGTTCACCGCGACAGCAAGCTGGTCGGGAAAGTAAAAATTCTCAACGTCATGCCGGACCGCTGCATTGCCAATGTTATGCCCGGCTGGAAATTGTCCGACATCCAGGAAGGCGACCAAGTATTGTACTGACGAATTTTTTTGGCCATGAAAAATCATCCGCTCATCTCCCGGTTCGTCTGGCTGCTGCTGGTGCTGGCCGTGCTGGCCTTGGCAGGCACTGGTTGCACCATGACCGAGGCGGAAAACACCTCCTCCCGTCCTTGGAACGCACAGAAAGGCTGGGAGAACGGTTTTCCCAGCCGCATGAACGAGGGCCGCTGATTTAGTCGGGCCGCCTCGTCACGGTTTCCCCCCTTCCTTCCCGGAATCGCCTGTTGAACCTCTGCAAAACTCCAGCCCATCGTCGCGGTTGGCCAGCAGACCGCCCGTTTCTCCACCTAAACCGGAACCAAGCAGTAGGAATGGGGAGCGCGCCCGCCTCGGGCGCAGTGGGTCGCGCCCTCGCGACCCACGAGTTGCGCCTGGACTCCCCCCACTGTTCGGTACGTTCCGGCGCGCTCGTGTTCGGCGCGCGGGCGCCCCGAATAGCAGCCGGGTCGGCTGCGCTCCCCTGCATTTCAACTGCCGGGAAGCGACCACGCAGGATTAAGTATAAACCCGAACTCCGAAGTCGGAACCGGGCAGGCGCGCGTAGTTCAGGCCTTCGCGCCTGCTGTATCGCGGGTTTCCAAACCTGCGCCCGCTGGGACTTTTGGTGCGCCGCGTCGTCCGAGGCCCTGCCGACTTGGAAGTCGGCGACACAGCAGGTTTGGAAACCCGCGCTACGGGCGCCAGCCGAGGCCAAATTCGGAATTCGGATTAAAACCGCACTCGGCTTTTCCCCGAGTAAACATTCATCCGCTGGCCGCGCAAAAATCCCACCAGCGTCTGTCCGCTCCGGCGCGCGAATTCCACCGCCAGGCTTGACGGCGCGGACACCGCGCAGACCACCGCGACCCGCGCCGCCAGCGCCTTCTGCAATATCTCGAACGACGCCCGTCCGCTCACCATCAGGACGTGGCGGTCGAACGGCAGCCGTCCAATGAGCAGGCCGAAGCCGAGCACCTTGTCCACCGCGTTGTGCCGCCCCACGTCTTCCCGCAACACCACCAGTTCGCCGTCCGCCGTGAACAGCGCCGCCGCGTGCAGGCCGCCCGTGCGGTCGAAGGCCTCCTGGCCGAGCCGCATCCGCTCCGGCAGGGCGAGGAGCGTTCTCGCGGCCACGGAAAATTTTCCGCGCACCGCCGGGAAATGCTGATGCACGGCGGCGATGCTCGCCTTGCCGCACAGTCCGCAGCTCGACGACGCAAAGACGTGCCGGGTGAGCCGCGCGAAATCGACGGTCACCTCCGGCGCGAGAAAGACGTTCAGCGTATTGCCGCTCCGGTTGCGCGGATGCGGTTTGATCTGGCGGAGGTCGGCCTGAGTTTTGATTAACCCTTCTGAAAGCAGAAAGCCGGCGGCCAGTTCCGCGTCATGGCCGGGCGTGCGCATCGTCACGCTCACCGGGCGCGTGTCCACCTGGATTTCTAGTGGTTCCTCGACGGCCAGTTCCTCCGGCCGCCGCCGCGGCCGGCCGCCGGAATCCCAGTGCCAGACTTGTTTGATTTCAGTCTTCAAATGCTTCAATTGTTCCACCGGGTAGGGCGGGCAGTCCTCTGCCCGCCGCTGGTTGCAATCGCCCGATGGCGCGCACGGAGTGACGCGCCCCACCTTGCTTCACGGCGATTTCTCCACGCGCACCTGCGCGTTGTAATCCGGCACGCCGCCGAGCGTGTCGGTCAGGCCGCGACGGATCAGATGGTTCGCCTCCGGCCAGTGGACCTGCAAGTTGCCGCGCGCAATTGGCGCGAGAAAGACCCGGCCCTCGTAGCGGCCCAGATCGTTCACCAGCGTGATGCGGTCGCTCTGCGCGAGGTGCAGCCGCGCGGCATCGTCCGGGTTGAAGAAAACCGCGTCGCGCGCCGCGCCGGTGAGCGGGTCAATCTCGGCGTAGATGAGCGTGTTGAACTGTTTGCCGCGCCGCGTGCTGACTTCAAACGTGTCACCCGCTGAATGATCCGCGAGCTTCGGCAACTCCACGACGCGGAAATGTGCCTGGCCGTCGGCGGTGGCGAACTGGCCGTTGGCACAAAGATGCGCGCCGCCATATTGAAAAGCGTCGCCGGTTTTGTGGAGGTGCTGAAAGCCGTCGTAGAACGGGACGACGCGGGCGATCTCGTCGCGCATGGCCTGGCCCGTTTCGCAGCCGAGCAGGTGGGCGCGCTCCGGCCAGACGGCGGCGGCCAGCTCGCGCAAAATTTTCCACTCCGCCTTGCACTCGCCGACCTGACGCGGGATTTCCGGACTGAAAATGATGCGGCGTTCGGTGGTGGTTTCCGTGCCTCCGTCATCCTGTTCGTAGCGCGTTTTCGCCGGGAGCAGGATGACCTCCTCCTTCGCCTCGATGAACATCTGGTCGGTGAGGATGATGTCCTGGTGGACGCGCAGCGGGACGTTGGCCATCGCGCGGGCCACGTAATCCGGCTCCGGCAAGGTGCGGAGAAAATTTCCGCCGAGACAATAAAGCACGTCGAGCTGGCCGCGCGCGCCCTGCTCGACCATGTCCACGGCGGTCAGTCCGGGCCAGTCGGGCACGGGGAAACCGTATTGTTCGGAAAGATTTTTGGCGTTCGCGGCGTTGACGGTCTTGCCGCCGGGGAAGGCCGTGGCATAGGCGCCCATCTCCGCGCCGCCCTGCACGCTGCTGTGGCCGCGGATCGGCATGAGGCCGTTTTTGTCGCGGCCCACGTAGCCGCGCGCGAGGCCGAGGTTGAGCACCATCGAGACGCCGTCGCCGCCGTAGGCGTGCTGCGTGATGCCCATGCTCCAGACGAGCACGGCGTTTTTCGCGTCGCGGATCAGCTCGGCAAACTCCCGCATGTCGGCGCGGGTCAGGCCGGACTGCGCCTCCAAGGTTTCCAGTTTCAGGCCTTCCGTTTTCAGTTTCAGCTCTTGAAAATCCGCCGTGTGCCCGCGGATGAAGGATTCATTCGTCCAGCCGTTCTCGAACAATATTTTTAACACGCCGTAGAGAAACGCGATGTCGCCGCCCTGGCTCACGGGAAACCAGTAGTCCATGAGATCGCTGCCGAAGAGCGCGCTGCTCGCCGTGCTCGGCACCCAGTAACGCTCCATGCCCGGTTCGCGATACGGGTTCACGCAGACGATTTTCGTGCCGAGCGCTTTGGCCTCGTGGAGATATTTGGTGGTGACCGGTTGGTCGTTGGCGGGGTTCGCGCCGAAGAAAATAATCAGGTCGGTGCCATACCAGTCCTGGTAGCTGCACGTCGAGGCGGCAACGCCGATGGCGTGCTTCATCGCGCCGGTGCTGGGCGAATGGCAGAGGCGCGCGGCGTTATCGACGTTGTTCGTGCCGAGGAAGCGCGCGACTTTCTGCGCCATGTAATAAATCTCGTTGGTCACGCCGCGCGAGGTGACGAAGAAGGCGAAGCGATGCGGATCGGTATCGCGGATTTTTTTGGCGATGCGCGCGTAGGCGTCGTCCCAGGAGATGCGGCGGAAACCGCGCGCGCCGTGTTCGCGCAGCAAAGGGCAGGGGATGCGGCCGAGTTCGCGGAGTTGGGCGTTGTCGAATTCCGGAGCGCCGCTCTCCGAGCCGGCGCGTTTGGGGTTTGATTCGCGCCGGGTCGGAGACCGGCGCTCCG
Organism: Pedosphaera sp.; assembly: GCA_009695285.1. GTDB lineage: Bacteria > Verrucomicrobiota > Verrucomicrobiia > Limisphaerales > SIBH01 > SIBH01. The sequence goes on from SIBH01000002.1 coordinate 12,212, forward strand.
CCGCGAGTTTCATCCGCAGCTCTTCCACGTTCTCAAGCAGCCTTTCATCTAGCGCCGGCATGGTGTTCAACCGAAGCAGATTCAACCGCGTCATGCACAGGTGCGTGCCCTTGATCGTCCAGTCATGCAGCCCGGCGACGCCGAGCGCGCAGCCGTCGCACACGCCCTTGGTGATGACCTTCCACGCGTAGCCGAGATTATCGCGGTTCTTCCAGACGATCTCGGCCATGTCGCGGAAATGTTTGGGCTTGGTCTGGCCGAGACCGAAGGGCACGACGGATTGCAGGCGGGCTTTCCAGTTTTTTGTGATGCGGCGCGACATGAATGTGAATTTGCGTTTGTTGCCGGAGAACTAAAGCAGCCGCCGCAACGCACTGTCAACGCCGCCCATCGTCACGTCCGGTCCGTCCGGCTTTGCACTGGACGCTCGCCTGGCCGCTGTTAGATTTGCCCCGCTATGTCAACCACCGCGCCTGTCGCGCCCCAAAAGATCAATCTCCGCCGGCCTGAGATCATGGAGGCCGTCCAGGCCCAGGTCATCTCGCATTACCGCAGCGAACTCGTCGAGCGCATCCGCGCCAAGGGCAGCGTGCTCTCCGCCGATGGTTTGCTGAGCATCAAGCTCGCGAAGGAGTTCGGTTTTTGTTACGGTGTCGAGCGCGCCATTGACCTCGCCTACGCGGCGCGCAAATCGTTTCCGCCGGAGAAGCCGATCTATCTGCTCGGCGAAATCATCCACAACCCGGAAGTCAACGACCAGATCAGCAACCTCGGCATCCTGACCATTTCGCCCAAGCCCGACGACGAGGAGCTGTCCCGGCTGCATCCCGGCGATGTCGTCATCATCCCCGCCTTCGGCACCGAGGTCGTCACGCGCCGGAAGCTCGAGGAGAAGCAGTGCGTGCTGGTGGACACCACCTGCGGCGACGTGATGAGCGTCTGGAAGCGCGTGCGGCAATACTCGAAGGAGAGTGTCACCAGCATCATCCACGGCAAGGCCAGGCACGAGGAGACCAAGGCCACCACCTCCCAGGCCACGGCCTACGGGAGCGGCCATTACCTCGTCTGCTTCAGCCTCGGGGAGACGGACTACGTTTGTAATTACATTCTCCACGGCGGGAGCAAGGAGGAGTTTCTGAAAAAATTCAAGGGCGCCCACTCGCCGGGCTTTGACCCGGACAAACACCTCGAGGCTGTGGGCGTGGCGAATCAGACCACCATGCTGCGCGGGGAAACCGAGGAGGTGCAGCGCCGTTTTCGGGCCGCGATGGAGAAAAAGCATGGCGTGGAAAACATCGCCCAGCACTTCCGGTTCTTCGACACCATCTGCGGCGCGACCCAGGACCGGCAGGACGCGCTGGAAAAACTGCTCAAGGAAAAACTGGACCTGCTCATCGTTATCGGCGGCTACAACTCGTCGAACACCTCGCATCTCGCCGAGATGGGCGAGGCGGTGCTGCCCACCTACTTCATCAAGAACGCCGCGAAAATGGCGAACGACCAGGTCATCGTCCACTGGGATCAGCACCGGCACGAGGAGGTCGAGACGCGCGACTGGCTCCCGTCCGGCAAGATCACCGTCGGCATCACCGCCGGCGCGTCCTGTCCGAACAACCTGATCGAGGACGCCATCAAGCGGCTGTTCGATCTGCGCGGCGTGAGCGTCCAGGAATTGCTGGCGAGCTGACCATGCCCTGCACGCGCGCAGACCTCGAGGCCCGCGAACGGCAATTCCTCGCGCCCTACGCCCAGTTCAGCGCCGACACCCGCGGCCGCCAGCACGCCGAGGAACCGCCCGAATGGCGCACCCACTACCAGCGCGACCGCGACCGCGTGATCCACTCGCGCGCCTTCCGCCGGCTCGAATACAAGACCCAGGTTTTTCTCAACGGCACCGGCGACCACCTCCGCACCCGGCTCACCCACACCATGGAAGTCGCGGGCATCTCGCGGAACATCGCCCGCGCGCTCCGGATCAACGAGGACCTCACCGAGACCATTGCGCTCGCGCACGACCTCGGCCATCCGCCGTTCGGGCACAAGGGCGAGGCGTGCCTGAACCGCCTGATGAAAAAGCACGGCGGCTTCGAGCACAACTGCCAGAGCCTGCGGATCGTCGAAGAATTGGAGCAGAAGTATCCGGGCTTTCGTGGACTGAACCTGAGCTGGGAGGTGCGCGAGGGACTCGTGAAGCACTACACCGCCTGTGATCATCCCGCCAGGCGCAAGGGCTTCGACGCAAAATCCTCCTCCCTCGAGGCGCAGGTCGCCAACCTCGCCGACGAGATCACCTACTACAGCCACGACCTGGACGACGGTCTCACCTCCGGCCTCCTCTCGGAAAAAAATTTGCGGCGCGACGTCCGCATCTGGGCGCAGGCCGACCGCACCATCCAGCGCGAGCACGGCGCGCTGCCCGAGGAATGCCGGCACTACTTCATCATCCGCTGCCTGATCGACGGCCAGGTGAAGGACGTGGTGAACACCACCGAAGAACGCCTGCGCGCCACCGGCGTGCCCAGCGCCGATGCCGTGCGGCTCCAGCCGAAACCGCTGGTGCAATACAGCCCGGAACGCCGCGCGCAAAACCAGGAGCTGCGCAAATATCTCTACAAAAATCTTTACTACTCACCGGAGGTTCACGGCCCGAACCTGCGCGCGGTGCAGATGCTCGAGGACTTGTTTCACCACTACACCGCCCATCACGGCGAGATCAGCGAGTTCACCCGCAAGCGCGCCCGGAAGGACGGCTGGCCCCTCGCCATCTGCGATTACCTCGCCGGCATGACCGACCGCTTCGCAATGCTCGAACACGCGCGGCTGTTTGGTGTGAAATCTTAGCGGCAGGCGAGGGCGTCCGCCGCTACGGGTGTCCTCCGTTGATTCCGTTCTTGAACCGGTCACCGCAAACGGTGTTTCATCGCGGGATGGAAATCATCTCTCGGCGCTGTCTCCTCGCTTCCCTCCTCAGCCTGCTGGTCGTCACCGGCTGTCAGTCCGCCTCGAAGCCGGCCGCGCCCGGCTCGATGTTCGTCTATGTCGGCACCTACACCAGCAAACAGAGCAAGGGCATTTATCGCAGCCGGCTCGACCTCGCCACGGGCGGGTTGGCGCAGCCGGAACTGGTCGCCGAGTCGGCCAACCCCACGTATCTCGCGGTGCATCCCAGCCAGAAGTTTCTCTATGCGATCAATGAAACCGGTTCCGGCGCGAAGGCCGGGGCGGTCAGCGCCTTTGCCATCGACGCCAAGACCGGCGGCCTCACGGCCTTAAACCAGCAGACCGCCGGCGGCGCGGGGCCGTGTCATCTCGTCGTGGACGGCGCGGGGAAAAACGTGCTGCTCGCCAACTACGGCGGCGGGAGCATCGAATCCGTGCCGATCAAGGCCGACGGTTCGCTGGCCGAGCCGGTCACTTTCATCCAGCAGACGGATGACAGCGGAAAGCCCGGACGTCCGCGGGAGCCGCGCGCCCATTGCATCGTGGTCGATGGCGCGAACCGTTTCGCCTACGTCTGCTACGCCGGGCTCGACAAGGTGATGATTTACAAATTCGATTCCGCCAAGGGCACGCTGGTCCCGAATGATCCGCCGTGGGGCACGGTCAAACCCGGCGCCGGCCCGCGCCATCAGTCGATGCATCCTTCCGGCCGGTTCACCTACGTGATCAACGAAACGGATTCCACGCTCACCGCGTTTGCCTGCGACTCCGCGAGCGGCGCGCTGAAGGAGATTGAAACGCATCCCACGCTGCCGGCGCCCGTCCCCGGCAACAGCACGGCGGAAATTGAAGTCCATCCGTCCGGCAAATTTGTTTATGGCTCGAACCGCGGCCACGACAGCATCGTGGTCTTCGCGATCGACCAGGCCACCGGCCGGCTCACGTTCGTCGAGCATCAAAAGACCCAGGGCAAGACGCCGCGCAATTTCGCCATTGATCCGAGCGGCACGTTCCTGCTGGCCGCCAACCAGAATTCCGACACGGTCGTCGTTTTCCGCATTGATCAGAAGACGGGCAAGCTCACCCCGACCGGCCACACCATCGAGGTAGGCGCGCCGGTCGCCCTGAAATTTGTCCCGGTCAAATAGTCCGTCGAACTCTCCTGCAAATGAAAACCATTCTCTCCCGTCTTTTCTGTCTGCTGCTCTGGTCACTCGCGCCCGTGCTATCGTTCGCGGCCGATTACGAGGCGCGCATTTTCACCAACGCCGCCGGCCAGACGCTGCCGTATCGTCTGCTCCAGCCGAAGGATTACGACGCGAAACAAAAATATCCGCTGGTCACCTTCTTCCACGGCGCGGGCGAACGCGGCGTGAACAATTCCGCGCAACTGGTCCATGGCACCAGCCATTATGCCCAGGCCGCGAACCGTGAAAAATTTCCGTGCTTCGTCATCGCGCCGCAATGCCCGAACGGCCAGCAATGGGTGGACATGCCGTGGGGCGCGACTTCCGGCGTGCAGCCCAAGCCGCCCAGCGCCGCGATGGCGTTGGTCCTGGAACTCATGGCCGCGCTGCCCAAGGAATTCAGCATCGACGACGGTCGCCTCCACGTGACCGGGCTTTCCATGGGCGGCTACGCGACGTGGGATTGCATCACGCGGTTCCCCGGACGGTTCGCGGCGGCCGTGCCGATCTGCGGCGGCGGTGATGAGAAGACCGTCAACGCTGCTGTCGCCAAGACACCGGTCTGGGCTTTTCACTCGGACGACGACACTGCGGTGAAAGTGAAGCGCACGCGGAACATGATCCAGGCGATGCGCGAGGCCGGCGGTGCGCCGCATTATTTCGAGTACTGGGGACTGGGCCACAACTCGTGGGGCCGGGCCTACGCCGAGCCGGAACTGCTCCCGTGGATGTTCGCGCAGCGCGCCGGCCAGCCAGACAAGTACGAACTCAAAACGAAACCGCCGGAACTGCCGGCTGTCGCCAAGTTTCCCGCCGACGAGGCGTTCCCCGGTGAAGGCCCGATTCGCAAACAGGACTGGTTTCGCAATCTCTGGCGCGAGCGCCGGTTGGCGTGGTGGAACAGCCGCGAGAAGGACCAGGGCGCGGTGGTGTTCCTCGGCGACTCGATTACGCAGGGGTGGGGCAGTCTGGCGAAAGATTTTCCGGGGCTGAAAACCGCCAACCGCGGCATCAGCGGCGACCTCACGCGCGGCGTGCTCTTCCGGCTCAAGGAAGATGTCCTCGATCTGAACCCGAAGGCGGTAGTGCTGCTCATCGGCACGAACGATCTGGAGGATCAGGCCGAGCCGGCGGTCATCGCCGGCAATGTGAAAATCATTCTCGCTCGGCTCAAGGCGCACAACCCGAAGCTGCCGGTCATCGTCTGCAAGGTAATGCCGAGTTCCGCGACGAAGCGGCGGCCGGCGGGGAAAATCCAGCAGATCAACGCGCTGGTCGGCGAGTTGGTGAAAGGCGACACCCAGTTCATCCGTTGCGACACCTGGTCGGTCTTCGCCAGCGAGCAGGGTGACGCGAAGCAGGAGGAGTTTCCCGATCTGCTGCATCCGAACGCCGCCGGCTACGCGAAGTGGAAGGCGGCTCTGGAGCCGATTTTTGGGAAGTTGAACCTAGGGAATTGAGTTTTCGGAACCGTCTCACCTCCCATTTGCAGAGTGAGCGTGATGAATGGGAAAAGTTCTTGCGATCACTAGGGGCGTCGGCTATTTTTTGCGCCCCTTGGACACGGGTTGGTAGCTCAGTTGGTAGAGCAGTGCCCTTTTAAGGCATTGGTCGAGGGTTCGAGTCCCTCCCAACCCACCATTTTTTCCGGCAAATATTTGTTAGCGGAAAAAATCTTTTTGACAGGGAAAAAATTTGCCGGATTGTTTGCTTGTTCAGCCCTTCTGTGTGTGAGCTGAATTTTTGGATCGACCCGTCCATGCGTGTGGACGGGCCGCTCCTTTTTAACCCCGCAACAGCCCGCCGGCTGATGGATGTGCCCGACCGCGGCCGGGCGCCTGATTTCATGGCGTTGCGTTCGTGTCCCATCGTTGTCAATGCGCGGGACGCCATGACGCGGGGTGGCAAGCTCACCCTTTCGACCTTTGCCGTCGAGATTAACGAGGCCTATGTGCAGCGGCATCCGGAAGCCCGGGCCGAGGCATTTGTCTGTCCGAGCGTGACCGACACTGGATGCGGCATGGATGCGACGCTGCTCAAACATTTTTTTGAACCGTTCTTCACCACCAAGGAAGTGGGCAAGGGCACCGGCCTCGGGCTGGCGACGGTTTATGGAATCGTCAAACAGCACACCGGCTGGCTGGAAGTTTCCAGCGAGGTGGGCAGGGGAAGACCTTTAGAATTTTTTTTGCCGGTCAGTTCCAAGTCGGTGCAGCCCGCGCCTGGCGACCTCGGCCACCACGACGTGCGCGGAGGCACGGAGACGATCCTGCTGGTCGAGGACGAGATGGCCCTGCGTGAGTTGGTCATCGAGGTGCTGCAACGCTACGGCTACAAAATCCTCGAAGCGGCCTCCGGCGTGCAGGCCCTGGCCGTCTGGAGCGAGCATAAGGGCCGGATCGACCTCGTGCTCACCGACATGATGATGCCGGAAGGCGTCTCGGGCGGCGAACTGGCCGCGCGCATCCTGGCCGAGATCCGGGCATGAAAATTCTCTACACCAGCGGCTACTCGGTGGAAGTTCTGAGCCGCGAAATCGAGTTCAAGGAAGGTGTTAATTTTTTACAGAAGCCCTACCTGCCGCAGGTTCTCGCCCAGACCGTCCGCACCTGTCTTGACGCCTGAAACCGTGCTGGTGAAATTTTGTTTCGGTGCCGAAAATTTTTTCCGCGTGACAAGCCCGTTTCGCTGCCTATATTCCACGCCTCTTTGACGACCCTATGGTCTAGCGGTTAGGACACCTCCCTTTCACGGAGGTAGCCCGGGTTCGATTCCCGGTAGGGTCGCCACTGTCAAATTTGGTGGGGGGAAATTTGCCTGCAACATTTTCCAAAAAAGCTTTTTCTGAAGCCGGGATCGTGCTAGGCTTCGGTCAACCATGATTATTCATTTTGTGGGTCGATTGTTTTTGGTCTCGGCCCTGATCACCTGCGCGACCGGCATCTCGCGGGTGGAAGCACAAATCAACAGCGCGCCGATCATCACCGTTCAACCGACCAACGTCGTGCTCATCGAGGGGGGCACCGCCATATTTGGCATTCAGCTGGCGTGGTCAACCGGTGCGACCTATCAATGGCTTCGCAATGGCACGAACATCCCCGGCGCGACCAACCCGGACTTCTCTATCTCGCCGGTGGTCCTGGTCGAAAACACGAATCGCTTTCAATGTTTTGTGACTAATGCCTACGGGAACACGAACAGCAGTGAGGCCATTCTGAAGGTTCTGCCCGACACGACCCGGCCTGTGATTTCTTCGGTGCCCGGCGGATTCATTCCTGCCAGGACCAACAGCGACATGCGCTTCGTCTCCCTCACCGGAAAAGTTCGCACTCCTGCCCGCCTCCTGCTTTACCTTGGTGACATCGGCGAGGTTTACATCGATGATCTCTTTCTCGCCAACGGCAGCCTCGCCGAGGCCGGCACCAACCTCATCGTCAATGGCGACTTCGAAACCCCGTTCTCCGGCGCACCCGCGTTGACCAACTTCTTTACCAGCGTCGGCTTTTATCACACCAACAGCGTCATCAGCCAGACCAATGCCCGCACCGGCAGCAACAGCCTCCGCATTATCAGCACCAACAACTCCAGCTTTGCGCTGAACAAGATCCTCTACAAGGACATCCCTGGTGTCACCAATGACCAGACCTGCACCCTCAGCTTCTGGTACCGGCCCACCTTCAACTGCACCAACCTCTACGCCCGCTTCCAGAGCAGCACCATTGGCAGTTCCTCCGTTCCCGCGGCCATCCTCACCCCAACCATTACTCCTGCGACGAACCTTTCGCCCGTGTCGAATCTCGGCGACGGTCAGTCGATCACCATTTATTTCTCTGAACCTGTAGACAGCGCCACCGCCAGCGTGGCCGCAAACTATACCTTCAACAACGGCGTGACCGTCAGCGCGGTCACACTCGGGGATGACGGACGTTCGGTGATTCTTAACACCTCTCCGTTCCAGTTCCTCACAACCTATGTGCTGACGGTGAACAATGTCCGCGACCGCGCTATGGTGCCAAACGTCATCCTGCCGAACTCCCAGATGAGCTTTGTTCTCGATCACACGCCGCTCGACATGGGCATTCTCACCGGCCCGGTCGAGCCGATCGGCGCATCGAGCCGGCGCGGCCCGCTGGTCCTTTCGGAAATCATGTATCACGCGGCGCCCCGGGCCGACGGGCGCAATCTCGAGTTCATCGAACTCTACAATTCGCAGGAATGGTTTGAAGACATCGGCGGCTACCGCATTTCCGGCGCGGTGGATTACACCTTCCCGACCAACACTCTTCTGTCGGCGCACGGATACGTTCTGCTCGCGGCAGTGCCGGCGGACATTCAGGCCGTCTATGGCATCAGCGGCGCGCTTGCTTACACTGGATCGTTGCCGAACGACTCCGGAACCCTGCGCATTCGCAACCGCCAGGACGCCGTTCTTTGGGAGACCACCTATGACAGTAAGACGCCCTGGCCGGTGTCGCCCGATGGCGCCGGTCATTCGCTGGTGCTGGCGCGGCCTTCCTTCGGCGAGGGCGATCCCCGGGCCTGGGCCGCCAGCGATCTTGTCGGCGGTACGCCCCGCACGAACGAGACCGCGTCCGCTAATCCGTACCGCACCGTGGTCATTAACGAATTTCTCGCGCACACCGACGATCCCGAGTTGGATTTCATCGAGCTCTTCAACTACAGCACCCAAGCGGTGAACCTCGCGGGCTGTGTGCTGACCGACGACGCGGCGACGAACAAATTTACCCTTCCGCCCGGCACCACGATTCCGGCGCGCGGCTTCGTGGTCTATAATCAAAACCAGCTCGGCTTCTCGCTCAGTTCGGCGGGCGAGACGATTTATTTAAAGAACACCAACGGCACGCGGATCATCGACGCAGTCCGGTTCGAGGGGCAGGCCAACGGCATTTCCTCCGGTCGTTATCCCGCAGGCGCGCCTGGAATATGCGAGCTGCAAACCAAAACCCCCGGGTCGAACAACACCCGGCGGCTGCTGCGTGGCATCGTCATCAACGAAATCATGCACAGTCCCGTCAGCAGTGACAGTGCGGATGAGTTTGTGGAACTGTTCAACCGCGGCACCAATGCGGTGAATTTGTCCAAGTGGACCTTGCGTGGCGGTATCTCGTTCACCTTTCCGAGTAACGCGGTCATCGTCGCTAACGGCTACGTGGTCGTTGCCAATTCGGCCGCGCGGCTCATGTCGAATTATCCGGGCCTGAATGCCGCCAACACCTTTGGTGATTATGGCGGCAAACTCGGCGGCAGCGAGAGCGTGGCGTTGACGATGCCCGACGATGCCGTTTCAACCAACCAGTCCGGCGGTTTTGTGACCAACAAAATTCACATCGTGGTGGACGAGGTTCTCTACCGCAGCGGGGGACGCTGGGGCCCGTATGCGGCCGGCGGGGGCAGTAGCCTAGAATTAATCGACCCGCGCAACGACCGCCGCCTCGCGCCCAACTGGGCGGACAGCGATGAGACGGCGAAGAACGACTGGGTCACCGTGCAATTCACCGGCGCGATCGACAACGGCCAGGGAGCGGCGGACGCTCTCCACATCATCGCCATTGGTGCGGGCGAATGGTTGGTCGATGACGTGGAGGTTTTTCGGACGAATGCTCCGGCCGTGAACTTGGTCTCCAATCCGAACTTTTCCTCCGGCATGACTGGCTGGGTTGGCCAGGGCGTCATGAATCTGACCAGCGCCGACGCCACTGGTGGCATCGGCAACAGCGGTTGCCTTCATGTCCGGGCCAGCCGGTCCGGCAACACGGGCAACCGCGTCCGCACCACGCTGACCAGCGGATTGAACGGCGGCGAAATCGTCACCATCCGCGCCAAGGTTCGGTGGCTGAAAGGCGATCCGGAAATTTTATTCCGCCTCAAGGGAAGCTGGCTGGAGGCGCCCGGCACGGTGCTGACCGCAAAAAATCTTGGCACCCCCGGCGCGTCGAACAGCGTCGCGCGCGTCAACGCCGGCCCCGTCATCACTGATGTCCGGCATCGCCCGGTGCTCCCCGCCGTCGGCCAGAACGTCACAGTCACAGCCAGGGTGCATGACTATGATGGCCTGTCCTCGCTGGTTTTGAAATACCGGATCGACCCGGCGACGAATTACACCATCGCGGCGATGAACAATAACGGCGCGGGCTTCTATTCGGCCGTCATTTCTGGCCAACCCGCCAACACCATCGCCGCTTTTTTCATCGAGGCTCAGGATAACTTTTTCCCGCACGCCCTGACGCGGTTTCCAAACAACGCGCCGCAGCGGGAATGTCTGGTGCGCTTTGGCGATCCCGAGCTGCCGGGAAACAATTTTGGCACCTACCGTTTCTGGATCACGCAGGCCACGATCAACAAATGGAGCGCCCGCGAGCAACTGAGCAACGACCCGCTCGACATCACCTTTATCTATGGGACCAACCGCGTCATCTACAACTCCGGCGGCGTTTACAGCGGCAGCCCCTACCACCAGGGATACAATTCTCCGGTCGGGGGCGAGTGCGATTACGTGCTGAGTTTTCCCAAGGACGACGCGCTGCTCGACGAGACGGAAGTGACGCTCTCGCGGCCCGGCAATGGCGGCGGCGACGGCACGCTGGCCCGCGAGCAAACCGCCTACTGGATTGCCAATCAGCTCGGACTGCCGCTTTGCTATCGCCGCACCGTGAACGTGATTGCCAACGGAGTCCGGCGCGGCGCGGCCATGGAGGACGTGCAACAGCCCGGCTCCGACATGGCCAAAGAATGGTATCCGGACGATTCGGACGGTGAAACCTACAAGATCCAGATCTGGTTTGAATTCGACGATGCGATGTCCGGCTTCAGCGGGGTGGGCTGCAACCTCGGCAATTACACGGCCACCGGCGGCGCCAAGAAACTGGCCCGCTACCGGTGGAACTGGGCCAAGCGCGGCTTCACCGGTTCCAGCACCAACTACACTAGTCTCTATGGTCTGGTGGACAGTGTGAACAACTCGCTCAACGGCGCGGCCTACACAGCCAGGGTTGAATCGTCCGTGGACGTGGATCAATGGTTTCGCACTTTCGTCGTCGAGCACATCGTCGGCAATGGTGACAGCTACGCCTACGGCGGCGGGCAGAACATGTATTCCTACAAGCCGGTCAATGGCCTGTGGAAGCTGCTCATCTGGGACATCGACTTCGCGTTCGCCTCGAGTGGGCCGACCAGCGAAATGTTCAGTCCCGGTGGCCGCAGCTATTCGCCGGACATCGATCATCCGCCATTCCGCAGGCTCTACTACCAGGCCATGATTGACGCGGTCAACGGACCCCTTCTCGCCGCCAACTCCACCCCGCTTCTGGATGCTCGCTATGCTGGCTTCGTGGCCAGCGGGATCAATCCGGAAGGCCCGGCCGGAACCAAGGATTTTATTGCGCAGCGGCGTAATTACATCCTGACGCTCATCACCAACGTCGCCGCCCCGTTCTCGCTCAGCGGGGGCAGTTTCAGCACCAATAAGAATCTCGTCACCCTGAGCGGCTTGGCTCCCGTGGGCGTTCGCACCATCAGGATCAACAGCATCGAAGCGCTGGTCACCTGGACCGCGCTCACCAGTTGGACGGCGAACGTGGTGCTGCCCGGTGGAACGAACTCGATCAACGTCCAGGGTTACAATCCGCACGACGTCCTCCTCGCCACGGCGACGAACGTCTTCACGGTCAATGTCACGCTGCCGCCCGCGCTGCCCCAAGATTTCATTGTCATCAACGAGATCATGTTCAATCCGGCGGTGGCCGGTGGCGAGTATGTCGAAATCTACAACACCTCGACCAACTCCTACTTTGATCTCTCCTTCTGGCAATTGAGCGGGGCGAACTACACCTTTCCCAACGGCAGCTTCATCGCGCCGCGCGGCTTCATCGTGCTGGTCAAAAATCGCGCCACCTTTGCCGCCGCGTATGGCGCCGGCATCTCCGTCTTTGATGAGTTCAGCGGCAGTTTGCAGTCGAACGGGGAAACCCTTTCGCTTATCAAGCCGGGCGCGACCCCGGCCCAGGACGTGGTCATCGACCGGGTGCGCTACGAAACCGTCGCCCCGTGGCCGGTCGGAGCCAACGGCACCGGTTCCTCCATTCAACTGATCGATCCGAAGCAGGATCATTCCCGGCCCGGCAACTGGAGCGGCAACTACATCGCCGGTGGATTCTTTCCGGCCTCGACCAACAGCAATCCTCGCTTCGTCAGCCTCACCGGCGTGATGAGCACCATTCCGCGACTGCTCTTGTACCTGGGCGAGGTTGGGGATGTTTACATCGACGACCTCTTCCTGGCCAACGGCTCCTTTGCTGAAGCCGGCACCAACTACATTGTCAATGGCAGCTTCGAAAACCTGTTGTCGGGCGCGCCTTCCTTGACGAACTTTTTCACCAGCGTCGGCACCTATCACGCGAACAGCGTCATCGCCGTGACCAACGCCCACTCCGGCAGCAGCAGCCTGCGCATCATCAGCACCAACAACTCCAGCTTCGCCCTCGCCCGCATCCTCTACAAAGACATCCCTGGCCCCACCAACGGCCAGACCTGCACCTTCAGCTTCTGGTACCGCCCCACCTACGGTGCCACCAATCTCTTCGCCCGCTTCCAGAGCAGCACCATCGGCAGTTCCGCCATTCCCGCCGCCGTCGTGAACCCGGTCATCACCTTGGCCACGAACGTCCCCTCGATGGCCTTCCGCACTCCGGGCGCGACCAACTCCATGGTCGCCACCCTGCCGGCGTTTCCCCCGCTCTGGATCAACGAGGTCCAGCCCGACAACATCACCGGCATCTTTGACAACGCCGACCAGCGTGATCCCTGGATCGAGCTCTACAACTCGGGGACGAACGTCATCATCTTGAACAACTATTTTCTTGCGAACAACTATGCCACCCTGAACCAATGGGCTTTCCCGAACGGAACAGAAATCAATCCCGGCGAGTTCAAAATCATTTTCGCCGATGCCCAGACCGGGCAGTCCACCCCCGCCGAGCTGCACACCAGCTTCCGGCTCACCAACACCACCGGCTCCGTCGCCCTCTCGCGGCTCGTCAATGGCCAGATGCAGGTCGTTGATTATCTCAACTATGGCGGCATCGGCTCGGGCCGCTCCTACGGCGATTCTCCCGACGGCCAGTCCACCAACCGCCAGGAATTTTACGTGGTCACGCCCGGCGCGACCAACAACAGTATCTCCCCGCCGCTGGTCGTCTTCATCAACGAATGGATGGCCGACAACCTCACGACGCTGGCCGACCCGGCGGATGGCGATTACGAAGACTGGTTTGAAATTTACAATCCCGGCACCAACACCGTGAGCCTTTCCGGCTTCTACCTGACCGACACCCTGACCAACAAATTACAATTCCTCATTCCCGCCGGCTTCACCATTCCGCCCGGCGGCCACCTGCTGGTCTGGGCCGACAATGAAACCACCCAGAACAGTCCAAGCCGGGTTGACCTCCACGTCAACTTCAAGTTGAGCGCCTCCGGCGAGGCCATCGGACTGTTCGCCGCCGATGGCACGCAGATCGACGCCGTGACTTTCGGCGCGCAGACTGCCGATGTCAGCCAGGGCCGTTTCCCCGACGGCACCGGCCCGGTTTATGCCATGACCAACACCACGCCGCACGCCGCCAACCTCAGTCCGTTCCCCAACGCGCCGCCCGCGCTCGCTGTGATCAGCAACAAGTTCGTCCACGCCGGCCAGACGATCTTCTTCAACGCCGCCGCCACCGACAGTGATCTGCCGACGCAGGCATTGACGTTCTCGCTCGACGCCGCGCCCTCGGGCGCGGGCATCGAGCCGGCGACCGGGCTGTATTTCTGGACCCCGACCGCCGCGCAGACGCCAGGCACCAACGCCGTCACCATTCGCGTGACGGACAACGGCCTGCCCGCCCTCTTTGCCACCCGCACGTTCAGCATCACCGTCATCGCCGCGCCAAGCGTGACCGGCGTGAACCGTTTCGGTGATGAGCTGGTGCTGACCTTGCAGACCTGTCCTGGGCGCACCTACCGCGTGGAATTCAAGGACGACCTCAGTGCCGGCTCGTGGACGCCGCTCGGCGGAAACATCACCGCCGGGGGCGAAAGCCTCTCGATCACCAACGACCTCTCCGCCGCCCAGCAGCGCTTCTACCGCGCCGTGGTCGTGGAGTGATCAGCCGCGCAATAGCGTGGTGCACACAGTCCGCAGCTTCTTCAACTGCGCCGCCGTCTTCGCCTCGAGGTAGCAGCGGATGAGCGGCTCCGTGCCGCTGGCGCGGAAGGCAACCCACTCGCGGTTGGGCAGGAGAAATTTGTAGCCGTCGGTCGTGATGAACTTTTCCACCTTGAACGAACCGACCCGGTCCAGCCCGGCGGCGAGTTTTTTGAGCAGGGCTTCCTTCGCCTCCGGCGTGAGACGGACGTTGAGCCGGTCGCTGTGGAATTCACCGGTTTGTTTTTCGAGCGCCTTGAGAATATGGCCGAGTGATTTCTTTTCTGTCGCGACCAGTTCCGCCATCAGCAGGCAGGCGAGCACGCCGTCCTTCTCCGGCACATGGCCCTTCACGCTCAGGCCGCCGGACTCCTCGCCGCCGACGATGATCGACTCGCTCTCCATCAGCGCGCCGATGTATTTGAAACCGACGGGTGTCTCGTAAAGTTTCACCCCGAGCAGTTCCGCGACCGCATCGACCTGATGGCTCGTCGGCACCGTGCGCACGACCGCGCCGGTCCAGCCACGATTCTTTTTCAAATGATACAATGCGAGCGCGAGAATCTGGTTCGGCGTGAGCCAGGTTCCATCCTTATCGACGATGCCGAAGCGATCCGCGTCGCCGTCGAGGCCGAGGCCCATCTGCGCCCGGCCGCTGCGGACGAACTTGCTGACTTCGGCCATGCCCTCGGCGTTCGGTTCCGGGTGATGGCCGCCGAAGAGCGGGTTCAGTTCATTGTGAAACAGCGTGACCTTCGCGCCGGCCTCTTCGAGCAGCGTGTCGAGATAGCCGCTCCCGGTCCCATACATCAGCTCGACGGCGAGCTTCATCTTCGCCTTTTTGATGGCCGCGAAATCGACCAGCTTCCGGAGCTGTTTGAAATAGTCCGGCTGCGGATCAATCGTCTGGCACTGGAAAGTCCCGACGACGGCGGCCTTGAAACTCCAGTTCCCCGCGATGAGTTTGGCGATGTTCGCCTCGATCTGCTTCGTGGCCTCCGGCGGGGCGGCCGCGCCGTTGCTTGTGGAAAATTTCAGCCCTTGGTACTCGGCGGGATTGTGGCTGGCCGTCAGGTTGAAGCCGCCCACGGCCTTCCGCACCCGGATGGTGTGGGCGATGACCGGCGTGGGCGCGTCGCGCTGGCAGAGCAGGGGGCTGAAGCCGCTGGCCGCGAGCACCTCGGCCACGGCCAGGGAAAATTCGCGTCCGAGAAAGCGCGTGTCATGGCCGATGATGACGACGGGCCTGCGTCCGTAGATTTCCGATTTCCGATTTCCGATTTCCGATTTCAGGTGGTCCGCGATGCCCTGCGTCGCGAGTCGGACGTTGTCGAAGGTGAAGTCGCGCGCGATCAGGCCGCGCCAGCCGCTGGTGCCGAATTTGATGGGGGAGTTCATGTTGGAGTTCACGCTTCAACGTGTGAGTCTCTGTTCAGGGAGTTGGTGCGTCATGGGAACAAGCTAAAGCTTGAACTCCAGCTCAGCTTTTCCAGTCAAACGCCTTTTTCTTCAGCGCGTAAATGTAGCCGACGAAGAGCACGCTGAGGAAGGTGAGCATCGAGCCGAAGATCAGGCCGGAGTTTTTCGCGAGCTGTTCCTTGTAAACCACCGCCCACGGGTAGAGGAACACCACCTCGATGTCGAACAGGATGAAAAGCATCGCCACCAGATAAAATTTCACGGAGAGCCGGGAGTTCCCTTCGCCGACCGGCAACATGCCGCATTCGTAGGCGATGTCCTTGACCTTGGTGGTGCGCGCCTTAATTTTTTTATTGGCCCAGCGCCCCAGCACCACGGATGCGACGAGCATCGCCGCCGTGAACCCGATGGCCACGACCGCCAAAATCAAGACCGGCATGTACTGTTTCAATTGCAATGCGGCAAAAGTAGAAATGCCTCCGGCCTTTGGCAAGTGCATTCAACAGCGAGCACGAGATTTCACGTCCGCGAAAACCATCGGTTGCCAGTGCCGGTCAACCCCTGTAATTTCGGCCCCGACATGACCACGCCGCCGCGCATTTTATATTGCCACTGCAACTACGCCCAAGTCGTGCCTAAAGAGGTGAAGGAGGCGGTGCTGAAAAAACTTTGCGAATCCGGCGTGGCCTTCGAGGCCGTGGCCGACCTCTGCGAAATGTCCGCGCGCCGCGATCCCGCGCTGCAACGGTTGGCCGAAGGTGGCACGGTGAAAATCGCCGCCTGCTTCCCGCGCGCCGTGAAATGGCTCTTCGCCGCTGCCCAGGCGCCGCTCCCCGCCGACGGCGCGGAAGTGATCAACATGCGCGTGCAAACCGCCGAGGAAGTTTCAGCCGCATTGTTCAGTGAGGAACTCAAACCCAATTTGCCCAAAGGAAAAGCCGCCCCCGCCGACGCTCCCTCCGTTCAACCCGAAACCGCCGCCGCCACCTGATCACGCACCACGCACCATTTCCCCCATGTCTCTCCAAGATCAAACCACTCTCCGCATCGTCCTCTACGAAGGCGACGGCTCGCAGCCGTTAGAAGCCCCCGGCCGCTTTGCCGCGATGACCGCGCTGTTGGAAAAAGGTTTCGCCGTCACCCGCGCCGCCGCCGCTGGGGCACCCGCGCGCGCCGACCGCAGTTCGCTCCTCGTGCTCGGCCAGTTCATCGGTGGGAAACCACCGCAGGCCGAGGACGCCGCCGGCGAAGTTTCTATCCGCTTTCAGGACATCACCGGCTTCGACGCCGCGCGCATTGCCGAGAGCGTCGAGTCCGCCCGCGCGTTGACCAGCGCCGTGAAGCAGGGCGACTGGAAGCCGTGGTTCCCGGTCATCGACTACGACCGCTGCACGAACTGCATGCAGTGCCTGAGCTTCTGCCTCTTCGGCGTCTATGGCGTCGATGACGGGCAAAAAATCCAGGTGCAGAACAACGACAACTGCAAGACCAACTGCCCCGCCTGCTCGCGTGTCTGTCCCGAAGCCGCGATCATGTTTCCGAAATACAAGGCCGGCCCGATTAACGGCGACGTGGTGAGCGACTCCGACCTGAACCGCGAGAAGATGAAGGTGGATATTAGCGCGCTGCTCGGCGGCGATGTTTATTCGATGCTCCGCGAGCGCAGTGAAAAGGCGCAAAGCCGTTTCAGCAAGGAGCGCGACGCCGACAAGGCGCTCAAGGAACGGCAGAAATGCCTCGTGAAACTTGCCCAGGCCGGCGACATCCCGGCGGAAGTCCTGATGAGCCTGCCGTCGCCGGATGAAATCATGCGCCGCGCGGAAGAGGCGAAGGCGAAGGGGCAGGCGGCGCTCGCGATGCAAAAGCAAACGAGCTAAAAATCTCCTGCCGGTGGAGCAAATATGACATCCGCGACTATTAAACTGTTCTTGCCGCGTGGTGACGCCAAAAGCCTACGCACGGCCGAAATCTCCAACTGGACAGGCAAGGCCATTGCAGCGCCTCGCACCGAACTCGATGAACTGCTTGCACGCGAGGAACTCGACAAAGCAGGCATTTATATCCTTACGGGCAATGATCCGATTACCAATGCGCCCCGGGCTTACATCGGGGAGGCTGAGGTCATTCGCGAACGCCTCAAGCAACACAGGACGAAGGAATTCTGGGTGTCAACCATCGTCTTTGTGAGCAAGGACGAGAACCTTACTAAAGCGCACGTCCGTTACCTTGAGAGCCGACTCCTCGCAGAAGCGGGAGAGATTGGAAGGTTCACGCTCGAACAGAATCAAGCCGGCGGATCCAAGCTTCCCGAATCGGACCGTGAGGACATGGAGGTGTTTTTCTCTCGCATCCGTCAGCTACTGCCGGTTCTCGGCTCAGATATTCTTGCTCCTGTTTTTCAACCCGCTACTAAATCTCAGCCGGGAGGCGTGCTTTTCTGCCGAATCAAAGGCGCTGAAGCTCGCGGCCAGCGGACAGCGAATGGCTTTGTTGTCTTCGGGGGCTCCACTGCGGTCTTGGAGGAGCGGCCATCCGCAGAGAGCTACCCGGGAGTCACTGTCCAACGAAAATACTTTATTACTGACAAGACGCTGGTCGAAAAAAATGGGATGTTAGTCTTCACAAAAGATTGCGAGTTCACGAGTCCGTCAGCAGCAGCTGTAGTGATTCACGGCGGAAGTGCCAATGGACTGTCAGCTTGGAAGACGAAAGATGGAACGTCCCTTAAAAAACTAGACGAAAGCGCCTGATCACATGCTGCCTCAACTCATCTTCCGTACCCTGCGCTCCGCAAACAAGCGGTGCATCGCGAAGTTCTGCTGGAACTTCGGTGTGAAGGGCATGCTGTCGGTCGAGAAGTTCAAGCGACGCATCCAGCGCGGCGAGTTTTTCCCCCCGTTCCTCTACGTCTCGATCCTCAACTCCTGCAACCTCCGCTGCCAAGGCTGCTGGGTGGATGTGGAGGAGAAGGACGCCATTGACCTCGACACGCTCAACCGCACCATCACCGACGCCAAGCGGCACGGGAACGCGTTCTTCGGCATCCTCGGCGGCGAGCCGTTCATGCACCCACAGTTGCTCGACCTGCTCGCGGCGCATCCGGATTGTTATTTTCAAGTCTTCACCAACGGCCAGCTCATCACGGAGAAAATCGCCAGGCGCCTGCGCGAGATCGGCAACGTCACGCCGCTCATCAGCATCGAAGGCCGCGAGATCACCAGTGACACGCGGCGCGGCAAAAAGGAAGTCTTCACCCGCACCTTGCGCGGTCTCGACAACTGCCTGCGCGAGGGCTTGCTCACCGGCGTCGCCACCAGCGTCTGCCAGTCGAACATTGACGAACTGCTCACCGAATCGTGGTTGCAGGAGCTTATTGACCGGGGCGTTCACTACGTCTGGTATCACACCTACCGCCCGGTCGGTCCGAAGCCGAACTTCGATCTCGCGTTGCGCCCTGACCAACTCGTGCGCGTGCGGAAGTTCATCGTCGAGATGCGCGCCAAGATGCCCATCGCGATGATTGACGCCTACTACGACGGCGAGGGCAAGGCGCTCTGCCCAATGTCCACGGGCGTGAGTCATCACATCGGCCCCAAGGGCGACATCGAGCCGTGCCCGATCATCCAGTTCGCGACCGAGAACATCCGCGACCCGCGCGGCATCTACGCGACGATGCGCGACAGCACGTTCTTGAAAGACTTCCGCGAACTCAGCGCGCACCACACGCGCGGCTGCGTAGTGCTGGAACGCCCCGACCTCGTGAAGGAACTCGTCGTGAAGCACGGCGCGCGCGACACGACCGTGCGCGGCACCGCGATGGCCGAACTGGAAGCGATGACCCCGCGTTTCAGCCAATGGCTCCCCGGCGAGGAAATTCCCGAGAAGCACTGGATGTATCGGCTCTCGAAGAAGTATTGGTTCTACGACTTCAACGCTTACAAAAATGTCGCTCACGACGCCGAGGCCAAGGCGCGGGAATTGAAATCAAAGCTCGACCCGCTTCCCGCCGCTGCGAATACTTCGGGCGCGAGCCCTGAACTCGTGAATAAATGACCAGTCGCGCCATCTGAACATGAGTATGCAGCCCATCACCTTGAACGCCGTCGGCAGTTTCACTCCCGGGAGCGTCAGCATCCCCAAGCACGCCGTTCAGCAGCGCGTGCGCCCGCCCAAGAAAAACGTCCCGCAGACCGGCATGGAGCGGACGCACATTCTCAACACCGTCCGCCGCTACGTCGCCGAGTTTAATCCCATCCCGCCGATGCCGTCCGACGAACTCAAGGTCCATGCCGACCGGCTCGTCGAGATGCTCAAGTGCGACGCCATCTACCGCGACTACATCGGCGTGCTCCTGAACAACGAAATGTGGCGCGAGAGCGTGGCCGCCATTCCGTTCGAGCGCCGTCTGCTCCTGCTTCCGAAATGCCTGCGCGTCGAGAGCAAATGCCCTGCGCCCTTCGATGAATTCGGTCTGCTGTGCAAACAATGCGGCCTCTGTTCCATCCAGGACTTGCAGGCCGAGGCGGAGAAACTGGGTTATGCCGTGCTCGTGGCCGAAGGTTCCGCCATCGTCATGTCGCTCATTCAGACCGGGAAGATTGAAGCCATCGTCGGCGTGAGCTGCCTGAGCGTTTTGGAACGCGCGTTTCCCTACATGGAAGCCGCCGCGATTCCCGGCGTCGCGGTGCCGCTGCTCCAGGACGACTGCATCGACACCACGGTCGATCTCGACTGGGTCTGGGATTACATCCATCTGACCAGCGACGACAAAACGCGCCGCCTTGACCTCGGCGCGCTCCGTGAAGAAGTGGACTTCTGGTTCTCACCCGCGTCGCTTGACCTCATCATGGGCAACGCCGACGGCGAGACCGAGCGCATCGCCCGCGAATGGCTGGGCCGTGCCGGCAAACGCTGGCGGCCGTTTCTCGCCGTCTCCACGTTCCAGGCGTTGCGCGCCGACACCGGCCAACCGCTGCCCGATGACATTAAAAAAATCGCCGTCGCGGTCGAATGTTTCCACAAGGCCTCGCTCATCCACGACGACATCGAAGACAACGACGCGACGCGCTACGGTGAGAAAACGCTCCACGAAGAATACGGCGTGGCTGTCGCGCTGAACGTCGGTGATCTCCTCATCGGCGAAGGCTACCGGCTGATCGGGGCCAGCAAAATTTCCGCCGAACAGAAGGCCGAGATGCTGCTCGTCGCCAGTCAGGGCCAGCGTCAACTTTGCCGTGGTCAGGGCGCAGAACTCTGCTGGGCGCGCCAGCCCGAACCGCTCACTTCCCTGCAAGTGCTCGATATTTTTCGCAGCAAAACCGCGCCGGCCTTCGAGGTTGCGCTGCAATTCGGCGCGCTTTATGCCGGACTGGAACAGCACGGGGAAGTCTGCGACACGCTCCAGGTTTACAGCGAGGCCCTCGGCATCGCCTACCAGATCCGCGACGACCTCAGCGACCTCGGCGCGGGCGGCGAGACGAACGACATCGCCGGACTTCGCCCTAGCCTGCTGCTGGCCGTCGCCTACGAACGCGCGCAGGCCGAGAAGAAAATCTTGCTCGAATTCCTCTGGCGTCGCGCGCCGCAGGCGGGCGTGAATCCCGAGCAGATCGAGGCGCTCTACGTGGAACTGAAGGCCGACGAACGTGCCCGCACCCTGCTGGAAACTTACAAGGAAGAGGCCATCCGCTGCCTGCGCGATCTGGAGAATCCGAATTTGAAGGGCCTGCTCCGCCGCGTCCTCGGCAAGATTTTCAACGACACGGAAATCAAAGGCTGGTGCAAGGAATTCGAGCAGCAGAACACTGCCGGACGGCTGCTGGTGGTGGAACCGGCCGCGCCGGCCCCGGTGGCGTGACCTGGCCAAGGCGTGCCGAAATCCACCGCCGTGGCCGGACAGAAATTCCCCCATCCACGTCCGCCCTAAATCCCCGGGAAAAATTCGCCGTGGCTTTTCCGTAATCCGCATCAACTCCCCGCCGGATGACTGGCCGACCACGCCAACCCCACCACCCCGGCCACGGCGATCACTCCGCCGAGCAACGACCGCTTCGTGGGCCGCTCACCCTCCACCCACTGCGCCAGCGGCACGATCACGAGCGGCGTCAAGGCCACCACCGGCAGCACCTCGCCCGCGCTGTGGTGCATCAAGGCGAGTTGATAACAGCCCACGCCCAGCACCGGCCCCGCGAGCGTGCCCGCCAGCAGCCACGGCCAGGCCTCGCCCTTCAGCGGACTGTTTTTTTCCCTGGAACCTCGCAACGAAAAAAAATACCAGACCACCATCGCGATTAGGAGTCCGCCGAGAATCCGTTGATAGCTCGCGGTCAGCGGGCTGATCGAATGGCCCGCCATCTCCACCACCGCGTAGCCTTTGCGCGACAGCACCACGCCCAGTCCCTGGCCCACGCCCGCGATGACTCCGCAGACCGTCCCGATCCAGAACGTGCGCCGGGAAATCTCCAGATGCCCGCTCGGCGCCAGCGCCACCACCACGCCCGCCAGTGTCACCAGCGCGAACAGAATTTTTAGCGACGTCAGCGGCGTGCCCAGCCAGAACCATTCCACGGTGGCGGCGAACGGCGCGGCTAGACAATGCACCAGCAGCACCGACAACCTCGAACCGATCCGCGGCAACGCCTCGTAAAACGCCACGTCCCCCAGGCCGAAGCCCGCGATGCCACTCAGAAAAAACCAGCCGAACGCCCCGCCACTCCAGCCCTCCCCGAAGAGATGCGCGTAGGCCGCGAGCAGGATGGTCGCCAGCAGGATGCGAAAAAAGTTCGCGCGCACGCCGCCGAGCACTTTGGCAATGCGATGCGCGCACACCCCGGAGAGTGCGAAGCAAATGGTCGTGGCAAAAGCGGCCCACATGAAACGCTATGATGGCCGCGCCCAGGCCGGGCCGACAAACCAAATCATGCGATGGCGGCGCGGGACGGTCCGAATCGGGAAACGCCTGAAGGCAGATTCCCGAACTTTCAAGCTGGTAGCCGTCAGAACAGAACCGGTGTTCGCCTGGGTGGTAATTTTGACCGCGCGGTTTTCGCATTTTTTTATTTTGGCGGCGCGCTCTGTCCGGCACTGTCGGCGGGCATAGATGAGTTTCACCGATTTAACAGAAGCCTTTTTGGCGAAGATCGCGGGCTGGGACGCGGTCAAAAACGCGCGCGCCCTACTGGCCGCCGACAAGGTTCTCAGCTCGAACTGGACGCCGCCCATCCTCAAGGGCGTCGTGCAGGAAGGCTCGGCGTCGTATCGCGCCGGGTTGGTCATCAAGGACACAATCAACATCGAGAACATGTGCTCGTGCCGCGCCTCGCGCGACGCGGGGATGATCTGCGCGCACTCGGTCGCGGTCGGCCTGCATCATTTGCAGCGGGGTAAGGCTCCGGCGCTGGGAGCCGCGAGCACCACGGCCACGCTGGTGCCGATGCGCGCCGGGGCGTCGAGAACCGCGCGCGAACCGGAGCCGGAAGCCGGGCCGCGTTTGCGCCGCGCCTCGCTGGGTGAAGCGGGTGAGGCCTTGGAAATTTCCGTGATTCTCCCGCCGACCTTCGCCGCCGGCCTCGAGCGCGGCAAAGTCATGGCGACGTTCGAGGGCAAATGGAGCGGTGGCCGCGCGCCGCTGAGCGCGCTGCCGATGGCGAAGGCGTTCCGGCTTTCCGCCGAGGACACGCGGTTGCTCGACATGGCCGAGCATCTTGCCGGCGGCGAAACGCCCGGCGGACTGATGTTGAATCTCGTCGAGTTGACGCAATTGCTCGGCGCGCTGGCCGGCCATCCGCGCGTGGCGCTGGGACGCGGCCAACCGCTGGCCGTTTCGGCGACGGCCTGGCGCGTGCCGATTCAGGCGACGCTCGAAACATCCGGCGAGATTCGCCTGAACCTGCCGCCGGAGGCGGCGCGTCCGCTGCTCATTGCGGGCGAAACGCTCTGGGCCTTCCACGGCGCGGCGCTGGAGCCGGTCGCATTGCCGAAGCAATGGCGCGAGCTGTTTCGCGGCCCGATAAAACTTTCCCGGCAGCGCGTGCCGCTCTTCCTCAGCCAAGAACTCGCCGTGCTCGAGGCTGAGTGCGACGTGGACGCGAATTTTGTTCTCGAAGAATTCACGCTCGAACCACAGCCGCCGCGCTTCGTGCTCGCGCTCAACGGCGGGCTGGCGCAGGTGCAGGCGCAGTTGCAGTGCGCCTACGGGGCGCGCGTCATGACCGTGGGCGTGACCGCGAAGGACGAGACGCTTTGGCTGCCCGATCCGAAAAGCACCACGCGCTATTCGACGCGCGATTTCGGGACGGAGATGGCCGCGACGGAGCGGATGAGGCGCGCGGGTTTCATCGGGCCGGACACGCAGGGCCGCTGGAATCTGCACGGGGAAAACGCGGTGGTGAATTTTTTCGCGCGCGAGTTTCCGCGCCTGCAAAAGGAGTGGGACGTGACGCTGGAGGAACGGCTGGAGCGGAGCACGGCGAAAAATTTCGAGCGCATCGAGCCGCACCTGCAAATCACGCCGTCGGGCGAGCGGTGGTTTGATGTCGAGATGTCGCTGGCCTCGGAAGATGGTGAAAAGTTTTCGGCGGCGGACATTCAGCGTTTGATTTTGTCTGGCTCCAGTCACACGCGCTTGAAGAACGGGCGCATCGCGCTGATCGACACGGGCGCGCTGGAGGAGTTCAACGAGGTGCTGCGGGATTGTGCGCCGCAGCAGCACGAGAAGGGCTACCGGTTGAGCGGCGTGCAGGCGGGTTTTCTCGACGCGACACTGCGGCAGCAGCCGGGCTGGCAGGTGCAGGCGTCCGCCGCGTGGCGCGAGCGCGCGGCGCAGCAGAGCGGCCAGACGAAGCTGGAATGTCCGCCGCTGGGCGTGCTCGAAGATGTGCTGCGCCCATATCAAAAGCAGGGCGTGGCGTGGCTGCGTTTTTTGCGCGAGAACCATTTCGGCGGAATCCTGGCGGACGAGATGGGGCTGGGGAAAACGCTGCAAACATTGGCCTTCGTGGCGGTAACGCGGAACGAGGAACGCGGAATGCGGAACAGGGAAACTGCGAGCCGCAAACCGTATTTGATCGTTTGTCCGACTTCGCTGGTTTTCAACTGGGTGGCGGAGGCGAAGAAATTCACGCCGGAGTTGAAGGTTCTGGCGCTGCACGGCGCGGGGCGGCACGAGCTGTTTGATAAAATTCCGGAGAGCGATCTCGTCATCACCAGTTACGCGCTGATCCGACGCGACGCGGAGCGGTATCGTGAAATGGAGTTCGACACGCTGGTGCTCGACGAGGCGCAGCACATCAAGAACCGGCAGACGCAAAACGCGGTCGCGGTGAAGGCGGTGCGGGCGCAGCACCGGCTCGTGCTCACCGGCACGCCGATGGAAAACTCGGTGCTCGATCTCTGGAGCATTTTTGACTTTTTGATGCCGGGCTATCTCGGCGCGGCGCAGGATTTCCGCGAGCGTTACGAGCAGCCGATCACGCGGGACAAGGATCTCGCTGCGCAGTCGCGGCTGGGACGGCGGCTGCGTCCGTTCATTCTGCGCCGGCTGAAGCGCGACGTGGCGAAAGACCTGCCGGCGAAGCTGGAACAGGTTTCGTACTGCGAACTCACCGAGGACCAGCAGCAGGTGTATCAGCAAATTCTCGCGGTCAGCCGCCGGGAAGTGATGGCGGCGGTCGGCGCGCAGGGTCTGGCGAAAAGCCGCATGGTGGTGCTGAACGCGCTGCTGCGGTTGCGGCAGATTTGCTGCGACTTGCGCCTGCTGAAACTCGATGAGGACAAGTTCACCGACGAGAATTCCGGCAAACTGGAGATGTTTGGCGAACTGCTCGAAGAGGCGATGGACGGTGGACATCGCGTGCTGGTGTTCAGCCAGTTTGTTTCGATGCTCACGCTGCTCCGGGAAAAACTCGCGGCGGACAAGGTTGAGTATTGCTACCTCGACGGCTCGACGATGAATCGCGGCGCGGTGGTGGAAAAATTTCAGGCGAACGAAAAAATTCCGGTATTCCTCATCAGCCTCAAGGCGGGCGGCGTCGGCCTCAACCTGACCGGCGCGGACACGGTAATTCATTTCGATCCGTGGTGGAATCCGGCGGTGGAGGACCAGGCCACCGACCGGGCGCATCGCATCGGGCAGACGCGCGTGGTGACGAGCTACAAGCTGATCACGCGCGGCACGGTGGAGGAAAAAATTCTGGCGTTGCAGCAGCGCAAGCGCGCGGTGATCAAGGCCACGCTCGGCGGCGAGGAATCACTCACGGAGAACCTGACGTGGGAGGAGATTCAGGGGTTGTTTGAGTGAGGGTTTTTTGGTTGAGAGAAGAGGGGACAGGGCTTCTCTCCGGTCCCGCAGGGACGCGCGAAAACAGCCCAGTGCTTTAGCACTGGGTTTGCGGCACCGCCGAACGAGTTCCGCAGGGACGGCAGAACCGGGCGTGGAATTCTGCCGTCCCTGCGGGACTTGGCCCGCAACATTCCTCCAACCCAGCGATGAATCGCTGGGCTATTTTCGGGCGTCCCTGAGGGACGGGGAGATTTGCTTTCGTGCGAGAAGCGGCCCGCGCTCCGGGCCGGGGTTGGGCCTTTCCTTGAACCTCGGCTTCGGAACGCCGACTTCACTGCTGATTTCAGTGGTTGTCTTGATATTGAGCGAATTTGCCCCAACCCGGTCAAAGACTGCGCGATACATCGGTTCCTCAATTAGTTGTGCCCGTGTGAACAACTTTCCACCATATGTGGTGGATTTCGACTTTACACGGGCGGGTTAATCCTTTTTTATTTGAAATGTCATGTATCTCAAAAACCTTACCGTTCTTGGTTTCAAGTCCTTTGCGGACAAGACATCCCTCAACTTCCAGCCCGGTGTGACCGCCATTGTCGGTCCCAACGGGTGCGGCAAATCCAATGTGTCCGACGCCATCCGTTGGGTCTTGGGCGAGCAATCAGCAAAGGCGCTGCGCGGCGGCGAAATGGCCGACGTGATTTTCAACGGCACCGATGGGCGCAAACCGCTCGGCATGGCCGAGGTGTCGCTGACCATCGGCGGGGTGGATCAGGAGCAGTTGATCATTTCCGGGGTGGAGGTGGCCTACGATGAAGTCACGCTCACGCGCCGCGTTTTCCGCGATGGCGGGAGCGAGTATTTCATCAACAAGACCCCGTGCCGACTGAAGGACATCCAGCAAATTTTCATGGGCACCGGCATGGGCAAGACGAGCTACTCGATCATGGCCCAGGGAAACATCACGCAGATTCTTTCGAGCAAGCCCGATGACCGCCGCATGGTTTTCGAAGAGGCCGCCGGCATCACCAAATACAAGGCGCAGAAACGGGAGGCGCTCCGCAAGCTGGAATACACGGACCAAAATCTCCTGCGCGTGGCCGATCTCATCCGCGAGGTGAAGCGGCAGATCGGCTCGCTTCAGCGCCAGGCCGGCAAGGCGCGCCGCTACAAGCAGCTTTCGCTGGAACTCCAGCACCTTGACACGCAGCTCGCACGTCATCAGTTCGATGTCCTCCAGGCGGAGATCACCGAGCGCGCGGCCTCGGCGGAAAAGTTGCGCGCGGAAATGGAAGCCTGCTCGGAGAGCCTGCTGCGCGCGGAGGATGAAATTCTGCAACTGCGCTCGCGCCTTTCCGAACTGGAGCAGGCGATCAATGCCTCGCAGCAGCGCGGCCTGGAGTTGAAGGGCCAGATCGACCGGCACGAGAGCCGCATCCATTTCAACGACGAGCGGCTCCAGGAACTTGAAAATCAGAACGCCCGCGCGCTTCACGAAATCAACGAGTCGGAGGAACGCAAGCTGGCCGCCGAGGCGGAAATGAAAGTGGTCAGTGAACGGCTCGCCGGCTCGACCGCCGCGCTGGAACAGCATCGCGTCGCGCTCAACGAAAAGCGCGACGCTCTCTCGCAGGTCGAGGCCGGCCTGTCGCGCCAGCAGGAGACGCTCCGCCAGGCGCAGTCCGACGCGTTTGACGCCGCGCAGCAGTTGGGCCGCGTCCGCAACGAAATCAACGCGCTCGATTTGCAGAAGCAGGGCAACGTCGTCCGGCTTGAAAAATTGTCGTCGGAGAAAATCCAGTTGGAAGAGGAGCGCACCCGCCTCGAAACTCGCCTCACGGAATTTGCGGCGAACGTGGAGTCCGAGAAGCTGGGCGTCCAGACTTCGCGCGGCACGGTCGAGCAGCGCCAGCAGCGGCTGCGCGACATCCAGGTGGAGATGAACCAGGTGGTGCAGGAGCTGGACGGCGTGGTGCGGCAGCAGGCGGAGAATCGTTCGCGCCTGAACGTGCTCGAACAGTTGCAGGAATCACATGAGGGCTTCAGCGGCGGCACGCTGGCCGCGCTCCAGCAGACGCAGTCGGTGCTGGGTTCGCTGGCCGACAAGATTCGCGTGCCGGACAAATACATCCCGGCCATCGAAGCCGCGCTCGGCCATCATTTGCAGCTCGTGCTCACGGAGCAGCCCGAGGCCGCGCAGCAAATCCTCGCCGACCTCAGCGCCGGCAAGAAAGGCCGCGCCAGCATCGCGGCGTTGCAATTCACCGAGGCGGATGGCGCGGTGCAAGAGGGCGGCCGCGCGCCGGAATCGGACACGGACTTTCTCGAAGCCAGCCAGCTTCTCTCGAAGAAAGATCCGGCGGAGCTTTACGCCGCGAAGGTCGTCGAAGCGGACGAAGCTGTGCGCCCGCTGGTTGCGCGGTTGCTCGGCATGACGCGGATCGTTCCCGACCTCGCGGCCGCCACGGCGGCGTGGCGCGAGAGCCTGGGCGCGTTTCATTATGTGACGCTAGCGGGCGAACAGTTGAGCCGCCACGGCGTTTACACCGGCGGTTCCGCGAACGGCTCCGGCAAGGCGCCGGCTTCCATTCTTGGCCGCAAGAATCAAATCGTCGAACTCAAGGCTGCGCTGTCCGGGCTGCAGGAAAAAGTAGCTGAAGCCAGCCGCCGCAAGGGCGCGCTGCAAAGCGAGCAGACGGCGTTGCAGGCTAGCCTGCAGCAGGCGCAGACGGAACTGCGCGCGCAGGAAGTTGCCATCGCCACGCGCCAGGGCGAGTTGAACGCGCTGCAAAATTCGCAGCGCACCCTCGGCCAGAAGATCGAGACGGTCGTTTATGAAGTGCAGAGCCTGGCCGCTCACGAGCAGGAAGGCATGCAGAAGCGCAACGCCCTCGCCGGGCAGATCGTCGCTCTCGAGCAGCGCGAGCAGGCCGCCACCGCGCAAGTCACCGAACTGACCGCCGGACTCGAGACCCTCCGCGAGCAGCGCGACGCCGCGAACACCGCGCTCACGGAGACGAAAGTCGCGCTCGCCACCGAGGAGCAGCTCGTCGCGTCCTTTGCCAAGCAGAAATTCCCGCTGGAGCAGCGCCTCCGCGAACTGGCCCAGTTGATCCAGCAGCGCCGCAACGAGTGCGGTTCGTTCCTCACGAAGAAGCAGCAGTTCGAGGCCGAGATCGCGGAATCGCGCCGGCAGATCGAACGGCTGGATCACGACCGCGAGCAGGTCGGCGCGCAGACGGCGGAGTTGTCGAACCAAAAGGAGGCGCAGGACACTGACATTTCGGCGCGCGAGGAAAATCTGCGCGGCCAGCGCGGGCGGTTGACCTCGGTGCAAACCCAGCGCGGCGCGCTCGAGGTGGAACTGGCGCAGAAAAACATGGCCGTGCAAAACCTGCGCGAGCGTGTGCAGCAGAAGTGGCAGGTCAATCTCGACGACGTGCGCAGCGAGTGCATCACCATCACCGTGGCCGACGAAGGCGCGGCGCGCGTCCAGACGCTCACGCCCGAGGAAATGGCGGCGGCAGGCGCCTCGACGGACTGGGTCGCCGTGGGCGAGCAGGTCGGCGCGCTGCAGAAGCGCATCGAGGAAATCGGGCCGGTGAACCTGGTGGCCATCGAGGAATACGAGGAGACCGAGCAGCGCCACACCTTCCTAACCACGCAGCATGATGATCTGGTCCAGGCCAAGGGGCAGTTGGTCGAGGTCATCAACCGGATCAACGTCCAGACGAAGGAAATGTTCACCACCACCTTCAACCAGATTCGCGACAACTTCCGCGCGCTCTTCGTGGAAATTTTCGGCGGCGGCAAAGCCGACCTCATCCTGACCGACGAAAACGACGTGCTGGAAAGCGGCATCGACATCGTGGCGCGTCCGCCCGGCAAGCAGTTGCAGACCATCTCGCTGCTCTCGGGCGGCGAGCAGACCATGACCGCCGTGGCGCTTCTTTTCTCGATCTACCAGGTGAAACCCTCCCCGTTCTGCGTGCTCGACGAACTCGACGCGCCGCTCGACGAATCGAACATCAACCGCTTCATCCGCGTGCTGCAACGCTTCCTCGTCCACTCGCAGTTCGTCATCATCACGCACAACAAGCGCACCATCGGCATGGCGGATGTGCTCTACGGCGTGACCATGCAGGAGCACGGCATCAGCCGCATCGTAAGCGTGAAGTTCCACAAGACCGGCGAACCAGCGACCGGCCACGCCGCCGCGCCGCTGGTTCCGCCCCCGTCGATCCCGACCGTGGACGCGGAAGAAGATCAGGAGCGCCCGCGCGAGGATGCCATGGACGTGGTGATGGCGAAGTAGATTTCAAGGCGCACTCCGGGAAAAGCGTTCATCATCCACGCCGTGCTCATGCATTCATTGCCGCGGTATTTATTTGCGACAAACCGGGCGGCTGACTAGCGTTTCCGCCCAATGACTGCATTCATCTTATGAGCCAGACGCCACTGACTGCGGCGGAAGTGAAGCACCTGATCGCCGGATTGCACCGGCTAGCCCGCAACCTGTGGTGGAGCTGGGACCAGGACGCGCAGGAGATTTTCCAGGAGCTTTCGCCGCGCGGCTGGCAGAATCTTTACCACAATGCCGTCGCCATTTTGCACGAGGTCTCGGAATACGAGTTGGGCGTGCGCCTGCAGGAACCGGCCTTTGCTGGGCGCGTGCGCCAGGTGCTGAAAAATTTCGACGCCTACCTGAACGAGTCGGCCACCTGGGGCGCGCAGCACGCCCCAGCGCTGGCGAAAACCCCCGTCGCCTACTTTTCCGCCGAGTTTGCCTTTCACGAAACGCTGCCCATCGCGGCAGGTGGCCTCGGCGTGCTGGCCGGGGATCACGCGAAATCAGCGAGCGATCTGGGCCTCGGTTTCGTCGGTGTCAGCCTGTTTTATCGCGAAGGATATTTTCAACAGACCTTCAACCAGGAGAACTGGCAGACCGAGCACTACACCCTGCTCAATCCGAGAAACCTCCCGCTCGAACCGGTGCTCGACGCCAGCGGCCAGCAGGTGGTCTGCTCTGTGCGCATCGTCACCGGCACGATATTTTTCCATGCTTGGCGCGTGAACGTTGGCCGGGTGCCGGTCTATCTGCTCGACACCAACCGGCCGGAAAACGAGCCGCACTACCGCGATCTCACGCTGCGCGTCTATGGCGGGGACAGTTCCACGCGCATCATGCAGGAGATTGTGCTCGGCGTCGGCGGCGTGCGGTTGCTGCGCGCGCTCGGCCTCCAGCCCTCGACCTTCCACATGAACGAAGGACACGCGGCGTTCCTCACACTGGAGTTGATCCGCGAAAAAATGGCCGCCGGCCAGACGTTCGAGCAGGCGCTGCCGCTCACCAAGGCCGAATGTATTTTCACCACCCACACCCCGGTCGAGGCGGGGCACGACCGTTTCAGCAGCGATCTCCTGGCCTACGCCGGGCAAAAATTCGCCAAGCAGCTCAAGCTGTCGCACGACGGTCTGATGGCGCTGGGCCGCGTCCACCCCGGCGACTCGTCCGAGCCGTTCTGCATGACGGTGCTGGCGCTCAAGTGCAGCCGCGCTGCCAACGGGGTGAGTGAGCTGCACGGCCAGGTCAGCCGTGAAATGTGGATGGAACTTTTCAGCGTGAAAACTCCGGCGGAAGTGCCCATCAGCCATGTCACCAACGGCGTGCATCTGGCCGGCTGGATGAAGGGCACCGTGCGCCGTTTCTGGAAGCGGAAGTTCGACGAGGCGGCGGCGGCCGGCGGGCCGGCCGGCGACTGGATCAGCTGTCTGAATTCGCCGGAATTTTGGAAACTGGCGTCCGATCCGAACTTTGTTTCCGACGAGGAACTCTGGGCGCTGCGTTACCGACTGCGCCGCGAGATGCTTGAGTTCGCGCGCCGCCGCCTGCTCTTGCAGGGCGGGCGCCTGGCCCACGGCGACTTCATCGCGTTCGACGGCTTCCTCAATCCCGACGCGCTGACCATCGGGTTCGCGCGCCGCTTCGCCACCTACAAGCGCGCGCCGTTGATCTTCGACCGTTTCGACGAAGTGGTGAAATTGGTCAAGGACGCGGGGCGTCCCGTGCAGTTCATCTTTGCCGGCAAGGCCCATCCGCGCGACGACGCCGGCAAGGCCTTCATCCAAAAAGTGATTCACTTGAGCCAGTTCAGCGAACTGAAGGGGCATCTGGTTTTCATTGAGAACTACGACATCCACGTCGCGCGGCAGATGGTCAGCGGCTGCGACGTCTGGCTGAACAATCCGCGCCGCCCGCTCGAGGCCAGCGGCACCAGCGGCATGAAAACCATCGCGCACGGCTGCCTCAACCTGAGCATCATGGACGGCTGGTGGCGCGAAGGCTACGACGGCACGAACGGCTTTGCCATCGGGCCCGATTCGCATCCGGACGATCTCGAAGCACAGGACCGCGTGGACAGCGAGAACCTCTACAACGTGCTGACCAAGGAAGTGATTCCGACCTACTTCAACCGCGACGCCAACGGTGTTCCGCGCGAGTGGATCAAGAAAATCCGCAGCGCCATGACCACGCTCGCGCCGCAATTCAGCACCTGGCGGATGGTGCAGGAATACGCGACGAAGTATTACACGAAGAAGTAGGGGGGAGGGGAGTGCGTGGTGCGTGGTGCGTGAGATTGACCAGGCGCCCCCGCTCCTTTTCACGCACCACGCCCCGCCGCCCCAACCCGCGCTTGGTTTCCTCCCGTTTCTCCCTTAACCTCCCCCCGTGACACACGACATCAAATCACTCACGCGCGAAGAACTGGAAGCCCGCTTCAAGGAATGGGGCGCGCCCGCCTACCGCGTCGGGCAGTTGCTCGACTGGCTTTACACGCGCCGCGTGACCGGCTGGGACGCCATGACGAACCTGCCCAAGGCGCTGCGCGAAAAACTCACCGCCGAGTTCGCCCTGCACACCCTCGAACTCGTCCGCAAACAGGGCGCGCGCGACGCCACGCAAAAATTTTTGTGGAAACTCAACGACGGCCAGTTGATCGAGAGCGTGTTGATCCCTGCGAATCCCGCGCTCTACGGCGACGCCAGCGACCGCCACACCCTCTGCGTCAGCACGCAGGTTGGCTGCGCCTACGGCTGTAAGTTTTGCGCGAGCGGCCTGGACGGCTGGAAACGCAACCTGCGCGTGGAGGAAATTGTGGAGCAGATACTCGCGGTCGAACGATGGAATGAGAGGGAGAGTGGTCAGTCCTCAGTCGTCAGTCCTCAGTCGGAACAGGACGCGGCGGCGGCCAAGCAAAAAACCGAGCCGCTGCGGCTGATCAATAATCTCGTCATCATGGGCATGGGTGAGCCGCTGGCCAACTACGACAATTTGCTGAAAGCCCTCCGCATCCTCAACGCGCCGTGGGGCGGGGGCATTGGCGCGCGCAAGATCACCGTTTCCACCAGCGGCCTCGCGCCGGAAATCCGCAAGCTGGCCGACGAGCCGCTCCAGTTCCGCCTCGCCATTTCGCTGCACGGCGCGACCGACGAGGTCCGCCAGCGGATCATGCCGGTGAACCGCAAGTATCCGCTCGCCGAACTGACCTCCGCGCTCGACTACTACCAATGGAAGAAGGAGCGGATGATCACCTTCGAATACATCTTGATCGCCGGCGTGAATGACCACCTTGATCAAACCCGGCCGCTGGCCGCGCTCGCCCGCCGGCTCCACGCCAAGGTGAACCTCATTCCCTACAACACCGTCGAGGGCCTTAAATGGACACGCCCCACCGAGGAAGTGCAGGAGGCGTTTCTCGCCGCGCTGGAAAAACTGAACGTCACCGCCACGCTCCGCCGGGAAAAGGGCGGGGACATCGACGCGGCGTGCGGCCAGTTGCGGTTGAAAACAGAGCGCGAGCTGGCGGCCAAATGACGAATGACGAACCAACGTGCGCCGACAACACGGAGCGCATCCTGACCCTGCCCCCAGAGCGCGGATCTGTGACCCGCAGCGACTGGCGAAAACAGGGAACAATCGAGTTGTTGAGCACGCCTCCCATGGCCATGCGCTGCGGGGCTCAGACCCGCGCTCCGTTCAAATTCAGACGCCACGTATTTTTCGTCACACTCGAACCCAGATGAACCTTCCCCGTATCCTGCTGCTGGCCGGCCTGCTGTTGGCGCGGGGAATGTTTGCCGCGGGGGGCGTCACCCACGTGCTGGCCACGGCGGATGAAATCATTCTCACCGTCCAGGGATCGGGCGCGGTGCAGATCGTCGAACTCGCGCCTTACGAAACGATCTCCCACGCCGGCCAGGCACCGTGCGTCGCCTCGGCGATGCTGGCCGCGGAAACGCGCGTGGCGTTCCCGCGATTCGCGGCGGGTCGCGACCGGATTTATTCCGGGTTTCTCGCGCAGCCAGCCGGGCCGGGCCGGGAACCGGCCGCGCTCGGCGGGATTTTTTTCGTGGACGAGATGCGCGGCGTCTCAAAAAGCGACGAGCCGTTTCCCGTCGTGGCCAGCAAGAAGGGCTTGCAGGTGCAGATGGTCGATGACGCCATCGCGCTCGGCGTGAAACACGCGGCGTTGAATTTCAACGTGGCCGCGATGTTCGACCTCGCGCGCGGCACGAACAATTACGTCTGGCGCATGGACGGGCAGGATTATTATTTCAACCGCCGGATGATCGACTCGGTGCCGGTGAAAAAACTGACCGACGCCGGGGCGACGGTGACGCTGATCCTGCTGGCCTATCAGTCACGCAATCCGCTAATCGACCGCTTGGTGTTGCATCCACGCGCGGTCACGAACGCGCCGAACCACATCGCGGCGTTCAACACCTCCACGCCGGACGGACTGCGGTATTTCAAGGCGGGCATGGAGTTTCTCGCCGATCACTATTTGCGGCCTGACCGGAAATATGGGCGGGCGGTGAACTTCATCGTTGGCAACGAGGTGAACGCGCACTGGTTCTGGTACAATCTGGGCCCGGCGGCGATGGAGACGGTGGCGGAGGATTATCTCCGCACCGTGCGCGTCGTCCACACCGCCGTGCGCAAGAGCAGTTCCACGGCGCGCGTTTATCTGTCACTCGATCATCATTGGAACATTGTCTATACCGGCAATCCGCAGCGCGCCTGCACGGGCCAAGCGCTGGTGGACGAGATGAACCGCCGCTCGAAGCTCGGCGGCGATTTCGACTGGCACATCGCGTTTCATCCGTACCCGGAAAACTTGTTCAAGCCGCGCGTCTGGCTCGACCGGACGGCGACGAACAGCGTGAACTCGCCGCGCATCACGTTCAAAAACCTGGAGCAGCTCACCCGTTACCTGCGCCAGCCTGAACTACTTTGTCAGGGCGTGCCGCGCCGGGTGATCTTGTCGGAGCAGGGTTTTCATTCGGACGCCACGCCGCAGGGTGAAGAACTGCAGGCGGCGGCTTATTGCTACGCCTCTTGGAAGACGGATCACCTCGACGGCATCGACTCGTTCATCTTGCACCGCCACGTCGATCACAAAATGGAGGGCGGACTGAACCTCGGCCTGTGGACGCGCCAGACCAATTCCATCGCCACGCCGCTCGCAAAGAAAAAGATTTACGAGGTCTTCAAGGCTGCCGACACGCCGGGCCGGAACCGGGCGTTCGCCTTCGCGCTGCCGTTGATCGGCATCACGAATTGGAGCCAGGTTCTGCCGGGGAAGTGAGCGGGATTTAACGCAAAGGCGCAGAGGCGCAAAGGTAGGGAGGGCAGTCCTCTGCCCACCGTGGCGGTTGGCTGGTCGGGCGCCTCGTCGGTGAGTGGTTTAGGGGCGAGACACTCCACGACACAGGCGAGACGCCTGCGCCACTACTGCACGGGAACCAGCTAGATCACGTAGTCCAGCAGGCTGGCCGGCTCGCTTTGCAGTTTGCGGGCGCGGTCGCACAGTTCCGCGAGGGTCACGCGCTCGACGATTTTCACCGTGGCGTCGCGCACTTCTTTCATCACGCTGCGGATGGCGCAGCGCGCTTCGTCGGGGCAGGAGCATTTTTCGTAGAAGCGTTCGCTCACGCAACTGACCGGGGCGAGCGCGCCTTCGAGATGGCGGATGATGACGGCGAGAGTGATTTCCTCCGGCGGCCGCGAGAGCCGGTAGCCGCCCGCGACTCCGCGCTTGCTCTCGACAACCTGCGCGGATTTGAGGTCGTTGAGAATCTGTTCGAGGAAGCGCTTGGGAATTTTTTGCTGCTCGGAGATGGTCTGAATTCTCACGACGGCTTCGCTGTAATTCGTGCCGAGCACCAGCAGGGCGCGCAGCGCATATTCGCCTCGAAGCGAGAGTTTCATCGTTGCCAAAGTAGAATCTTTACAGAAACTATCAAGTATTACTTTTGTCATGTCGAACACATCATAAAAACGCTTCAACCGTTGGTGATAATAGACAATTAAAACTCTATTGACATGGTTGAGATTAAACCTAAGCTGCGCCAGCAAATCCGAAGTCAATTCCTGATGAACACCGTGATTAACATTGCGGCCCTCGCGCAAAAAGCGAGGGCGATGCTTCTCGCGCTGGCCGCGTTGCTGGCCGGGTCGGGCGTGGTCGCACCTGCGCGCGCGGCGGACAAACCCGTCACGCTTCTCAACGTCTCCTATGATCCGACGCGCGAGCTGTATCGCGACTTGAACACCGCCTTCGCGGAGGATTGGAAACAGAAAAATAATCAGACAGTCATCATCAAGCAGTCGCACGGCGGCTCCGGCAAACAGGCCCGCGCGGTGATCGACGGGCTGGAGGCGGACGTGGTCACGCTCGCGCTGGCTTACGACATTGATGCGATGGCCGCAAAAGGCAAACTGCTGCCTGCCGACTGGCAGACCCGCCTGCCGAGCAACAGCGCGCCCCACACCTCGACCATTGTGTTCGTGGTGCGGAAGGGAAATCCGAAAGGCATCAAGGATTGGGACGACCTGGTGAAGCCCGGCGTCGGTCTCGTGCCGGCGAATCCAAAAACTTCCGGCGGCGCACGCTGGACCTATCTGGCCGCGTACGGCGCGGCCCTCAAGCGAAACAACGGCGACGAAGCCAAGGCTAAGGAATACATCACCCAGTTTTACCGGAACGCGCCCATCCTCGACACCGGGGCGCGCGGCGCGACCACCACCTTCATCCAGCGCCGCATTGGCGACGTGCTCGTCGGCTGGGAGAGCGAGGCGCTGATCGCCTTGCATGAGCTGGGCAAAGGCCAGTTCGAGATCGTGGTTCCGCCGGTCAGCATCCTCGCGGAACCGCCCGTGGCGCTGGTGGACAAAGTGGTGAAGAAGCGCGGCACCGAGGCGATCGCCCGGGCTTACCTCGACTTTCTCTACACCGAGGCCGGCCAGGAAATCGCCGCCAAACATTACTTTCGTCCGCGCCTCGAATCTGTCGCCCGTCAGCACGCCCGCCGCTTCGCGAAGGTGAACCTGTTCACCATCGACGAAGTTTTCGGCGGTTGGGCGAAGGCGCAGAAAATCCATTTTGCCGAAGGCGGCATCTTCGACGGAATCTACAAGGACATCCGATGACCGCTTGGAACGCCACCGTTGCGGTCGCGAAAAACTTTGTGCGGCCCCGTCTGGCTGGGATACGCTCGTGAAAATCATGGCTGACAAGAAATTTAATCCGCTGCCTGGATTCGGCCTGACGCTGGGGTTCACCCTGTTTTACCTGAGCGTCATCGTCCTCATTCCCATCGCGGCGTTGTTTCTCAAATCGTTCAGCCTTTCCTGGCGGGAATTTTTGGATCTGGCCACCAACGCCCGTGCGCTCGCCGCCTACAAGCTCACCTTTGGCGCCTCCGCCATTGCGGCCCTGGCCAACGCCGTCTTCGGCACCCTCCTCGCGTGGGTGCTGGTGCGCTATGATTTTCCCGGACGCCGCTTCATCGACGCGCTGGTGGATTTTCCGTTTGCGCTACCCACCGCCGTGGCCGGCCTGACCCTCGCCAGCCTCTTCGCGGAGAACGGCTGGCTCGGACAATTTCTCGTGCCCTACGGCATCAAGGGGGCGTTCACGCCGCTGGGCGTGGTGCTCGCGCTCACCTTTGTCGGCATGCCGTTCGTCGTGCGCACGCTCCAACCGGTGCTGGAAAATTTCGACCGCGGCGTCGAGGAGGCGGCGGCCACGCTGGGCGCGGGGCGCTGGCGGACGTTTCTCCGCATCATCGCGCCGACTCTGTTGCCGACCATCATCACCGGGTTTGCGCTGGCCTTTGCGCGGGCCATCGGCGAGTACGGCTCGATTGTTTTCATCTCCGGCAACATGCCGTTCCAGACGGAGATCGCCCCAACGTTGATCGTCATGCGGTTGGAGTCGTACGATTACACCGGGGCGATGGCGCTGGCGATTGTGCTCATGCTTTTCTCGTTCGTTCTGCTGGCGGCGATCAACTGGCTGGAAAATTGGGCCGGCAAATTCACCAAGCAATGACTGCTTCCACCCAACGACGCGAACGCACGGCGGCCTCCACCCGGAGCACGCAGGAATCGCCTTTCGTAAAATGGACGCTCATCGGCGTGGCCATGCTCTTCGCCGGCGTGTTCCTCCTGCTGCCGCTGCTCAACGTCTTCGTGCAAGCCTTTTCCGCCGGTTGGGCCGGCTACTGGGGCGCGCTGACCGATGAGGACACTTTCTCCGCGATCAAGCTCACGCTCATCATCGCGGCCATCAGCGTGCCGTTGAACGTCGTCTTCGGACTGGCCGCGTCCTGGTGCATCGCCAAGTTCGACTTTCGCGGCAAGGCGATGCTGCTCACCTTCATTGACCTGCCGTTTGCCATCTCGCCGGTCGTGTCCGGGCTGATGATCGTGCTGTTGTTCGGGGCGCAGGGCTACGCCGGCGAATGGCTCCAGGCGCACGACATCAAGATCATCTTCGCGCTGCCCGGCATGGTCATCGCCACCATCTTCGTGACCTTTCCCTTCGTCGCGCGCGAACTGATCCCGGTGATGCAGGCCACCGGCTCAGATCAGGAACAGGCCGCGCTCACCCTCGGCGCGAGCGGTTGGCAGACCTTCTGGCACGTCACGCTACCCTCGGTGAAAACGGGCCTGCTCTACGGCATCATTCTTTGCAACGCCCGCGCGATGGGCGAATTCGGCGCCGTCTCCGTCGTCAGCGGCCACATCACTGGGTTGACCGACACCATTCCGTTGCGCGTGGAGAAGCTCTACCATGAGTTCAACCCCGCCGCCCCGTTCGCCGTGGCCAGCCTGCTGGCCGTGCTCGCGCTGGTCACGCTGGCCTTGAAAACATTTTTGGAATGGCGCGAGCACCGGCGGCTCGAACTCGCGCCACCACCGGAAAATCTCCCCCCGCCCGCATGAGCATCGAACTAAAGAACGTCTCGAAAAAATTCGGCGGAGTTTCCGCCGTCCACGAGGTCAGCTTCTCGGTCAACGACGGCGAGTTGGTCGCGCTCCTCGGCCCCAGCGGCTGCGGCAAGACCACCGTGCTCCGTATGATCTCCGGCCTCGAACTGCCCACCGGCGGCGACCTCTTCGTGCGCGGCGTGCGCGTGAACGACATTCCCGTCCAGCAGCGCAACATCGGCTTCGTCTTCCAGAGCTACGCGCTCTTCAAGAATATGACCGTGTTCAAGAACATCGCCTTCGGCCTCAAGATCAAAAAGTGGAAGCAGGCCGACATCGCAGCGCGGGTCGCCGAGCTGCTCACCCTGCTCGGCCTTGAAGGATTTGAAAATCGCTACCCGCATCAGCTCTCCGGCGGTCAGCGCCAGCGCGTGGCCATCGCCCGCGCCCTGGCCCCCAAGCCCAGCGTGCTCCTGCTCGACGAGCCGTTCGGCGCGGTCGATGCCAAGATCCGCCAAGAGCTGCGCGAATGGCTCGTGCATCTCCATCACGATCTCAAAGTCACCACGCTCTTCGTCACGCACGATCAGGAGGAGGCGATGGAGGTCTCCAACCGCATCGTCATCTTTTCGCGCGGCCACCTCGAACAGGTCGGCACGCCCCGCGAAGTATACGAGCAGCCCGTCAACGAGTTTGTCGCCCGTTTCATCGGCGTGATGAACGTCCTCGAACTCGAGGTGCGGGGTGGGATCGCCCGCGCCCACGAGCTGGAATTCCCCAACCACGGCCTGCCGGACGGCCAGCGGCTCCGCATCGGCTTTCGTCCCTACGCCGTGCAAATTTCCACCAACCTCAAGACCTTTCGCTACCAAGCTGTCCTTCGGCACACCTATTTCCTCGGCGTCCTCCTGCGCCTCGAGCTGGAACTCCCCAGCGGCCTGACCGTCCGCGCCCGCATGACCAAGGAGGAATTTGCCCACCTCGGCCTGTCCGACGGCCAGTCCGTCTCCATGCAAATCCGCCAGTATCGCGTCCTCGCCCACGAAGGCGAGGTGCTCCGTCCTGAAGTCGCCACCACCTACGACATCCCGGTGAATCTCGGTGAAGGCATCTAAGTCCAACTCGCCATGAAAAATAAATTCATTCTCCCGTTGCTCTCCATCATCCTCGCTTTTTCCGCCATCCACGCCAGCGGTGCCGGGGAAAAAGCCCCGCTCACGCCCGCCGCCGACGGCTCCGTGCTCCTGCACTCGCGCGACGTGACCATTCACGGCAAGAACGTCC
The DNA here is from genome assembly GCA_009695285.1 of Pedosphaera sp. Classification (GTDB taxonomy): domain Bacteria; phylum Verrucomicrobiota; class Verrucomicrobiia; order Limisphaerales; family SIBH01; genus SIBH01. The sequence continues at coordinate 52,801 of SIBH01000002.1, forward strand.
GCTACGAGCCGCAGACCAACAAAAACACCATCGGCTACGGGACCAAAGTGGAGGACTGGGTGAGATGGGACTTTGAGATCACCAAGCCGGACCGCTACACGCTGGCGGTGAAGCCCAAGGTCAAGTCCGGCATGGCCGTGATGGATCTGCGGCAGGTGCTGCTCCGGCCCGTTCCGAAGAATTGAGTCAGCCGCCTGGGGTTTGGAGTTCCGCCTTCTGGCGGTTCCGCAGCTTGCCGCCTAAAGGCGGAACTCCAAACGAGAATTTCCAAACAGGCACTCAGACATTTTTCACGCCCATGAAAGCCATCATCGCGCCGGACAAGTTCAAGGGAACCCTCACCGCCCCGGCGGCTGCCGAGGCCATCCGGCGCGGCTGGGCCGGCGTGCGTCCGCAGGATGAACTGGAACTGCTGCCCATGAGCGACGGCGGTGACGGTTTCGGGGAAATCATTGGCGCGCTGCTCGGCGCGTCCACCCAGACGACCAGGACGGTCGATGCCGCGCACCGGCCCATCGAGGCCCAATGGTGGTGGAGTCCCGAATCGCAGACCGCGATCATCGAGGCGGCCCGCGTGAACGGCCTCGCGCAACTGCGGCCCGGGAATTTTCATCCATTCGAGCTGGACACGTTCGGTCTAGGCGCGTTGCTCCGGGCGGCGGTGGGGCAGGGGGCGCGCCGCTGCCTCCTCGGCATCGGCGGCAGCGCGACGAACGACGGCGGCCTCGGCCTGGCGCGGGCGCTCGGTTGGAATTTCTTCAACACGCACGGCCAGCGCATCGAACGCTGGACCGAACTGCACACGCTCTCGGAAGTGCACCCGCCAGAGCGGATCGAGTGGTTCGAGGAAATGATCGTCGCCGTGGATGTGCAGAACCTGCTGCTCGGCGCGGGCGGCTGCACCCGCGTCTATGGGCCACAAAAAGGTTTGCGCGCGGAAGATTTTGAATTTGCCGAGCGCTGTCTCGGACGGCTGGCGGAGGTGTTCGCCAGGGAATTTCATCGCGACCCCGCCGCGCGGCCGGGCGCGGGCGCGGCCGGCGGACTGGGCTTTGGTCTGGTGGCTTTCTGCGGCGGAAGAATTGAACCGGGCTTCAGTCTCTTCGCCCGTTTCTCGCAACTGGCCGAACGCCTGCAGGGCGCGCAGCTCGTCATCACCGGCGAAGGAGCCATCGACGCGCAGACGCTCATGGGCAAGGGCGTCGGTGAACTGGCGCTGCTCTGCAAAAATTCCGGCGTGCCGTGCCTCGGCCTCGGCGGCGTGGTGTCCGACCCGGAAAGCGCCCGCGAACTTTTTCACCAGACCTGCGCGCTCACCCCCGACCTCACCGATTCCGCACAAGCTTTGGCCAGCGCCGCCCATTGGCTGGAGCAGGCCGCCGCCAAGGCCGCGCGCGACTGGTGTGGCGGTGGGCGTCCTAGCCTGCCGTAGAGGGCGCGCGTCCCGCCGCCCGGAAATATCCGGCCGAACTAATTGAGGTTCGTGCCAGTGAGTGGCACTACCAGCCGGATGAGTTGCCGCCCGACGGAGCGCCGAGCATTGATCGGCTTGGGCGGGAAGATGTCCCTCCTGCCGGGCAATGCCCGGCGCTCCGTCACACGATGGCCCGAGCCTCAATCACAGCCCGCCTCCGTCCGCTTCAATGCTTGGTGCCGGAAAAAATATTATTCCACCCGCTTGACACCGGTTTGATTTCTGGTATTTCAGTTTTAACAGAAACTACGAACAAATGAGCAAGCTCACTCCAGTCCAGCAGAAGTTCATCCTCCATTGGGGCGAGATGGGCCTCAAGTGGGGCATCAACCGCACCGTGGCCCAGATCCACGCGCTCCTTTTCATCTCGCCCAAGCCCCTCAACGCCGAGCAAATCTGCGACCTGCTGGACGTGGCCCGGTCCAACGTCAGCACCAGCCTGCGCGAGTTGCAAAACTGGAAGATCGTCAAGGTGGTCCATACCATGGGCGACCGCCGCGACCATTTCGAGAGCATGAAGGACGCCTGGGAAATGTTCCGCGTGGTGCTGGACGAGCGGAAAATGCGCGAGATCGACCCGACCGTGGCGATGCTGCGCGACTGCGTGGCCGAGACCGAGAAGCCCGGCGCGAAGGACGAATACACCCGCGAGCGACTCGCCTCCCTGCGCGATTTCTTTGTGACGATGAGCGGTTGGTATGACCAGGTGGACCAACTTCCCACCAGCGGCATCATCAAGTTCGTGAAGATGGGGGACAAGCTCCGGAAGCTGTTCGGCGGCGGCTGAATTTTTCTAACCTTGGCTTTCTGTGAATACGGAAATGACGAAAACGAACGACGCCACTGGCG
>SIBH01000074.1 GCA_009695285.1 Pedosphaera sp.
TCGGCGTGGGCCGCCGCGCTGTGCGCGCCCAACTCGGCCATGTCGCCGAGCACCGCGAGGCGGCGGCCGGCACAGGGCAGATCGGCCAGGGTTTGCAGGGCGGCGAGCGTGGAATCCGCGTTGGCGTTGTAGGCGTCATCGAGCACGCGGACGCCGCGGGCCTCCCAGACTTGCAGCCGCATTTTCGGCGGCGGACAGGCCAGCAGACCGCGCCGCAGTTCGTCCGCGTTGAGGCCGAGTTCCGCGCCGACGGCGAGCGCGAGCAGCGCGTTGGTCACCTGGTGGCGGCCGAGCAGATTGATCCGGTACTCGCCGCACAGTTCAGAGCGCGGCGCGACCACGGTGAAGCTGACGCCCGTTTCATCGAGCCGCAGTTGCGAGGCATTCCAGTCGCACCAGCCCCGCAAGCCCGCCCGCACCACGGTCGCGCGGGTGCGGCGGATGATCTCGTCCGCGTGCGGCGTCTCGGCGTTGATGAACAATTTGCCGTCGCGCGGGAGCAACTCCGCGAGCCAGCCCTCCTCCTCGACCACGCCAGCGAGGTCGCCGAAAAATTCCAGATGCTCGCGCCCGATGCTGGTGATGACGCCGTAGCGGGGCGCGATCATGGCGACGAGGGGCGTGAGTTCGCCGGGATGATTGGTGCCGACTTCGAGGACGGCGACCTCGTGATGCGGCTCCAGCTTGAGCAGCGTGAGCGGCACGCCAATGTCATTGTTGAAACTCTCCTCGCTCCAGAGCGTGGAATGTTTCTGGCGCAACACGGCGGCGATCAAATCCTTGGTCGTGGTCTTGCCGTTAGAGCCGCCCACAGCGACGGCCGGCAGCTTGAAATCCGCGCGATACTGCGCGGCCAGCCGGCCCAGCGACTGCCGGGTGTTTTCCACGCTGATGACCGCGCAGCCGAACGGCAGGACGGGCAGTCGTGCTTTTTCCACCACCACCGCCGCGCCCTCCCGCCGCCCGACCTCGGCCAAGTAATCATGACCGTCAAATTTTTCCCCGGCGAGCGCGATGAACAAGTCCCCGGCCTGCGCCTGGCGCGAATCCGTGCAGACGCGCCGCACCACCGTCTCCGGCGATCCGGTCAACTGCTGCCCCGCGCAGGCGGCGGCGATGTATTGCAAGTTCCGCGGTTCCATAGACGAATTTTCAGGGATGGTCGACGCTCGCCGGACACGGTCACGGCCCGAAACCAGTTCACACCATCGGCCCATGTCGGCGGCCACTTCGGACCATTGTCGGCTGACCGCTGACCAGTTCATTTTTTATCCGGTAAACCCAAGATTCTCCAGCGCCTCGCGCGCATGCACCCGGTCGTCGAACGGCACAACCGTGTCCTCAAATTCCTGACAGGTCTCGTGGCCCTTGCCGGCGATCAGGACCGTGTCGCCCGCCTGGGCGCGCGCCAAGATGGCGGCGATGGCGCGGCTGCGGTCCAGTTCCACCGCGCAGCCCTCGGCGCGGACGGAGTGAAAACCCTCCTCGATCTGCGCGGCAATGTCCGCCGCCGATTCCTTGCGCGGATTGTCGCTAGTGATGATCGTGAAGTCCGCGAACTGCGCGGCGACGCGGCCCATCTTCGCGCGCTTGCCGGCGTCGCGATTGCCGCCGCAGCCGAAGGCGAGCAGCAATTGGCCGGGCGTGATCTCGCGGAGCGTGCCCAGCACGTTGAGCAGCGCGTCATCAGTGTGGGCGTAATCGACAAACACGCTGAAGGGTTGGCCGCCGGCGACGCCCTCCAACCGACCGGGCACCGGGCGCATGGTGCCGAAGGCGGACTGCAGGGTCGCGGCGGGAATTTTCAGGGCCAGCCCCGCGCCGGCGGCGGCGAGCGCATTGTAAATGTTGTGCCGCCCAATGAGCGGCAGGCGGACGGGGAAATTTTTCCCCGGCGTCTCCATGATAAAGCGCGAGGCGTCCTTGCCCAGGTCGATGTTCACCGCGCGCACTTTCGCCGCCGCCGTAAGGCCGTAGCTGAGGTTGACCTCGGCGTTGGTCGCCGCCGCGAGTTTCGCGCCGTAGGAGTCGTCGATGTTGATGACCACCGTCCCGCGCTTGCCCCCCTGCTCCACGCCGGTAAAAAGTTTCTGCTTCGCGGCAAAATAATTTTCCATCGTGCCGTGATAGTCAAGATGGTCCTGGGTCAGGTTCGTGAAGATGGCGACATCGAAATCGATGCCGGCGACGCGCTGCTGTTCGAGCGCGTGCGAGCTGACCTCGAGTACGCAGGCCCGGCAGCCGCTGCGCACCATGGCGGCCATCATCTGCTGGATTTCTAGGGCTTCCGGCGTGGTCCGCAGGGCGGGGATGACGCGGTCACCGATCTCGTAGCGCACCGTGCCAAGCAGGCCGGTTTTGATCCCGGCGGCTTCGAGGAGTTCCTTGATCATGAAGGCGACGGTGGTCTTGCCGTTGGTGCCGGTGACGCCGATGACCTGCAGTTTCGTGGCGGGATGATCGTAGAACGCGGCCGCCGCGCGGGCCAGGGCCGCGCGCACGTCCGCCACTTTCACCTTGGTGGCGCGGGTCGAAGTGAAGCCGTTGCGCTCGCAGATGACGGCGGAGGCGCCGCGGTCAATCGCGCTGTTGATGAAGTCGTGCCCGTCGGTGTGCGCGCCGGGAATCGCTACAAACACCATGCCGGGTGTGACGCGGCGCGAGTCGTAGGTGAGGCCGGAGATCTCGCGTTCGAGCGGGCCTTCGACTTTCACCACCGGCAGATGCTGGAGAAGCTGTTTGAGTTGCATCAGGTCAATTGGTCCTCCGGGCCGAGGTCAGGCCGGGCGCGGGACTGGAGGCGCCCCCACTGGCCAGCGGATCGTTTGCTTCGCCGGCGGGAGACTTGTCGGGCCGGATGTTCAGGTAGCCGGCGGCGCGCTCGGCGATGCGCCGGAAGGCGGGCGCGGCGCAGGTGCCGCCATAGTACTGCTGGCCCTTGGTGCCCGGCTCGTCCACGGAAACCGAGATGAACAGCTCCGGATCGTCCGCCGGAAAAAATCCCAGGAAGGAAGCGAAATACTTTTCATGATTGTAGCCCCCACCCGGCTGCGGCTTTTGCGCGGTGCCCGTTTTGCCGGCCACCGTGTAATGATCCAGGGCAGCCTTGACCCCCGTGCCCTTGGTGGCCACGCCCTTCATGGCCGTGACCATCTGCCGGGCGGTCCGCTCGCTGATGACCCGACGCACGACCTGCGGCTGGTAGCGGGTCACGATGTTCCCCGTCCCGTCTTCAAGATGATCGATCAGCATGGGCCGCATGAGCTGCCCGCCGTTGGCGACGGCGCACATGGCCAGGGCCATCTGCAACTGGGTCGCGGCCACGCCCTGGCCGATGGGCACGCGCGAGATGGAAATTTTTGTCCAGTCCTTGAGCGGATGCAGGATGCCGGCGGATTCGGCCCGCAGTTCGATGCCCGTCTTGCGGCCGAAGCCGAAGTCACGGATGTAGCGGTAGGTGGCGGCCTCGCCCATTTTGATGGCGATTTTCGCGGTGCCGATGTTGGAGGACTCGATGACAATGTCCTCGACCGACATGATGCCGTAACCCTTGCCGTGGTCGCCCAGCCTGGCCCCGGCGAAAAAGAACGAGCCGCGCTCGCAATCAAACTGGTCGTGCAAATCGACGATGCTGCTGTCGATCGCACCGGCCACGCTGATAATTTTGAACGTGGAACCAGGTTCGGCGGTGTCCACCACGGTGCGGTTGCGGCGCATCTCGTCGGTGGTGCCGGCGAGCCGGTTCGGATCAAAGACCGGCAGGCTCGCCATCGCCAGAATCTGGCCGGTGCGGGGTCGGAGGACGAGGGCCGTGACCGCCGCCGCGGAATGTTTCTGCATCACGGCGGCAATCTCCTCCTCGACGATCTGCTGGACGCGGGCGTCCAGCGTGAGCACGACGTTCAGGCCCGGATGCGCCTGCACGTCCTGCTCGCGAAAGACGACGAGTTCGCGGCGGCGGCTGTCCGCCTCGGTCAACACCCAGCCGCGCACCCCGGTGAGCTTGTTGTTCATCGACCATTCCACGCCTTCCCGGCCGAGGGTGTGGCTGACCGGACGCCCGTCCACATTGGTCGTTTCCACGCTGGTGAAGCCGAGCACATGGGCGGCGAGTTGATGGTTCGGATAGACGCGCAAATGATCATCCTCGGCATAGACCGCCTGCTGCCAGGCCGCCGAGAGCCGTAGGTATTCGCGGGTCGGCAGCGTCCGGCGGGGCTTGAATTTTTTGTTGGCGAGATTGGCCGCGTTGTAGGCAGCCAGGGCGTCACGCACCGAATTGGTGAACTGGGTGTCGAGCGCGAGGTCAATTTTTTCCCAGTCCTCGACCGGCACCTTGTGTTTGAGCACGACGTAATGGTTCGTCACCGTCCGGCCCTGTTCGTTGGTCCGCCAGATCCGGGAGAAGGACTGGTTGAGCTGGGCCTCGGTCATCTTCAAAAGCGGCGCGAGGAGGCGGGCCATCGGCGGGCGATAATCGGCATTGGTGGTGACGAGTTGCGCGGGATCGACGCAGACAGTGGCCACGCGCACGCTCGTGGCCAGGACGTTGCCCCGCGCGTCACGGATTTCGCCCCGCAGTGGCGCCTTGACGATGAGGCGATGATGCTGGGTGCGGGCCACCCCGTGCAGCTCTTCGTGACGAAAGACCTGGAGATAGACTAGGCGGCCACACAATCCCGCAAAGCACGCTCCGAGCAGGAACGTCAAAACCTTCAGGCGGCGTTGTGAATTCTGAACCATTGTAAAACTTTACCAACCGCCCGTGCCGATCGGTTCCTCTCCGACGGCGTCACGGGCGGCGGTAAAAAAATCATCTATCGCTGCGGCCGGTCTGCCGGGCCGCATAGAGCGGCGGCGGCGGCGCGGGCACCGGCGTGGCCGTTTCCACCGGCAGCTCCACGAGGCGCAGCAGTTGCGAGGGCGCGGGCTGAACAAGGCCGAGGTTCAGTTCCTTGATGCGCTTGTCCAGGAACTGCGGCGAGCGGAGGGTCATCAACTGCCGGCCCAGCTTGCCATTGGCCTCGCGCAGCTTCTCCAGTTTGATCTCGCCATCGCGAATCTGCCGGCCAAGGTCATGGATCTGGCGCTTATGCCAGACGAAGCCGACCGACACGGCGGCGATGACGATTACACCCAAGACGCACCACAAGCCCGGGACGAACCGGACCGCCGCCGACTGATATTTTCGATTCCGTGCCATTAAATTTTCTCCAGCACCCGCAATTGCGCGCTGCGGCAGCGCGGATTGGCCGCCACTTCCGCCGCGCCGGGCGCCACCGCCTTGCGCGCCACCCACCGCAGCTCTGGCGTGCAGGGCCGCCGCAGCTCCGGCACATCCACCCCGTCCTCGAACGTGTATTCACGCGTCCGCTCCCGGCCGAATTCCTTCACCGTGCGGTCTTCCAGCGAGTGAAACGTAATCACCGCCAGCCGGCCGCCGGGCTGTAAGAGTCTGACCGCGCCCGCCAGGCCGAGCCGCAACGAACCCATTTCGTCGTTCACGGCCAGCCGCAGCGCCTGAAAGACCCGCGTGGCCGGATGGGATTTTTTCCCGTGCCGCGGAGCCAGCCGCCCGATCAAATCCGCCAACTGCCCCGTCGTCTCAAACGGCCGCAGCTTCCGGTCATGCTCGATCGCCCGCGCGAACCGCCGCGACTCGCGCTCGCCGCCCAGCTCCCAAAAGATCCGGGCCAGTTCATCCGCCGACGCCGTGTTCACCAGTTCTGCCGCCGTCAGCGACTGTCGGTCATCCATCCGCATGTCCAGGTTTCCGATCTGCATAAAACTAAATCCCCGCTCCGGCCGGTCGAGCTGCGGCGAACTGACGCCCAAGTCCAGCAGCACCCCCTCGCAACTGCCCGGCCCGGCCCATTCCACCAGCTCCGAAAAATTTCCCCGCCGGATCTCGAACCGGCCCGCGAATTCCGCCAACCGCCGCCCGGCCGCCTCAACCGCGGCGCCATCGCGATCGCACCCAGACAGCCATCCAGTCGGTGAACTCGCCGCCAAAATGGAGGCCGCGTGCCCACCCCCACCGAGCGTGCCGTCGGCGTATCGCCCGCCCGGCCGGGGCTGAAGCGCCGCCAGCACCTCCGCCACCATCACCGGGCTGTGGTCGTAATCGGACACGTTGCATGGCTCCTAAAAATTGCCTACGCCTTCCCCGCCCCGAACAACTGGGCCGTCAACCGGTCCCACATCCGCGTGATCGCACGCGGGGCCGGCGGCGCAAACGGCGACGTCGCCTGGCCTAGGGGAACCAGTTCCAGATCGGCGTCACTCAAGTCGTTCCGCACAACCTTCACCGCGTCGAGGGACAGCTCGCTCTGCACCGCCGGCTGGATGGCGGCCGTGACGGCGCGCGGCACGAACGGATGGCGCTGAAACACCCAGCGGGCCGGCGGGAATCCAGCCGGACGCGGGGCCCATGTCTTCTTGGGCGCAGGCGCCGCCAGGTCGGCCGTTTCAGTTTTCATGGCTTGCGATGTTGGCTGTTCCGTCCCGGCCCGGCCGGGCGGTGAATTTTTCTCCGCGCCGAACTTCGGCAACAAAGCACGTCGGGTCATCTTGTAACGGCTGGGATGATCCTTCGATGCCTGAACACTGTTTCCCATCGTCAATAATTCCATTGGTCTCATAGCTCGATTGATCCAGCGATTTCGTTTACCAGCGCAACATCCGCCGCCGCCGCCGCCTTGGCGCGCTTCGGATTCCAGATTTCAAACTTGTTCAGACGCCCGACAAAAAACGCCTCGCCATTGATGCCGGCCTGCTCGGCCAAATTTTCCGGCAGACAGAAGCGCCCGACTTTATCCAGCTCCAGCACGGCCGAACTCCGCGCAATTTCCCGCTCATACGCCGCCAGCCCACGATTGTTGATCGAGTTGCCCTTCAGTCTTTCCAAGAGCAACTGCCAGCGTTCCGGCGGCAGCACCAACAGGTATTCCTTCGTCTGAATCGGCCAGAGGATCACATGAAACTCCACCCCCGGATCCTTCGGCCGCCACTTCGCTGGGATCATCACCCGCCGACTCCCGTCGATCCCGAAGGAAAATTCCCCGTGAAACTCAGGGAGTTTGGAATCTGTTGTTGCCATAGCTGATTCGGGGCGAGGAACCATCTCGTCCCTCAATTTGCCGTTACAACCCGATTCTTACCGTTTTCTACCCGAGGTCAAACTTTTTTTGATTGATTGTGCAAAAAGTTATTCACTGCCCGGCCCGACTCCCCTGGCTCCGCTTTCACTTGGTCAGCCCCCAAAAAAAAGACACACTCGCCGCGTGCTGACTGCTGACTTCAACTTTCCGCTGCCGGAAGAACTGATCGCGCAATCCCCCGCGCCGCAGCGCGACCAGTCGCGCCTGCTCGTGCTGCACCGCGCGACCGGTGCGGTCACGCATCATCGGTTTCGCGAGTTGACCCAGTTTCTCCGCGCCGGCGATCTGCTGGTGCTGAACAACTCGCGTGTGATTCCCGCGCGCCTGCGCGGGATCAATGAAACTTCGCGCGGCGAACTGGAAATGCTGCTGCTCGAAGAAAACGCGGTGAACGACTGGTGGGCCATGCTGCGCCCCGGCAAGCGTGCGCGCCTGGGGACGGAAATTTTGATCAAGACTCCCGCAGGCCAGATCACCGAAACGCGCGCCCGGGTCGTCGAGATCAATGACGAGGGACATCGCCGCCTCGTGTTCACCGGGACCGATGACCTCAGTAAATCCCTGGATTCATTGGGTGAAACGCCGCTCCCGCCCTACATCCGGCGGGCCGCGCCCAATCTGCTCCCGGATGATCTGGAGCGTTATCAGACCGTATACGCGAACCCGCCCGGCTCCGTGGCCGCGCCGACAGCGGGCTTGCATTTTACCGCCGCGTTGTTCGACGAAATCCGCGCGCTCGGAGTGGAGATTTGTTTCGTCACACTGCATGTGGGGCCGGGAACCTTCGCGCCCGTGAAGGCCGAAAAGATTTCCGAACATGTCATGCACGAGGAGCGGTTCTTCATCGGCGAGCCAGCCGCGCGGGCCGTGAACGACGCCAAAAAAAAACGGCGCCGCGTCATCGCCGTCGGTACCACCACGGTGCGGGTGTTGGAAAGCGTGGCCGCGCGCCACGCCGGGCGACTCGTCGCGGGCGGGGGCCGCACGAATATTTTCATTCATCCGCCGCGCGATTTTCAAATCGTCGATGCGCTGGTGACGAACTTCCACCTGCCCCGTTCCACGCTGCTCATGCTGGTCAGCGCCCTGGCCGCGCCCGGCGGGACGCGCGGGCGCGAACTGCTGCTCGCGGCCTACGCCGAGGCCGTGCGCGCGCGCTACAGCTTTTTCAGCTACGGCGACGCCATGCTGATTTTATGAGCGCAAAAGCCAGATTGAGAAAACCACCGGCCGCCGCGCGTCCGTTCGTCCTTCTGAACGTGGCTGCGACGGCGGACGGAAAAATCGCGCCCGCCAGCCGGCGCTACGTTCCGTTTGGCAGCCGGCGCGATCATGAGATGCTTTTGCAACTGCGGGCCGGGGCCGACGCGGTGATGGCCGGGGCGCGCACAGTCGATTCGTTTCCGGTGAACATGGGGCCTGGCCCGAAAAGATTTCGGGAGCAGCGGCGGCGGCGGGGACTGGCCGAATACAATCTGCGGGTGATCGTGAGCGGCTCCGGCTCCATCGATCCGCACGCGGAAATTTTCCGGCATCGCTTCTCGCCTATTCTCATTCTGACCACGCGCCGCGCGGGGCCGAAAAAACTAGCGCGGCTCCGCGCCCTGGCCGACGCGGTGAAAATTTGCGGCGCGCAGCAGATCGATTTTGCGCTGGCCCTGCGCTGGCTCCGAAAAAAATGGCACGTCCAGCGACTACTCTGCGAAGGCGGCGGCGAACTCAACGACGCGCTGTTCCGCGCCAGGTTGGTGGATGAAGTGCATCTCACGCTCTGCCCGCTGCTGCTCGGCGGCCGCACCGCGCCGACGCCGGCCGACGGGAGCGGCGCGAAAAAACTCGCCGACGCCGCGCGGCTGGAATTGAAGTCGATGCAGCGGGTGCGGGGTGAGCTGTTCCTGGTTTACCGGGTGCGCGCCTGATCAGCGGCGCCGGATTTCCGCCAGCTCGTAGGAGGGAATCCGCACGCGGCCGAGCGCGCTTTCCTCCAGCATCAATTCGTCCCGGTCCAGCGCGAGCGAGGTCGCCAGCCAGATGGATCCATCGATCGTTCGCACTTCAAACACGGGCCGGACCGGTGCGCCCCGGCGGAGCACCGCCGCCATCAGGCCGTTGTTCATTTCGAACGCGCGCAGGCCGAATAGGACCGAGCTGATGGTCAGCTTGTTTTTATCGACGGCCTTGAACTCGCCGTCGAAAAAATCGCCATCCCCCAGCAGCACACCGGTGCGCCCGCCCCGGACCTTGTCGGCCATCTCCACCGGCAGCCATTGAAAGAAAATCCGCGAAACCGCGCGTGTCGGCACGGTCACGCTGCGATAAAAGCCGTAAAAATTCACTTCCTGATCGTTGATCGAATCGATGCGCCCGGACAGCATCGAGCCGCTGACAAGCTCCACCTGGGGAAGAAAATCAACATTCAACAGCGAAGGAGCCTCGCGCACCTTGTCAATGGTCGTCCAGTTGAGCGCGAACTCCCGGGCGCTGACCACGGCCAGGCCGACGAAAACTTTCTCGTTCATCGGCACGGTCACGCGCTCCACCATGGTCCACTGCCGTCCATTTTTCGACTGGAAGCCGGTGAACTGCGAACCCTCGCGGTGCAGCTTGATCCATTGCGGCGCATAGTTCTCGCGATACATGGTCACGTTCGCGCGGGTGCTCTCGCGTTCGCGGGTCTGGAAGAATCCGCCACGCCCCGCGGTGAGGCCGACGCTGACCTGGCGCGAGTATTCGGCAAGGCCGTCGCGCACCATCAGCCCCGCCTTGGCCAGCGGATCGGTGTGCTGAACGCTGACCACGCGGCAGACAATTTCCGTGTTGCCGGTGACAGCCTTGTAAACGTAGTGGAAAGAATCGTTCTCGCCGCCAATGTCCAAGCCGGAGCTGCGCACGGTGAAGACGCCGCCAATGTGCCGGGTGCTGCCGGCCAGGGTCACCTTGCCAATGTCGGCCTCCTGCCAGATCTCGGGCAGGGTTTCGACTGATTCGTCGGCGGCCTTCAGGCCGTAAAAAGCGTCGTTGGTCTGGAAGATCACCTGGGCCAGATTGGTCAGGCCCACCGGCGTCACCGAATCCAGGCTGGCGTTGATCACCACCAGGCCCTCCCGCGTGAACCGCACCTGGCCTTCGTGATATTTTCCTTCCCGCGTCTGCACTTCCCCGACGCGCGCCGGCGCCGGAAACGCGCCGACGAGGCTGGCAAGGGCGGCCAGGAGAATCATCTGATTCATGAGGCGCAAACGTAGCATCAAACTCCAAAAAAGGTAGAGACAATCAAGGCGCGGCCAATTTGGACTTGGCGAGCCGGATGGTTTCCAGGTTCACGGTAGCGCCGGGTTGGAGGCTCAAGGCCCGTTTCGCAGCGTCCAGCGCGGTGTGCCAGTATTCCAACTGCACCGCGCAGAGGGCCATGCCGTTCCAGGCGCCGAAGTGGTGCGGCTTCATCTCCACGACCCGGCGGCAGAGCGCGAGGCTTTCACCCGCCCGCCCGCGCAGGTAGAGCACGGTCGCCTTTTTGTTGATGGCCTCGGCCCAGTCGGGATGTTTCACGGAGAGGCCGTGGAAGATTTTTTGCACGCCGGCCAGATCGCCCGCCGACAGACGCTCAACGCCCTCGTCCTTGCGCCTCCGGGCCTCCGGACCTTTTTCGTTAAGCCCGCATTCCCAAAAGCCGGCGGCGGCGAGTTGCACGGTGGCGAGGTCGGTGGCGGCCAGACAGGCGGCAAGCACCGACTCGGCGGCGGCGAGAATCAACCGGCGGAGCGCCGGCTCCTTTTCGGTGGGACGACCGTGCTGAAAAAGCCAGGCCAACTGGTCGAGACCGGTCAGCGCCGCGCCGGCTCCGGGGGGAATGAATTCGTCGTTAAACCGGAGCATAGAAACCTCAACCCTGCCACCCGGACGGCCTGATTTTCGCGCGCGCGGCGGGGGGATTGTGAAAAAAAACTCCGGCCGGTGGACGCCGCGCCCGACCGCGCCATCCCAGCCTGTTTCCGATCATCACAACCTTTGCCCCATGCGTTCATTGTCAGTTCTGCTTCCCAGCCCGGCCCGACTTGACTAAACAACCCAGTCCGGCCTGGCGTCGAGAAAGTTTTCTTTGCCCGCAGGCCAAGGCAACGATGGGGGAAACAACTCCTCCGCCCGCAGAACCGCCCGCGCCACGACTACCGCTGGTAGAGCGGAATGTAATGGTAGGGCATGGAGAGAATCATGGTGTAAACCGCGGTCGAATAAACCGGGCCGACGGCGCCCCCGCCATCCAAACCGGTCTTGGCATGATCCCAAAACGAGGTGTCATTCTTGGTCGTGACCTTGGCGAGCAGCGTTTTGTTGAGCTTGCCATACCACTTCGCCCACGTCTCACCGCCCTGCATGTATTGCGCCGGGGCTGCGTAAAAATTTCCGTAGGTCCAGTATTCAGTCTGTCCTTCCTTGTACTCCTTCATCAGATAGTCCGAACCCTTTTTGACGAGGGGATCGTCGTAGAGTCCGCAGACCTGGAGGGAATAGATGGCCGCCGCCGTGCGCGCGAAGCCGGGGCTTTGCCCGGGCTGGTAGGTGAACCCGCCAGTGCCCGGATGAAAGCAGCGCTTCACGTATTTCACGGCGTTGTCGATGGTGCTCTGCGGCACGTCCAAGCCGCCATTTTTGGCGGCCCGTAACGCCACCACCTGCAGCACGGTCACGGAGATGTCCGCCTCACGCGCCACGGGCCGGTAACGCCAGCCGCCCTCCTCGTTTTGAGAACTGACGATGACCTTGATGACTTTCTCCAGCTTGGGCCGGGCGGCGGCCGATTTGGTCTGCCCGTATAATTCCGCCAGGGCGATGGAGGCCACCCCGTGGCTGTACATGTATTGCCCGTCGTTGCGATTGCCGATCAACCCATCAGGCTGGACCGAGTCGAGCAGATACTGCATGCCGAGGGAAACATTCTTTGCGTATTCACCCTCGCCCGGCAGATGGCCGGCCGCCTGAAACGCCATCAGCGTGTATGCCGTCATCGCGACTGGATGCTGCAACTCCTGCGGTTCGACACCCCACGCCCCGTTGGGAGCCTGCTTGGTGGCGAGCCATTTCAACGCCCCCTTGATGACCAACTCCGTCTTCGCGTCCACCGTCACGGTGTCCCGCACCGCCGCCGGGCCGCTGTCCGCGCCGAACACCGGGCCGGCCAGCAAGGACGCGCCCAAGAAAAGAATGTTGAATTTCATGTTAAAATGCTCCGAATTATTGGCCCGCCTGATCCGACAGGTTTTTCAAATACTGCTCGATGAGCGGGCCGTATTCTTGGGGATACTTTTCCTGCTGGGACTGCCGGATGGCCGCGCGGTCCCGCTTGGGCAAGGCGGTAAATTGTCCGGTGCCAGCCACCGAGCGGCGCGGACCATCAGCGCCACCGGCACCGTTCCAGTTGCCGCCATCACCGCTCCCGCGAGGACCGGGCGTCCCTTTGCCCTTGCCCTTACCCTTGCCCTCGCCCTGGCCTTCACCCTCGCCCTCGCCCTTGCCTTTACCCTTGCCCTTGCCCTTGCCCTTGCCCTTGCCTTCACCTTTTCCCTCGCCTTTGCCTTCACCTTTTCCCTCGCCTTTGCCTTCGCCTTTTCCCTCGCCCTCGCCTTTTCCCTCGCCTTCGCCTTCGCCTTCGCCTTCACCTTCGCTTGGCTCGCCTTCACCTTCGCTTGGCTCGCCTTCACCTTCGCTTGGCTCGCCTTCACCCTGGGCCAAACCAGCTTCGGCCAGCGCCAGCGCGGCCTTGGCCTCGGCCAAAGATTGAGCGGCGGCAGCGGCACTGGCCTGAGCGGCGGCCGACTGGCCGGCGGCGGCCTGGGCGGCGGCCTGGCTCAAGGAAGCTTGCGCCGCCTCGACAGCGGCCTGGGCGGCGGCGGGCAATGGACCCGATTCTCCGGCAGCGACCGGGCCAACATCCGTGGCGGCCTCGGCCAACTGATCGGCAGCGGTCTCATTCGAACCAGCGGGAGGGGCTTCCGCCGCAGCGGCCAATGCTGCCACTGCCGCTTTCACTTCGGCCTCCTGCTTGGCCAACTCTCCAAGTGAAGGAGATTTTTCGCCTGCACCCTTTTCACCTTTTTCGCCCTTGCCTTC
>SIBH01000075.1 GCA_009695285.1 Pedosphaera sp.
AAGTAATTTGGCAGCGCCGCCGCGTGGTCGTGGGTGCAGGTGTGAACCCAGACGCGCCGGGGCTGCGATTTCCACGCCTCTTCCAGCGCACAGGTGAGCATCGCCCCGCCGAAACCCCGGCCCTGAAAGCCCGGCAACAATCCGAAGTAGGCGATCTCGATTTCGTTACCGTCGCCCCCGTGCAATTCGAAATAACCGGCCGGCGAGCCGTCGAAACAGGCGGCGAACGTCCGCAGGCGGTCGGACTCGGCGTAGGCGCGCCACTGCTCGTCAGTCCAGGCGCGCTTGTCGTTCCACGCCCACGCGGCTCCGACGGCGAGGTAACAGAAACGATTGAACTGCCAATCCTTCACAGTGCATTCGCGGATCGTGAAGCGCGGATCGCCGCCGTGTTTCGGGCGCAGCTCCGCCGGCGAGCGCATCTCCAGATGGGTGATGGTGACGGCGGTCATGGGCGAAGTGTAGGCCGGGTAAACTGGCTGTCCAATGGGTTTTCGTCAGAGTTTACGGACGGGACGCATCTCAGTTTTTGAACGGCTCCGTTTTCCATCTCATTAACACCCCGCTTCAGCGGGGTGTTAATGAAACGGCTGCGAACACGCCAGATTTCACGGGCCTGGGTGGTTGAATTCTCCACGCGCTGCGACTGGTCCCGCCGATGCGGGACACAGCCGCGCTCCTTCCAGCATCAGGACGCGTTCGATTGCTTCATCACTCCCGCTCGTAAATTTTCCGCAGCTCCTGGGGAGATTTGCCGAGGCGGTAGAGTTCCGTCACCCACCACATGCGGAGGTAGGTGCGGAGAACGCCGAGTTTTTGGAAACGCCGCGCCGAGGTGACGATGGTCGCGTCGGCCAGCGCGAGCCTTCCGGTCTGGCGCAGTTTCCGGCACAGCTCAAATTCCTCCATCAACGGCATGTCCGGCACGCCGCCGATCTGTTCGAGAATTTCGCGGCGGATGAAGATGGACTGATCGCCGGCCATGCGGTGTCTCAGCATCAGGCGCAGCGCGCATTTCCAGCGCGAGCCGAGCAGCAGGAAGGTCGGTTCACGAAACACCTTCCAAAATCCGCCCGCCACCACCGTCGCGTCGCGCAGACAATCCAGCGCGGCCCGGCCCGCCTCGGGCGGCAGCGTGGTGTCGGCATGAAGCAGCAGCACCACGTCGCCGACAGCCTGGGCCGCGCCGAGCCGCATCTGGCCGCCGCGACTGGGCGGGCTGGTGAAAACACGGCAGCCGAGTTGCGCGGCAACTTCGCGGGTCGGGTCTTTGCTGCCGCCATCGACGAGGATGATCTCGGTGATTTCCGGAACGGCACGCAGGGAGCGGATGGTTGCGGGGAGTGAGGTGGATTCGTTGATCGCCGGAATAACGACGGAGATGGTGCACGGCATCGGGCGTTGGGAATTTTTCGCGGTCAATATTTCCTCGCGCCAGAACTTGACCGCACCGAGTCCGCCCCAGGTCAGTTTCAAAACGAGCGTCAGCAGCGCGGCGCCGACGCACTCGCCCGCCGGCACGCCGAAGAGTCCGAGCAGACTCAGGGCAGCGGCCTCGCGCGCCCCCGCGCCGGCGAAAGTGAACGGCAGACAGCTTATCATGGTGATGGCGGGAAACGTCCAGGCCAGCCGAGCCCACGGCAGCGGAGCGGAGGAAACCGCCGCGAGGCAGAGCGCGAAGACAGTGCTCAGGGCGATTTGCGCAAGGAGCGCAAACAACAATCCCGGCGTGGCGAGCCGAGGGGTCGAGGCCAGACGGCCCGCGCCAAAACGCAGCGCCCGCAGAGTCCGCGCAACGGGATCGTCGCCCTTGGGTTTCCAGAGCATGAGCAGCAGGAAGGCAATGAGTGCGAGGCCGAGCAGGAGAGCAGTCCATCGTCCGGCGACCGGCGTCTCGCCTTGCACAAGCACGGCAAATCCACCGGTGGCCAGGGCCAGCGCGCCGACAAGCGAAAAGGTCAGCATGCTGCCCCCGAGGCCGAGCGCGCGGTCGAGTTGCGCGGCGGCGAGCACTTCCGGCAGGCCGAAGCGGAACCAGCGGGCGTAGAGCGCGGACTTGGCGATGTCGCTACCCGCCGCACCGAAAAGGGCGACGAAAAGAAAGTGGCCGATGAGAAAAAGCCGTCCACTGGCCGAGGTGCTGACGGAACAGCCGGTGGCGCGCAGCGCAATGTGCGAGCGCAGTCCGCCAAAGAAAAGCGCGAGGGCATAGGCGAAAAATCCGGCGGCGAGCCACGGCCAGCGCGTCTGCCGCAGCGCGCCGAACACGGCGGCGCGATCAATTTTGCTGAAGACAAACAGGAGCAGCGCGAGGGTGACGCCTAGGCCGAGCAGACGCTTCCAGGAAAACCATTTTTGACCGGCGGGAAAATTCATCAGAGGCTCCGGCGTCACTGGACCGGCAGGAACGGGGCGTTGGTGAAAAGAAACACGCTGCGCGCTTCCGAGGTCACTAGTATCCCATCCGGCACGAAGGTGCAGCCCTCGATGTGCTGGCGGCCGAATTTGACGTAGGCCGGTTTGGCCCGGCCGACCCCCGCAACCTCCCCGTCGATGCGATAGACAAAAGCCCCGGCGTGACTGACCACGCCGAGTTGTTTACCATTGGCGGAAAGGTCGGCCCCGGTGACCGGTGATTCAATTTTCAGGCGGGCGACAAATTCGAGGATGAAGGGCTGCTTCTGTTCATCGAGCGGGAAACGGTAAATTTCCGCGCGTTCGCCGTCGAAGACCTTGGAGATCACGTAGCCGTTGGTCTGCCAGATGAAAAGGCTTTCGCAGTTGAAGGGCTTCGCGGGGAAACGCAACTGCCAGGTGCGGGTAATTTTCACGGAAGGCACGCGCGATTTGGGATCCGGCTCGTCGATTTGATGAACGGCGATCTGCGTTTTCGCGGTGTCATTGTTGCCAAGGTCGCCCACGTAAAGATGTTTTTGGTCATCGATCGCAATGTCCTCCCAGTCGCTGAGGGTCGCGCCCGTGACAAAAAACTCGGCGCTTGTCCGGCCTTCGCGGCTGATCGCGAAGAGCAATTGCTTTTTGCCGCCGCCACCGTCGGTGTTCGCCCAAAGAACGCCCGGATACTGGCGGCTGGCGACGACGCCGGAACATTCCGTGAGACGGGGATTGGTGATGTGCCCGACCTGCAGCACGCCCCGAGCGGCCTCGCGCGGTAGGTTGGCCGGCTTGGGGGTTTGCGCGTCGCAGGCGGTGGCGGCCAGCCAGGCGACAAATGGCAGCAACAGTTTTGTTCGGGCCAGTTTCAAGGTGACAGGGGCATTAAACTGTATTTCCAGCATTACTCGACTACTATTTTGACGCTCCGCGCCGGAGCCGAATGCAAACCAATTACGCGACCACTCCGCCATCGCCCAGCGAATTTTCCGTGAGCGGCATGACCTGCGGCAACTGCGCGCGCCACGTCACCGAGGCGTTGCAAGCCGTGCCGGGCGTGGCCAGCGCCTCAGTCACGCTCGACGCCGGCACCGCGCTGGTCCGCTGGCAGGCCGGCGCGGCCGCCGATGTCCCGGCGGCGGTGCGGGCCGTTCAGGCGGCCGGCTACGAGGCGGAACTCGTCGCCAGCCGCGCGGCGGGTGAGGACGGAAAAAAATTATCCGGCTGGAGAATGAACTTGTGGATCGGGCTGCTCGGCACGGTGCCGCTGATTTTGGGCGAATGGGTTTTCGGCCTGGCGATGGAGCGATGGTTTCAATGGCTGGCCTTCGCGCTGGCCGCGGCGGTGCAGGGGTTCGCGGGCGCGCCGTTTTATCGCGGCGCGTGGCGTCAGCTCAAGATCCGTGCCGCGAACATGGACACGCTGGTCGCGCTCGGCTCGACCACGGCGTTCGCCTACAGCGTGTGGGCGTTGTTCAGCGGCGGCGGGCACACGCATCTTTATTTCATGGAGTCGGCGGCGATCATTGCGCTGATCAGCACCGGCCATTGGCTGGAGGCGCGGATGAGCGCGCGCGCGGCGGGGTCGCTGAAAAAATTGCTCAACCTCGCGCCGCCGCTCGCACGCCGCCGCACCCCCGATGGGGGCGAGAGGGAAATGGCGGTCGGGGAGCTGCGGGCCGGCGACATCATCATTCTCAAGCCGGGCGACCGCGTGCCGACCGACGGGGAAATTGCGGAAGGCGCGTCCGCCGTGGATGAGTCGATGCTCACGGGCGAGGCGGTGCCGGTGGACAAATCCGCCGGCGCAAAACTCTACGCCGGCGCGGTGAACGTGAACGGCCGGCTGCTGATGCGCGTGACCGAAACCGGCGAGGCGACCGCGCTGGCCCACATCATCGCTGCCGTGCAGCGTGCGCAAAACAGCCGCGCCGCCATCCAGCGGCTGGGCGACCGCGTAAGTAGCGTGTTCGTGCCGGTGGTGGTGCTGGTCGCGCTGGCGGCGGCGCTGGGGTGGGGGCTTTGGCCGGAGCAGTTGCGGCAGGTGACGGAATTTCTGGCGGGATATTTGTGGCCGGTGCATCTGCCGGAGACCGTGCTGGCGGCGGCGCTGGTCCACGCCGCCGCCGTGCTCATCATCGCGTGTCCCTGCGCGATGGGCCTGGCGACGCCGGTGGCGATCATGGCCGGAACGAACGCGGCGGCCGAGCGCGGCATCTTGATCCGCGACGGCGCGGCGCTGGAAAAGGCGGGCACGATCACGAGCGTGATCTTCGACAAGACCGGCACGCTCACGCAGGGCAAACCGGCGGTGGCGCGCTGCGAGATTTTCGACGGACACGCCGCCGCGCCGCAACTGGCCGCCGCCCTCGCGCGCCGCTCGAATCATCCGTTGAGCCAGGCGGTCGCCCGGCTGCACGCGGAGGATTTCCCGTTCACCGAATGGCGCGAGGTGCGCGGCGCGGGCCTGGAGGCGGTGCGGAGCGCGGCCAGTCCGGCCCGGCTGCGGCTCGGCTCGCTGCGCTGGCTGCGGGAATCGGGCGTGGACATCACGCGCAGTGATAAATTTTTTACGGAGTGGAGCGGGCGCGGCGCGACGGTGCTGGGACTCGCCGGCGACCAATCGTTGCTGGCGCTGATCGCGGTCGAGGATTCGCTCAAGCCGGGCGCGGCGGAGGTTGTTGCGGAGCTGCGGCGCGGCGGGCAAAAAGTCTGGCTGCTCACCGGGGACAATGCGCGCACGGCGGGGGCCGTCGCGGCGGGTGCGGGCATCGACGCGGAGCATGTTTTTGCCGAGGTGCGCCCGGAGGAGAAGGCCGGCTTCGTGCGGCGGCTGCAGGAGCGCGGGGAAAAAGTGGCGTTCGTCGGCGACGGCATCAACGACGCGCCGGCGCTGGAGCAGGCCGATCTGGGGATTGCGGTAAGCCGCGCGAGCGACATCGCGCGCGCGGCGGCGGACATCATTCTGCTGAAGGCGGACATTCGCGCGGTGCCGGAGAGCCTGGGGCTGGCGCGGGCGACGTTGCGCGCGATCAAACAGAATTTGTTCTGGGCCTTTTTTTACAACGCGGCCGGGGTGCCGCTGGCGGCGCTGGGGTTTTTAAGCCCGGTGCTGTGCGCGCTGGCGATGGGGTTGTCCGATCTGGTGGTGATCGGCAACGCGCTGCGGCTGCGCCGGTGGGGCCGGTGATGGGTGGTGTGGTGTCGGGCGTCCCGCCTGACGTAGAGGGCTGGCGTCCCGCCGCTCGGATGGGGCCGCGAACTTTTCGGAACACAAGTTCAACTCGACGCCCCATCCGCTCACCACGCCGCCGTCCGCCTGGCGAGACGCCACGGCTCTACGGCAGGCCGGAGGCCCGCCGCTACGAGTCAGGCGGCGACGGGCGGACGGACGGGGGATTGGGCGGCGTTTCGTCGCCGGGGTTGGCGGGGCGGGAATTGGTGTTGAAGGGCGGGCCGCCGGGGCGGTGTTCGCCGGACGGATGACGTCCGCCGCTGGGCGTGTTGAGATTTCCCCGGCGCGTCTGTTTGAGCAACTCCTCGAGTTTTTTCTTTTGCTGGTCGTTTAACTCGGCGCGGATTTCTTCGAGCACTTTGCGATGCTCGGTCTGCAGCTCCGGGCCGAGGAGGTTCCAGATGATTTTGATGCGCTCGCGGCTTTCGGTGAAAATTTTCTCCAGCTTTTCGGTCTGCTCCGGCGAAAGCTGCATCTCCCGCTTCATGCGATCCTGCAAGCGTCGCTGCGCATCCACACTGGGCGGCCGGACCGGAGGCGGAGGGACAATCACTGGCGGGGGAGTGGGTTTTTTCATGACGAGCACGCCGGTGATGACGCCCGCACCGAAGATGACCAGCGTGGCCAAGATGACTTTCCAGGAGTTCACCAGGTTTCGTCCGCCGAATCGGCCGCGACCAGGACGGCTGTTTCAAGTTCTTCCGAGAAGTCACCATGCGTGCTGGAACCATGATCGGACCAGAGCATCCAGGCGCTGGTCAGGAGGGTGACGGCGACGCAGGAGACGGCCGCGCGCCAGAGGGCGTTGCCCCAAAGCGACCAGACATCGGGCGGTCTGACCGCATCCAGTCGGGCCATGATGCGCTTTTCAAAGGCGTAGGGCACGCGTTCGTCGGCTGCCATGGAGCGCGCGGCGGCGATCAGTTTTTTTTGCAGTTCGGTCGTATTCATAATCCAACGGTTCAACAGACGGCAGCCCGCCCGGCGCGGTTACAGGTACTTGTCACGGGTGATTTTGGTCAGACACTTTCTCATTTCCGCCCGCGCCCGGAAGGCCCGGACCTTGACCAGCGGCACGGACCAACCGGTGAGGGCGGAGATTTCCTTGACTGATTTATCCTCGATTTCGAGCAGGGTGATGATGAGGCGCGCGGGCGGGGAGAGCATCTCCATCAGCCGGGCCACAAGCTGCTTGGCGGCGGCGGCGGATTCGCTGGCGTCGTCGGGGTCGGCCACGTAGCGGTCGAGCCAGCCGGTTTCGGCGTCGCTCAGTTCGGTGAAGGAGGTTTCGCGGTTGCGCTGGTGGGCGCGAAGAAAGTCGTAGCAGGTGTGGACGGCCAACCGCATCAGCCAGTGCTCGAACGGGGCTTCACCGCGAAAGGAGCTGAGCTTGAGGAACGCCTTGCTCCAGACCTCCTGGACGATGTCCTCGACCTCGCTGTCGCGCCGGGCGTAACGGCGGGCGGTGGCGAAGACGCGTGGTAGGTATTTTTTCACCAACGGCTCGAAGCTGGCCGCGTCGCCTTTCAGCACGGCAGCGATCAGCTCCGGGTCGGTGGGGTCCATGGGCGGCAAGGTTGGCAAACTTCAGCCGGGGGAAAAAGCCGAAAGCCGCCGCACGGCACGGGGGTTCTGAATGGTTGGGCGGTTCCGCACGTGGCCCTCAGCGTGGACGAGGCTTGTCCTTCGGGGCTTCGCCGTCGCCACGGGGTTTCGGCGATCCGGGCGGACGGTCGCCCTCGGGCCGGCCTTGTTCAAAGCGTTTGCTGATCTGCTCCATGCGTTCGAGGCTTTTGGATTCCTCGGCGGTGATGGTGCCGTCGGCCTTCTTTTTGCGAAGCTCGGCGAGTTGCTTGTCGAAGCGGTCGCGGAATTCCTTGCGCTTGGCCTCGCGTTCTTCGGGGGTGAGGTTCTTCAGTTCCTCGCGTTTCTTTTGCAGGGCCTCGCCGGCGGGACCGCCGGTCTTTTCCCGCCATTCCTTCAGCCGGGCGGCGCGCTCTTCGGGGGAGGGATTTTTGACATCCTCGCGGGCCGGTTTCTTGTCGGGCGCCGGCGGCTCGTCAGCGGCGCGGAGGTGCGGGAGGGTGGTGGTCGCCAGCAGCAGGGCGAGCGAGCATTGGATGAGGGTGATCGGTTTCATAGTCTTCGTTTTTCAGGCGGCCATTCATCCGCCGATGGACCGAAAGACGGCCCGCCGCCGGGCCGGGTTACAGGGAGCGCCGCTCAAGGCCGGGTGATGCCGAGGAGTTGGTCCAGCTCGCCGGAGAACTTGGCGAGATGCTCGGAAATTTTCGGCGGCTGCTCGACGAGGGTCGCGGACATGCCCTTGAGCATGTCGGGATTGTAGCGGATCAGCTCGCTGGCGGCGACGATGAGGGACAGGTTGTTGTTCACATCATGCCGCAAGTGGCAAGCTTGCGGTTCAGTTGTTCAATTTGCTCGACGCTAAATGCGATTGGTTCAGTTGGCAGACCCATCCGCAAACGATGCGGGGCAGGATGGTTGATTGCAAGCTGCTTTCGATTTTTTGCCGGTTGACACGCCCGGCGAGACCGCTAGGCTCCCGGCCCTGACTTGCGGGAAAGACGGCGATGTCCGCCGGCTTTTGCCCCCAATGTCTCCGAGAGGAAGTGAATCAGTTTGACCGAGATTAAGCTAAAAAAAGGCGAACCAGTGGACAAGGCCCTGCGGCGTTTGAAGAAAAAGATCGACCGCGAAGGCACCTTGAAGGAAGTCCGCAGCCACCGGCATTTCGAGAAGCCGAGCGAACGCAAGCGCCGTAAAATGAAGGCCGCCCGTTTCTCCGCGATGTTGAGTGCGCGCTACGCAGACCTGTAATTCGTAATGTTCCGACGGCCGGGTGTGGTTTTGAAAGGCCGCACCCGGCCTGTTTCATCATGTATTCACTCTCCAGTTGCTGGAACTCCCAGCGCCACATCGACGGTCGCTCGATGCTCGAGGAAATTCGCGGCCTCGGCTTCGAATTCGCCGAACTGAGCCACGGCATCCGCATCAGCCTCCTCCCCGGCATCATCGACGCCGTGGACGCGGGCGTGATCAAAATTTCCACGCTCCACAACTTCTGCCCGCTCCCGATGGGCATCGACCGCCCCGCGCCGAACGTCTTCCAGTTTACCGCCGAGAATAAGCGCGAGCGCAACAACGCCTGGCGGCACAGCCTCGTCACGCTCGACACCGCCGCGCGCCTCGGCGCACAACTCGTCGTCCTGCACATGGGATCCATCGACATGAAGGATTACACCGACAAGTTGGTGGACCTGATCCGCGCCGGCAAGAAGGAGACGCCCAAGTACGAAAAACTCTGCGAGGAAGCCTCCCTCAAGCGCGAGGAAAAGAAGGAGGCCTACGTCGCCCGCGCCCACGAGTTTCTCCACCAGCTCGTGCCGGAGGCAAAAAAGCTCGGCCTCAAACTCGGCGTCGAGAACCGCGAGGCGCTCGAGGAAATCCCGCTCGAAAGCGACCTCGGCTTCTTCTTCAAGGAGTTTTCCGACCCGACCGTCTGCTACTGGCACGACACCGGCCACGCGCAGATCAAGGAGAATCTCGGCTTCATCCACCACGCGCTCCATCTCGAATCATTCGCCGACCGCCTCGCCGGGTTTCACATTCACGACGTGGAGTTTCCAGGACGCGATCATCGCGAGCCCGGCACCGGCTGCGTCAACTTCACCGCGCTCCAGCCGTTCGTCCGCCCCGGGCACATCAAGGTTTTTGAACTGAGTCCGTCCGTGCCTTTGGAGGCGGCGAAGGCTGGCATCGCCCACATCAAGCAACTTTGGGGACCGGAGTGAGCGTGGGCAAAAAAATCTGGAGCGCCGGCTGGCGCATCGCCGTGGGCGCGCTGCTGCTCGTCTGGATTTTTCACTCCATCTTTGTCAACGAAGCCCGCGAACTGGCCGGACGCGGCGCATTGATCGAGAACAACCAACCCGTCATCTGGAACAAGGAGCAGGCGCCGCCCCGGCAGGAACAGTGGCGATACGGCTGGCAATACGGCCCGCCCGCGCTCTGGCAGACACTCCGCAGCGTGAGTCCCGTCGCGTTCGGCGTTTCGCTCGCGCTCATGGGCGGCACGCTCCTCCTCGGCATGGCGCGCTGGCACATGGTGCTGCGCGTGCAGGGATTGGACCTGCCCTTCAGCCGCGTCGCGGAAATTTCTCTCGTCGCGCACTTCTTCAATTCCTTCCTTCTCGGCACGGCCGGCGGCGACGTGATGAAAGCGTACTGCGCCGCACGCGAGACGCATCACCAGAAAACCGAGGCCGTGGTCACGGTGTTCGTGGACCGCGTCCTCGGTCTGTGGGCCATGCTGATCTTTGCCACTCTCATAATTCTGCCAAACTACGCGCTGTTTCTCCAAAGCGGCCTGCGCACTTCGGCGGCCGTGATCGTGGCCATGACGGCGGTGGCGAGCGGCTTTGTCTTTCTCGCCTTTCGCGGCGGCGTGTCGAAGCAGTGGAGCGGCGCGCGGACCTGGCTGCGGCGGCTGCCGAAAGGCGACTGGTTGGAGCGCTCCCTCGACTCGTGCCGCAAGTTCGGCCAGGCCCGCGGTTTCGTCCGGCGCGCGTTCGCCCTGTCCACGCTGTTGAATCTGCTCTGCGTCCTGCAGTTCTATGTCTTGGCGCGCGGCCTGCCCAAGGCCGACGTGCCCTTCCTCGCGCTCTGCCTCGTGGTGCCGACGGTCATCTGCCTTTCCGCGCTGCCGCTCGCGCCCGGCGGACTGGGGGTGCGAGAAAATCTTTTCGTCCAACTGCTCGCCGCCCCGACCATCGGCGTGACGGCCACGCCCGCGCTCTCGCTTTCGTTGCTGGCGTTCGGGGGCAGCCTCGCCTGGGGCCTGGTGGGCGGCGTGGTGTATCTGATGTTCAAACACAAGCATCACCTGACCGAGGGAGAGGAGGTTGAGAGTTGAGGGTTGAGGGCAGAAACAACACGAGCCTTTCCGGCTCTCAACTCTCAACTACGCCATGCGCTCCATCGCCACTGACATCGTCCGCCGCCTCCAGTCCGCCGGTTTCGTCGCGTTCTGGGTTGGCGGGTGCGTGCGTGACTTCCTCCTCGGCCGCGAACCCGGTGACTACGACATCGCCACCAACGCGCTGCCCGAGCAGGTTGAGAAACTTTTCCCGCGCACCGTTCCCGTCGGGCGCAAATTTGGCGTCGTCATCGTCGTGGAGAATCATCACGAGTTCCAGGTCGCGACCTTCCGCGCCGAGTCCGACTACCAGGACGGCCGGCGCCCCGAACAAGTCAGCTTTGGTGACGCCCGGGCCGACGCCCTGCGCCGCGACTTCACCATCAACGGCCTTTTCTACGATCCGTTGCGCGACGAACTTCACGACTGGGTCGGCGGCGAGGCGGACTTGCGCGCGAAAATTCTCCGGACCATCGGCGCGCCGGAGGAACGCTTTGCCGAAGACCATCTGCGGATGCTCCGCGCCGTGCGCTTCGCGGCCCAGCTCGATTTCCAGATTCATCCCGACACCCTCGCCGCCGTCCAGAGCCATGCGGAGAAGATCCGCCTCATTAGCGCCGAGCGGATTCGCGAGGAACTCATCAAGCTCTTCGCCGCTCCGCAAGCCGCGCGCGGCCTCGAACTCCTGCGCGAAGCCGGCCTCCTCGCGCCCATCCTGCCCGAACTCGCCGCCACCGTGACCTGCGAGCAATCCCCCGACTACCATCCCGAAGGCACCGTCTTCAACCACCTTCGCCTGATGCTCGCGCAGCTCCCGCCCGACGCCGATCCGCTGCTCCCCTGGGCCGTGCTCATGCACGACATCGCCAAACCCGTCACCGCCTCGCGCGACGGCGACAAGATTCATTTCTACGGCCACGAGAAGATCGGCGCGGACATGGCGGAGGACATTTTGCAACGGCTGAAGTTTCCCCGGAAACAGACCGAGGACGTCGCGCTTGTCGTGCGGCATCACATGCAGTTCAAGGACGCGCCGCAGATGCGCAAGGCGACCCTGCGCCGGCTGCTGCTGCGGCCCACCTTCCCGCTGGAACTCGCCCTGCACCGGCTCGACTGCCTGGGCTCGCACCGGCGGCTGGACGTTCACGATTTTCTCGTCGCCCAAGCCGAGGAATTTGCGCGCCAGCCCGCGCTTGTCCCGCCGCTCCTCACCGGCGGCGATCTGCAAACCCTCGGCGTTGCGCCCGGCCCGGCGATGGGCGTGCTCCTGGGCGAGCTGCGCGAGAAACAACTGGCCGACGAACTCACTACCGTCGACGAAGCCCGCGCCTGGGTGCGGGAACGGATCAGTTCGCAGGCGGGTTGAGGTGATTGGGTCAAATGTGCCGGACGGACGCATCCGCACGTTGTCCTGGCGCGCGGCATTGATGCCGCTTCAACGTGGATGACACTTTGGTGTTCGACGCGGGTTGATCGTCCGGGAGTCGAAGCGGGTCAACGCCGCGCTCCCCAGTCCCGGAGGGACGTTTGAAAATAGCCCAGTGCTTTAGCACTGGGTTCGCGGTTCCACCGAACGAGTCCCGGAGGGACGGCAGAGCCGGGCGTGCAGTTTCTGTCGTCCCTGCGGGACTTGGCCGAGCGCCGTGCGATTTGGGAGATTTGCCGCCTTTGCTGGCGGGGTATCGCCGCCCGCCCTCTGCCCCAAACAAATACGCTGTTTTCTTTCGCCCCGCCCGCTATTCTTTCTGCGCGGTGCAGACCGACAACCCGATGGACAAATTACTTTTAATCGATGACGAGGCGGACGTGCAGTATTCCTTCCGTCGCATTTTTGACTCCGCCGAGATCGAGCTGGCCACCGCCTCCAGCGGGGAGGAGGGGCTGAAAGTCATCCCCAAGTTCAAGCCCGATCTCGTCATCATGGACGTGCGCATGGGCGGGATCAACGGCCTCGAAACCCTCCGCCGTCTCCGCCAGATCGACGCCAAGCTGCCGGTCATCATGATGACCGCCTACGGCACCACGCAGACGGCCATCGAGGCGATGAAGCTCGGCGCGTATGATTATCTGCTGAAACCCTTCGACGTGCCGAAACTCAAGACGCTCGTCACCGGCGCGCTCGCGGCGGCGCGGGCCATGAAGCAGGTCGTCTCCTACCAACCGCTGCTCGAATCGGAGGATTACGAGTTGGGCATCGTGGGCCGTTCCGAGGCGATGCAGAATGTTTTCAAGCTCATCGGCCAACTCGCGGTCTCGGACGCCACGGCGCTGATCACCGGCGAGAGCGGCACGGGCAAGGAGTTGGTGGCGCGGGCGATTTATCATCACAGCCGCCGCAGCGAGCAGCCGTTTCTGGCGATCAACTGCGCGGCCATTCCGGAGAATCTGCTGGAGAGCGAATTATTCGGGCACGAGAAGGGCGCGTTCACCGGCGCCAGCACGCAGCGCATCGGCAAGTTCGAGCAGTGCGATCACGGGACCATTTTCCTCGACGAAATCGGCGACATGACGCCGCCGACGCAGACAAAGATTTTGCGCGTCCTGCAAAGCGGCACGTTCGAGCGCGTCGGCGGCAATCAGCCGATCAAGGTGGATGTGCGGATCATCGCCGCGACCAACAAGCCGCT
Source organism: Pedosphaera sp. (assembly GCA_009695285.1). Taxonomy (GTDB): domain Bacteria; phylum Verrucomicrobiota; class Verrucomicrobiia; order Limisphaerales; family SIBH01; genus SIBH01. The sequence goes on from SIBH01000075.1 coordinate 13,193, forward strand.
GGAAAAGGCCGTGGCCGCAAAGGAATTTCGCGAGGA
>SIBH01000076.1 GCA_009695285.1 Pedosphaera sp.
AAACTCCACCATGCCGGGCTATTCCTTCCTCTTCGAGCAGCGCAAGCTGCATCCGGGTGAAACTACTCCGGCCATTTCGTTGAGCGCGGCGGGCATCACCCAGGACGTGGACAAAACCACCGGTGCTCCGGAATTCTTCGTGCCCAAGCCCGCCGCCCGCGCGCTCGCGGCCTACCTGATGAGCCTGCAATCCGACGCGCCGCTTTTTGAAGCGCCGATGACCGCGCCGCCGCCGGTCGCCGCCACCGGAACCAACGCCCCGGCCCCCGTGAAATGAAGACGGACGAGAAAATTTTTTTGAACCGCGAACCGGCTGAGCCAACCGCCGGCCTGAACTCCGCCGCCATTCCGATCTGGCTGACCGGCCTGCTGGCCGTGCTGCTCTACTGGAGCTGCACTTTTACCGATACCCGTGGCGGACGCTTCAGCCCGCTGGTCTATGCGCCCTACACCTCGACCAATCAGTTGGTCGAGCTCCTGCCGAAAAGCGGCGATGACGATTTTTTGCGGCATGGTAAAATGGTTTTCAACAAAAACTGCGCCCCGTGCCATCAGGACAGCGGCTCCGGCAATCCCTCGACCTTCGTGCCGCCGGTGGCCGGGTCGGAGATCGTCGCCGCCGCCGGCCCCAATCGCCTGATCCGCATCTTGCTCGACGGCCTCGCCGGCCCGATCAAAGTCGCAGGCAAGGATTACGGAACCGCCGCCATGCCGCCGTGGCGGCCGGCCATGAATGACTACGATGTCGCCGCCGTGCTCACCTACATCCGCGGCTCGTGGGGCAACAAAGCCACGCCGGTCATGCCGGAGCAGGTCGCCCCCATCCGCGAAAAGGACAAGGCCCATTCCGATCCGTGGCAGTGGTCTGAGCTGGAAAAGATTCCCGAGAAGGACTGAGCGGGATTTTTCCTGTTCGCTTGCACAATGATTTGGACTTCAAGCCTCGTGGTTCGTCGCCGTCTCATGCACTACTAAATTGATTTTGTTCCGTCGGCCCTGGCCCAGCTCCTCGCCTTGCCAAAAGACGCCCGGCGTTTGATCGGCACGAAGCTTGACCGCGCCAGCACGACCTGGCCGGGGACGTCAAAAAACTCAAGGGCTTCAAGAACAAGCACCGCCTGCGCGCCGGTAATTACCGCGCGCTCTTTGAATTGGAGGACGCTTGCCTCGTGGTGTATGATGTCGGCGACAGAAAAGACATTTATGAGTAATGCCACTCTCACAGAAGCCAAAACGCCGGGTAACTGGACGCAGCTCAACAAGCAGCTTGCCTAGGCCAAAACCTTGCTGCGCCAGATGCGGGAAACGGTCGAGGACATCGAGGACGCCCGGATCATTGAACGCGCCAAGCGCGCCAACAGCGGCAAGCCGCGCATTCCCTAGTCGCAGGCCAAAAGGGAATTGCAGTTGGACTAGACGAACCGCGCCGTGCTCACCTGCATCCGCGGCTCGTGCGGCAACAAAGGCACGCCGGTCACGATGTGCTCATGGTGTTGAGTTGCGTTCTTTCCGTCCGAATGCTCCACTTTTACACCATGATGAAAATGTCACTCCTCGTCGCGGTCTTGCTCGGAGCCTTCGCCGCCTTCTCCATCCCTGCCCAGCCCGCGCCGGGTGCGACCACGGCCGCGCTGCAATTGGTCGCTGAGGGGCTTACCTCGCCGCTCGCCTTCGCGCCGCTGTCGGATGGACGGGCCTTGATCGTCGATCAGATCGGCCTGGTGCGGTTGCTCGGTAAGGACGGAAAACTGGCGGACGCGCCGGTGTTGGATCTCACGAACAAGCTGTCCAAGATCAATCACGGCTCGTTCGACGAGCGCGGGCTGCTCTGTCTGGCGTTACATCCGGGCTTCGCGCAGAACCGCCGCGTCTTCGTCACCTACACCGCGCCCCGCCGCGCCACCGCGCCGACGAACTACGACTGCACGCTCCGCCTGAGCGAGTTCACGCTCCCGACCGCCGAGCCGTTGCGGATCGACTCCGCTTCTGAGCGGATCATCCTCGACGTGGACAAGCCCTACTTCAATCACAGCGGCGGGCGGATCGCTTTCGGGCCGGACGGTTTCCTCTATCAATCCGTCGGCGACGGCGGCGGGTCGAAAGGCTACGATGTCGGCAACGGTCACGCGCCCGAAGGCAACGGCCAAAGCACGCAGACTTTGCTGGCGAAAATTCTGCGCCTGGACGTGAGCGGCCCCGATGTGGCGCGCGGTACGGCGTATCGGATTCCGAAGGACAATCCCTTCGCTGATGGCCGCACCGGGCGTCCGGAGATTTTCGCCTATGGCGTGCGGAATCCGTGGGGGCTGTCGTTCGATCGCGGCGGTGACCGCGCGCTTTACGTCGCCGATGTCGGGCAGATGCGCTGGGAAGAAGTGAACGTCATCGTGCGTGGCGGCAACTACGGCTGGCCGTTGCGCGAAGGCTTTGAAGGTTTCAACCGGGAGCATCCGGAACTGGCCCCGACGTCGCGCCCGGAAAAGGGGCTGCGTGGCGAGGCATTGCTTGATCCGGTGGCGGTTTACAAAAGCGTGAGCGGCTGGAAGGGCGATCCCGAGGCGATGGGCAACAGCGTGACCGGGGGTTACCGCTACCGCGGCCGCGCGCTGCCGGAGTTGAGCGGCGCCTACGTCTATGGCGACTGGGCCGGCATCCAGGGCACGCCGCAGGGGCGTCTGTTCGTGGCGCGTCCGGGCAAGGACGGCGGCCGATGGTCCGTCGATTTGCTGCGCGTGGGCCGGGCATATGGGTGTGTCTGCGCTTTCGGCGAGGACAATGACGGTGAGCTGTACGTCCTCACCAACGCGTCCACGGGTCTGAAGCGGGGCGGCGGGAAAATCTGGAAGCTCGTGCCGGCGGAAAAAAACTGAGCGGCCCGGCGCACTCGTTGCCTGTAACTCGCCTGCGTCGGCGGTGGTGCAGTTTCTGGTTCTCCTGGTGGCCGCGCCGACTTTGTTTGGCAGCGGCAAGTCAACCCTTGCGCAGACCGTGACCACTTCGAAGGCTGATCCTGCGCGCTCCGGCGAAGCGCGAGCAAGATTTCGCCCGCCGACCTCGTTCGTTGCGTCGCGGTGTTGTGGCTGGTATTTAATCCGCCTGTGAACAATTTCAAACCATCCTCACATAGCGAAGACCCGGCTTGGGTGACACCGCGAAACATGGCTGCGGCACATTCCGGTCCGGAATTCCAGCCGCCAGCGAGCGCGGCCGTCCGTTTTCAACCGCCACGTGGCAAAGCGCGGGGCCTGCTGCTGATTATTCTCGCGATCTTTGCCGTCGCCTCCTCCGCCGAAACGCCTGCTGCGCCGGCGGCGGATTTTCTGCGGGCGAACATGGACGTGAACGTGGATCCAGGAGTGGATTTCTTCTCTTACGCGAACGCAGCCTGGCTGCGGAGTCATCCCATCCCGGCGTCGGAATCCGGTTGGGGCATCGGGAACTTGGTGCGCGAGGATCTCTACGCCAGCCTGCGCAAGATCAACGAGCAGGCCGCGGCGGCGACCGGCCGAATGAGCAGCGAGCAACGGATGATCGCCGACTTCTGGACCACGGCGATGGATGTTGCGAAGGCCGACCGGCTGGGCATCGCTCCCTTGCAGCCGGAGCTGGCGCGCATCGATCAGACGCGGAGCGTGCAGGACATTCTTGACGTGGCCTTCGCGCTGGGGCCGCTGGAGGGCACGGCCTTTTTCAGCGTTTCGGTGGCGCAGGATGAGAAGGACAGCGACACGATGGCGGTGCATCTGGCGCAGGACGGGCTTGGCCTGCCGGAGCGGGATTTCTATTTCAACACCAACGCCAGCATCGCCCGCATCCGGGAGGAATATGTGCGGCACATCGCGCGCATCCTGCGGCTGCTGGGCCGCGATGAGGCCGCGGCGCCGGGCGCGGCCGCGAACATCATGGCTTTCGAGACGGAACTCGCCCGCGCATCGCGCAAGCTCGAAGACCTCCGCGACCCGGAGCGGAACTACCACAAGATGACGCCGGGCGAGGTGACGCGGCAACACACGCCTTCAATCCTATGGAAGGAACGGCTCGCGGGCTGGAAGCTGCGCCCGTCCCACGTCATCGTGGGTCAGCCAGAATTTTTCAGCGCGCTGGAGAAGCTGCTGCATTCGACGCCGGTGCCGGTGCTGCAGGACTACCTCCGGTTTCACCTGGTGTCCGGCCACGCGGAGCATTTGAGCAGGGCGTTCGCGGACGAGCATTTCGCTTTTTACGGCCAGGTGTTGTCCGGCCAGAAGGAGCCGCGCCCGCGTTGGAAGGAAGTGCTCGATGCGGAGGAAGGCGCGATGGGCATGGTGCTCGGTAAGATTTTCGTGAAGAAATATTTTCCGGCGGCGAACAAGAAACGTTACACGAGGCTGGTGGAAGCCATCCGCGACGCCTACCGCGACCGCATCGACCGGCTCGACTGGATGAGCGAGGACACGAAGGCCAAAGCCCGGCGCAAGCTGAAAACGATGACGGCCAAGGTGGGTTATCCCGACAAGTGGAAGGATTGCTCGGCGCTCGTCATCGCGACCAATTCGTATTGCGAAAACATGATGAACGCGTCCCGCTGGCGTTTCAACGACATGATCGCGAAGTTCGGCAAGCCGGTGGACCGGGCGGAGTGGACCATCACTCCCCAGACCTACAACGCCTACTATCGTCCGGAGAACAACGAGATCGTGCTCCCGGCGGCGATCTTCACCATCCCCGGCCTGCCGGATGCGGAGGCGGATGATGCGATGGTTTACGGATATGCCGGCGCTTCCACCATCGGCCACGAGATCACGCACGGTTTCGACGACGAGGGACGCCAGTTCGACGCGCACGGCAATCTGGCGGACTGGTGGACGGCGGCGGACGCGAGCCAGTTCACGAACCGCGCCGAGGTGATGGTGCGGCAGTTCGATGCCTACGAACCGCTGCCTGGCCTGCGCATCAACGGGCGCGCCAGCCTCGGCGAAAACATCGCCGACTACGGCGGCCTGCTGCTGGGACTCGACGCGTTCAAGAAAACGGCCCAATACCGGCGGGGGGAAAAGATCGGCGGGCTGACTCCGCTCCAGCGTTATTTTCTCGGTTACGCGCTGGGCTGGCTGCATCAGGACCAGGAGGCGAAGCTGCGGCGCAACCTGCTGAGCGACGTTCACGCACCGCCGAAATGGCGCGTGCTCGGTCCGCTGGCCAACATCCCTGAATTTTACGAGGCCTTCGGCGTGAAGACCAATCAGCCGATGTGGCGTCCACCCGAGTCGCGGGTGAGAATCTGGTGAGTGTTCAGGGTTGCCGGCGTGCGCATATGAATCCAGTTCTGCTGCCACCACATTTATCCGTGTGCCGGGGCAACTGAACTGAAATGGAATCGTGGGTGGCTCAGTTGAGTTTCGCCAGTTCGGCCGTGAGCAGTTCTCGCGTTTTTGCCTGGGCGTCGGCGAGACTGATCTCGCCCTTGTCCACTTTCGCGAGGAAGGCTTTCTGCGCGAGGTAATCTTTGTTCACCACGCCGGCCCTGCTTTGCAGCATCCGCCAGGCTTTGCGGCGCTCGACGGCGAAGAGCACCATCTGGCGGCTGACGGCGAAGTGTTTCAATTTGCCGTTCACGTCCGCCTTGATGTAGCAGCCGAAGTTCGGGACGTTCGAGCGGTGGCCGGGCACGAACACGCGGCGGTTGATGACGTCGTCCTGCGTGATGAGCGCGAGCATGTCATCGAACAGAATCATTTCGCGCGCCTCCTCCTCCTTGATGGCCTTGACGTGCTTGCGGAAGCGGCCCTCGGTGATGGCCCAGTGTGCCACGGTGAAGTTGTATTCCTCGCCCGTGTCCTTGAATTTGGTGGCCCACCAGTCGCGGGTCGGCGTGGGGTTGCCTTTCAGGTCGAAGGCTTCCTGCGAAGTTTCGCCGTTGCGCGGGTTGAAGACAAATTCCGGCATGCCGCGCGCATCACGGACGAGTTTGGCCTGCTCGGCGCTCATGTTGTCACCCACGCCGTGCTCGGGTTGGCAGGTGGTGTAGGCCTGGAAGAAGGCCGTGCCACGGTATTCGAGGCCGTCGAGCATCGTCTTGTAGAGTTTGGCGGCGTTGGCCATCGAAACTTGCGCGACAAACGGCGAGCCGTGGCCGCTGGTGAACGCCTCGGCGACGTTCTTCTTTTCGATCAGCTTGCCCTGCGACGCGTGACCGAACTGGTTCATGTCGTAACCGCCGAGCATCGTCGAGCTGTCGGAGTTCTGGCCGCCGGTGTTGGAATAAACCTGCGTGTCGAGCATCAGGATTTTAATGTTCGGCCGGTTTTGTAGCATGACCTTTGAGACGTTTTGGAACCCGATGTCGCCGAGCGCGCCATCGCCGCCGACCACCCAGACCTTCGGGAGTTCACGGACTTCCTGGTCGGTCATCAGCGCATCTTCGAGGTGAGTGAGCGTGAAATAATTCGCCTCCGTCATCACGTCCTCGGTCTTTTCGAGAAGGCAATCGCACAGTCGCTCCGGAGCAACCGAGCGGCGCGCGTGGTTTTGGATGAGTGATTCGCCGAGCAGCCATGAGATGGTCGCGCCGTCCTGGAAGAGTGAGTTCATCCACGGATACGGATGCGGATTCGACGGTGGTGTCGAGCCATAGACGGTGTTGCAGCCCGTGCTTGCACCCATGAACATCACGCTCATTCCGTTGGCCCGGCGTTCGTCGATGGACTGGAGTTCCTTGTGGTTGAACGCGTCCTGCCGCATCACGGCGGCGATGGCCTGAATGATCTGCTCGTCGGTGATGACGCCGTGCTGCGCCTCGTAATCGGCAATGCGTTTGGCGGTGTCCCTGTCGTTCTCGCCGCCGAGGCCCATGATGACGTGGGCGACGGTCTTGCGGAGCAACTGGTATTCCTTCTCATCGCGCGCCTTGAGCGCCTGGAGTTTTTCCAGACCGGAGTTTTCCAGGTTGGTGGCCTTGCCGCGCAGGCGGTCGGCTTTCTTGTGATAGAGCGGGCGCATGTAGGCCTCGGTCACGGAGGCCAGCGCGCGGAGCACGGATTTCTCGCCGCAACCGGCGCAGGCGCCGTCGCCGGAGACGAGCGCCTCGTAATTGCGGCGCACCATCAAGTGGTTGCGCAGCGCCGCTTCGCGGGAATTCGCGGCGTCGAGGTCGTTGTAGAGGCCGAGGAATTTCTGGGGCGTGTCGGGCAGCAGGCGCGAGAAAATTTGCGCGGTGGTCAACTCGGCGTTCAAGTCTTCCGTCTCGCGCGTCATGCGGAGCGCGTCGTGGTCGCCGCAGACCTGCACGCATTCGCCGCAGCCTTTGCAGAGGTCGGAGACGAAGATGGAGAACAGGCCGCCTGCGCCGGCCGTCTTGCCTTCGAGCGAACGGAAGATCGCCGGGACGTTCGAGTAGGCGAGCGGCAGCTTGTCAATGATGCCGGTGAACTCTGCCTTGGTCTGGTCGCTGATGGTGGTCAGCGCGGAAACTTCGTCGCGGATGATGGTCTTGAAAGGCAGGTTGGTCTTGGCTTTCACGGACTCGTTCATCTTTGTGCGGGCGCGTTCTTCGATGCCCTTCAATTCCGCCGCGAGTTTCGGGCGCTCGGCATTGTCGGTCACGTAATAGGTCACGGCTGTCTTCAGCACCGAGGCGACTTCCTGGGACGTGTTCGGCAGGGCGGTGTCGGGGCAGGCCGTGATGCACTCCATGCATTGCGTGCAGTTCTCGGCGATGTAAACCGGCGTCTCGCGGCGCGCGACATACTTGGACTGCGTGGCGCCGGTGCCGGCTGCCATCACACCCAGCGATGCGAGCGCCCCGGAGGGTTGGTGATACCCGAGGCCCGCGCGGTATTCCTTGTCGAACGTGGCCAGCTTCTGGAACTGATAGCGCGGTGTCTGCTCGGCGGGTGTCGGGATGCCGCCGCTGCCGCAACTTGTGCCGCAACCGGCGGTCGGGATGAGCGGGCCGGCGTTGAGCGGGGCGACGGGCGCGTTGCGCATCGAGGAACGGTCGGGTTCTTCCGACGCGCCGATCTTGATCTCCTGCACGCGCGAGAAGCCTTCCGTCATCACGGTCATGTTCGAGGTGACGACGGCATCGCCGAAGCGGGCGAATTTTTTGACGTATTGTTTGCGGACGGTTTCGGAGAATTGTTCCTCGGTGATGCCGTTGTCCTTGAGGAACGGCGACACGCGGAAGAACGCGCCGAGAAACGAATTGCCCTGCATGCGCAGCTGCAACTCCGGCTGGTTTGTCGCTTTGCGGGCAATGTCGAAGCCGGGCAAAATGAAGACGCGAATGTTGTTGTCCTTCACGAACTGGCGGTGCCGCGCCGGGATCCGCTGCCAGGCGACTTCGGGCGTATCGCTGGATTCCCAGACGAGCGCGCCGCCTTTTTTGATGCCGTCGAGCGGGTTGGTGTGCGTGAACGCCTTCGGGTCGCAGCAGAGGACGACGTCCACGTGGTTGAGTTCGCAGTTCACCTTGATCTCGTCCCGGGCGACGGTGAGGTAATAATTCGTGGGCGCGCCTTTCTTCTCCGAGCCGTATTTCGGGTTCGCCATGATGAACAACTGTTCCTTGAGGCGGCCATCGGGTTCGATCTCGTTGGCGCGATGTTTGAGGAGCTCGCCGAAGTCGCCGATGATTTCGCCGAGGTTTTTGCCGGTGGTGATCATGCCCCAGCCGCCGATGGAGTGGAATCGCACCGCGATGGCCTTGTCCGGCAGGAGCGACGGGGTGTCCTTGCTGATGACCGAGTAGGGGTGATCCACGCCGACGAGGAAAAAGGATTCACCGTCCGCCGCGCTCTTTCCGTCTTTGCGTTTGCTGGCGCCGGTGGCGAACTCGTATGCGCCCAAGGAGTGCTCCGGCCGGAAATCACGCGAGCCGATGCCGTAGGCGCCGCGGAACAGGCGGGGCGTCTCGGCGGGCGTCAGCTTGGGCAACGCGCCGCCAAACTTGGTGGCTTCATTCGCCTTGCCGAGCGCCACGCGGATGTCGCGGGCGAGGGGATTGTCGCCGGCGAGGCCTTCGTCCGTGCGTTCGAGAATGATGACGTTTTTCTTGCCGCGCAGCGCGTTGATGACGGCGGCCTCGGGGAACGGGCGGATGACGTTGATGTGAATCGAGCCGACTCTGGCGTTGCGCTGCTCGCGGAGGTAATCGCACGCGGCCTCGATGTTGTCGGCGGCGCAGCCGAGCGAGACGAAGACGGTGTCCGCGTCGTCGCACTTGTATTCATGGATGAGCCCGTAGGTGCGGCCGGTGAGCGCGCCGAATTCGGCGAAGGCGCCTTCGAGGAAGCCAAGGATGGGCTCGTTGAAGTTGTTGCGCCGCGCGACGACGCCGTTCATGTGGTGCTCCTGGTTCTGCACGGGGCCGAGCAGGAGCGGATTCTTCAAGTCCATCATCTCCGGCACGCGGCGGCGTTTTGGGCCGAAGAGTTCGCGCTGCGCGGGCGTAGGGGAGTCGATCATATCCTCTGACGCGCCAAGAAATTCGCGGAGCAGCTCGGGTTCGGGCGCGAGGTAGGTGCGCTCGCTGTGCGTGGTGAGCATGCCGTCCTGGATGTTCATGCCGGGATTGAGGGCAAGTTCGCAGACCTTGCGCAGAATGATGGCCTGGTCGGCGGCTTGCTGGGCGTCTTTGGACATGACCATGATCCAGCCGACGTCGAGCGCGCCGTAAAAATCATCGTGCCCGCAATGGACGTTCAGCGCGTGCTTGGTCAGCGCGCGCGCGCCGACTTCGAGCACCATCGTGGAGAATTTTCCGGGCGCGTGATAGTACTGCTCCATCGCGTAGGCGATGCCCTGGCCGGAGGTGAAATTGACCGCGCGTTTGCCGCTGACCGCGAACGCCGTCGCACCGCCCTGTGCCGAGTGCTCGCCTTCGGTTTCGGCAGCGACCTTCTGGCCGCCCCAGACGTTGAGTTCGCCGGTGGCGTAGGATGCCTGGTAAATTTCACCGCCTTCCGTCGAGGGCGTGATGGGGTAGAAGATGCCGCCGTCGGTGATGCGGGTTTCGACCCATTGCGCGACGAGTTGGTTGCCGTTGCAGGTGATGCGGACGCCGGGATACTTCGGCGCGTGACCGGCTGCCTTGGGCCGGGAATCGGTGGCGTGCTTTTGACTCATAATTGATCCTTACAGCAAAGCACCAGCCTGAGACGGTAGCATCTCTATGAAGCTGGCTTTTGGATGACGCAATTTATCTGTCCGGTGTGGGGTTGTAAAGATTCAAAGCCGCCCAATCGCGGGACGGTTCCGAGCCGAAGACACGCCCCAGCACGAACTCCCACGGGCGAGTCCAGTGCCCCACCGGCTTGAAAAAAAGTGGGCGGGCGTATTAACAAAACAATTCGGGACGATAGTTTTTCCCAGATTTGATTCGGGTAGCAGCACGTTTCTTCAGCGGGGTTCTCCACCCCCACCTCCTTGGCGTCTGTTGCCCGAATCTTCTTTTTCCAAAGATTCCGAAAAGTTCCCAATTCGCCGTTGACTTGAGGAAACGATTTTCCTACTTTGCCGACCCCCTTCGCGGGGGTGTAGCTCAATTGGTTAGAGCGCTGCCCTGTCACGGCAGAGGTTACGGGTTCGAGCCCCGCCACTCCCGCCATTCCTCCCGGAATGGCTCCCTGCGACAGGTAGCGTCAGAACGCGACTGCCCCCAATGTTTGCAATGGTTTTATCCACTTCTTCCCCGTCACTCGTTGCGACAGGCGATGACACGCTTTGACCGCTTGCGCCTAAATTTTGGGAGGCTATTAGGGAGGCTCGCCCGACGTAGTCCGGCAGCGAATCAATCGCACCCCTGGTGTCGAGCAGGTTTTCATCGGTGTAAACCTTGTCAGTCAGGCGACGATCGCTGTGTCGCATCAGCGACATCGCCACGCGGCTGGCAACACCGCCCTTGGCCAGATTCGTCCCGAACGTATGCCGCAGCGAATGGAAGACCGCCTTGCGACCCATGCCGTCAACCGGCGCAACGCCCGCCTTGATCAGGTCACGTCGAAAACGCTCGATGCGGGGGATTTGCCTGAAAACCGGTTCATCATCCATCACGCCACAGCTCCTGAGTTCCCGCAACGCCGCCACCAGTTCCGGGTGCAGTCGCAAATCGGCGGACTTGCCGTTCTTGGTCGTTGAGGCGCGGACCCTGGCGAACGGCGTGACGGCGTCCAGATGCAGGTCGGTCCACTTGAGCGCCGCCAGTTCGGAACTTCGCAGGCCCGTGTGAACCGCCATCAAGTAAACTGTCTTGCGCTCCCCGGCCACGGCGAGCAGGCGCAACATCTCATCATCACTCAACGCCCGGATTTCTTCCGCCCGACCCGCCTTGGTCTTCACCTTCTCAACCGCCAGCAATGGATTGAATCCGGCGCGTCCGAGCCTCACCAGCCAGTTGAAGAAGCACCGGGCCGCTTCCAAATAATCGTTCGCGGTCTTGTCCTTCATTTCGGTCTGCCGGCGCAACCAGGCTTGGAATGCATCTGCCGTGACCTCTTTCGCGGTGTTCCACCCGCAGTCGGCAAGGAGCCGCCCAACCCGAAATTCGAGGTTCGCCAGGTATTTCTCCGACTTGCCGCGCCGCCGCAGGTCGCCCAGGAAATCGCCCAGATGCTCCGTGAGCTTCCGTTGTGCCGCGTCACGAGCCGCCTTCAGCGGAATGATGCCGGCGCGCTCATGTTCGAGCAGGCGTAATTTCTCGGCGCAAATCCGTTCCGCCGCTTGCCGGTCGGAAGTGCCCAGCGAAATATCGTTGATCTTGGTATCCTCGGACCGCAGCCGATACCTCCAGCGATAGATGCGCGAGCCTTTTGGTTTGAAAATTCTGTTAATCATAAAGACCTCCGTTGATGATTGCTTGGACTTGGCTCAGCCGAAACCGGATTGCGCCAAGAATTTTCACTGGAGTCAGCTTTTCGCAGCTGACCAGACGCTCTATTGTGCGTGTCGAGCAGGCAAGCATCTGAGCCACCTCCTTCTTCCGAAGCAGGCTGTCATTTGGTGGCTGTGGTTGGTCGTTCATTTCTACCCTCCTACTTGCGCCGTTTTTTGAGCGCCAGTTTTTCCAAGGTTTCTTTCACAACAGCGCGGGCGGTCTCCTTCACCAGCATAACTATGTCCTCCCGGCTCATCGGGTCTTTGTAAACCACCGCTTTGTTGCCCTTGTCCTTCGGGTCCTTCTCCACAAAATCGTCTGCGCCTTCGGCTTCTGACTCCGACTTGGGTTCGTCCTCATACCCCAGCCGCCGTTTCATCTCCTCGGCCCACGCCTTGCATTCAGAAACGGAGAGAACGATGTAAGGACGTTCTTTGGCTTTGCGCTTCTTGCCCAGAAATGTTGTTTCCTCGCTCGTCACGTAGAATGTAAACCCGGTGAGCCGCCCCTCTTTCAATCGCTTGTGAACCGCCGCGCGGGATACCGGCACATACATGGTCACGCCGCCCGGAGACAATCCGACGTCGCCCCCAAACATCTTGCCGACCGCCTCGAACCATTCCCCGCATTCTTCATGCGTCCCTTCCCGACGGTACAGCCTGGTCCCCGGCGTAGGTTCACCGACAATCCGCCGCGCCTCTGCCGGCACTTTAATGAATGGAAATTCGATCTTGTTCATGTCAACTGAGATTACTCTTAAACTATATGGTGAACAGTTGTCAACTAATATTTTCCCGCTCGCGTTCCCGTGGTCGTCATTCGTCTTGCTCGACGAAGGCCAAGTCAAACTCCGCGCCGCGCTCCGCTCAACCAGGGGATCGCTCCATTCCGCCAGCAAAGTTCTGTCACGATTGGGAGCAGACCGACCGTCATCCGCAAGAGCCGGCTGACCGTCGGGGGCAGGCGCAAAGACTTTCGGGCTGACTGCCGCCGCCTCCGTCATACCGAAAGACTTTGCGCCCGGAAAATTACGGTGCGACCAAAGCGGCGTATCCGTTCTCCGAAACGCTGATAGCTCATTCTCCGGACGGCAACACCGCTTCCGTCGCAGGGCTACGTTGCGCATGTCCGGTTTTGCGATTGCCT